>JAPXLS010000011.1:0-22639 GCA_033809435.1 Bacillota bacterium
GTGCGGAGGCCCTCCGCCGCGTGGAGAGCCTTTACGGAAAGCGGCAGGAGCTTCTGGAGCAGCTCGCCGCCCTGGGAGCGGACAGTGCCGAACGGGAGCGGAGGATGGATGTGCTCTCCTTTCAGCTGGGCGAGATCGAGGCGGCCAGGATAGATCCGGGCGAGGAGGAGAGGCTGCTCGGCAGGGAAAGGATCCTGGCCCATGCCGGGAGATTGGGCGAGCTGGTGGAGAGCGCTTACGGCGCCATCTACCGCGGCGATGAGCGCAGCGATCGGCCCTCCATCGTGGATATGCTGGCCCTTGTGCAGGGGCAGCTCGGGGAGGCGGCGCAGATCGACGAAAAGCTGGCCCCCCTGGTGGGGATGCTGGAGAGCGCCGCCGCCCAGATGGAGGAGGCCTCCTTTGTGCTGCGCGATTACCGGGCCGCCTTCGAGTACAACCCCGCCGAGCTGGAAACGGTGCAGCGGCGCCTGGAGCAGCTGCAGGGCCTGAAAAGGAAGTACGGCCCCGCCCTGGAGGAGGTCGTCGACTTCGGCCGCCGGGCCGCGGAGGAGCTGGAGAGGCTGCGGAACAGCGAGGCCCTGGCCCGGGAGCTCGAGCAGGAGATAGCCGCCGCTGCGGAGCAGCTCGGGGAGGCCTCCCGCAGGCTGAGCGAGTCCCGGAGAGAGGCGGCGGCGTTGCTGGAGCGGCCCCTGAGCGGCGCCCTGGAGGAGCTGGCCATGCCCAGGGCCCGCTTCGCCGTGCAGATCGACCCCCTGGACCGGTTTACCCCCCGGGGGAAGGACAGCGTGGAATTTCTCTTCTCCGCCAATCCCGGCGAGGAGCTCAGATCCCTGGCCAGGATCATTTCGGGCGGCGAGATGTCGCGGGTCATGCTCGCCGTGAAAAGCATCTTTGCCGGCGAGGACCGCATTCCCACGCTCATATTTGACGAAGTTGACGCCGGCATCGGCGGCGCCGCCATTCAGGCCGTGGCCGAGAAGCTGGCGCTGCTGGCGGCGCACCACCAGATCATCTGCGTCACTCACAGCCCCCGGATCGCCGCCATGGCCGACAGCCATGTGCGCCTGTACAAGGAGACCGCCGGGGAGCGCACCCTGACCAGGGCGGCGCACCTCGATGCGGCGGAACGGCGCATGGAGATCGCCCGCATGCTCGACGGGGCGGAGATCGACAGGGCCGGCCTGGACCATGTGGAGAGCCTTGTGGAGCGGGCGGAGCGCTTCAAGAAAGAGGCGCACCCCGACTCTTGACCCGGAGGGAATACAATGCGTCTTGCCGATATGATGACCCGGAATTTTGCCACCCTTCAGCCCGGCGACAGCCTGAAAAGGGCGGTGCGCATGCTGCGCAGCAGCCGGCGCGACGGCCTGCCTGTCCTGAATGACGACGGCACCCTGGCCGGCATCTTCACCAAGACCAACCTTTACGATGCCCTGCTCAAAGCGAGCACCCTGGATGAACCGGTGTACAGGTTTTACAACCGCAACGTGGTCAAGATCCCGGTGGATCTGACGTACAGCGAGGTGATCGAGACGGTGCACCGCATCCCCGTGGGTACGGGTGTGGTGGTGGAGAAGGACGGCACCGTGGCCGGGCTTTTCACCAAGGTGGAGCTGATCACCTCTCTCTTCAAGGAAGAGCGCATGCTCAACGCCCGCCTCAGGGCCATGTACCAGGCCATGCACAACGGCCTCATCTCGGTGGACCGCTCCTGCCGCATCAACCTGATCAACCGCGCCGCAGCCCAGCTCTTCGGGCTGGAGGGAGAAAGCGCCGCCGGCCGCCACCTGGACGAATTTTTGCCGGGGCTGGGCATGGCGGCGCTGCTCAAAGAGGGGACGGTGGAGATCGGGGCCAAGTACTCGCATCGCGGGGCCATCACCGTTGTGAACAAGACCCCCCTTCTCGACGGCGGGCGCGTCACCGGCGGCATCGCCATCTTCCAGGATGTTACCGAACTGGAGCAGGTGGCCGAGGAGCTTGACAGCGTGAAGATCCTCAACCGGACCCTGCAGACCGTCCTGGACATCGGCTACGACGCCATCGTGGTTGTTGATGAGCAGGGCGCCGTGATCCTGGTAAACCGCTCTTTCCTCGATTTCGTGCGCCTGGGCGAGGCAGAGGTGCTGCACCGCCCGGTGGATGAAATCCTGGAGAACAGCAGGCTGCACGTTATCGTAAAAACGGGCATCCCCGAGCTGAACGACATCCAGTTCATCGAGGGCAAGCCCTATGTTGTCTCCCGGCTCCCCATCGTCCGCGAGGGGCATATCATCGGGGCCGTGGGCAAGATCAGCTTCCGCCGCGTGGATGAACTGCGGGACCTGGCCCGGCGGCTGGAGGCCATGGATCACCGCCTGGCCCACTTCCAGGCCGAGCTGAAAAAGGAGCGCCACCGGGAGCGTCCCTACTGCTTCGACGACATCATCACCCTGAGTCCGGACATGGAGCGCCTGAAAAGGGAAGCCCGCCTGGCCGCCCAGAGCCTTTCCACGGTGCTGGTGCACGGGGAAAGCGGCGTGGGCAAGGAGCTCTTTGCCCAGTCCATCCATTATGACGGACCGCGCCGGGAGGGGCCCTTTGTCAAGATCAACTGCGCCGCCATTCCGGAAAACCTGCTCGAGTCGGAACTTTTCGGTTACGCTCCCGGCGCCTTTACCGGGGCGCAGAGGTCGGGCAAGGCCGGGCGCATCGAGCTGGCCGAGGGGGGCACCCTCTTCCTCGATGAGATCGGCGACCTGCCCCTGCCCCTGCAGGCAAAGCTGCTGCATTTTTTGCAGGACCGCAGCTTTGAACGCCTGGGCGGCACCGGCTCAAGGCGCGTCGATCTGCGGGTCATTGCGGCGACAAACCAGGATCTGGAGCAGAAGGTTTCGGGCGGCGCCTTTCGCAAGGACCTCTACTTCAGGCTCAATGTGATCTCGCTGCCCGTACCGCCGCTGCGCCGGCGGCCCGAGGATATCCTGCCCCTGGTGCATGCTTTTTTGCGCAAATACAATGCTGTTTTCGGCCTGGAGGTGCAGGATATCTCCAGGGAGGCGCTTGCGCTCCTGCAGGCCTATGACTGGCCCGGGAATGTGCGCGAGCTGGAGAATGCCGTGGAGCGGGCCATGAACTTTACCGGCGCCAGGGTCATCGAGGCGGGGGATCTGCCGCCCCACCTGCGGCGGCAAGTAAAAGAGTCCCTCGCGGCGGGCGAAGCGGAGGGTGCGGCTGCGGATGCCGGGAAAGCCGCCCTGAAAGATTACCGGAGGCAGCAGGAGGCGCTGGAACGCGAGACCATCCTGGGCGCCTTGAAGAAAGCGGGCGGCAACAGGAGCGAGGCGGCCCGGCTGCTGGGCATGAGCCGCTCCTGGTTCTACGAGAAGCTGGCCCGCCACGGCCTGAAATAGAGGTTACTCAATGCCGGCGGCTTGCACCGGCCTTGAGCAACATAACTTCAGGGCGGGGTTCCCCGCCCTTCATCCAAAAAAACTAGCTGTACGCCGTGGTTGACCTGTTGCGCAGGCGCAGCCGGTCCGCCATCATGGCAATGAATTCTGAATTGGTGGGTTTCCCCTTTTCCGTCTTGATGGTGTAGCCGAAAAATTTCTTGATCACATCTATGTTGTTGCGGGCCCAGGCCACCTCGATGGCATGGCGAATTGCCCTCTCCACCCGGCTGGGGGTGGTGTCAAAATGTTTGGCTATTTCGGGGTAGAGGATCTTCGTGATGGAGCCCAGCAGGTCGATGTCCTCCACCACCATGATAATGGCCTGGCGCAGGTAGAGATAGCCTTTGATGTGGGCGGGAATGCCGATCTGGTGCATGATCTCGGTGACCTCTTCCTTCAGCGGTATTCTGGGGGCCGCTTTCCTGGCGGTACAGGCCGGGGTTTCGCCCTCCATTATGGCGGCGGTGCTGTTCAGCTGCCGGATCCGGTCGGGAAGAATCTCCATGTCAAAGGGTTTGAGAATGTAGTAGGCCGCGCCCAGCTCCATGGCCCTTCTGGTGATGCTCTCGTGGCCGAAGGCCGTGAGCATGATCACCTGCGGTCTATGCTCCAGTTCCATTTCCGCCAGTGCTTCCAGCACACCGATTCCGTCCAGGTACGGCATGATTATATCCAGGATGAGGACATCAACATGGTTGGCTTGAAACAGATCCAGCACTTCTTTCCCGTTGTGGGCCCGGCCCACAATTTCAAAATCAGGTTGCATCGAGAGATATGTTGTCAGCAATTCGTTGAACTCACGATTATCATCAGCCACTACCAATTTTAACACTTTATTACCCTCCTGCTATTTATTAAAAGCTTTTATAAAAAATTCGACACAGGGATGTAAGTTCCTTCTTACTATTATAAATTTTATTAATTATTGGTAAATATTTCAGCCTCCTGGCACATCCATTCCACAAATATACCGTAGCCCCGGGTGGGATCATTGATAAAGACATGGGTCACGGCGCCGATGATCTTCCCGTTCTGGATGATGGGGCTGCCGCTCATTCCCTGGATAATCCCCCCTGTGCACCGGAGCAGTTCCTCATCCACAACGCGGACGATCATTCCCTTGTCCGAGGGATCGGTCTGGTACGCGATCTTCTCGATTACCACCGCATAGCTGCCGATGGTCTCCCCGTCAATGACGGTAAGGATCTCGGCGGGGCCGGTCTGCGCCTCCGTGGAAAGGGCCATGGGCAGCGCATCGCGGCAGGGGGTATCCACCCTGGCCGGATCGCTGATGCTTCCAAAGATCCCGTAAGGTGTATTTTTACTGATGCTGCCGAAGCTGTCTTCAACGAAGATGCCCGTTTTCTCGCCGGGCCGGCCGCGCTGGGCCGCCTTGATCCCGATAATTTTGGCCTTGACAATGGAGCCTTCGCTCAGGTTGATGGGCTGGTGGGTGTCGGAGTCGAGAATGACATGTCCCAGGGCTCCGTACTGATTTGACCCCGGATCGTAGAAGGTGAGGGTGCCCACCCCGGCGGCGGTGTCGCGCAGGTACAGGCCGATCCGGTAGGCCTTGTCCGGGGGGGAGTAGCGGGGCGTGACCCACAGGCTGATCAGCTCGCCGCCGCGGCTGATGAGCAGCCGGACCCGCCGCCCCTCACCGCCGGCCAGCAGCCTGGCCGCACCGGGGGCGTCCTCCACATCCGCCCCGTTTATTTTCAGAATGGTGTCGCCGACCTTCACCCCCGCTTCCCGGGCCGGGGACATGCTCTTTCCGGAGACGTCAAAAAAATAATAGCCCACCACGTTTACCCCCTGTGACCTGAGCTTGATCCCGATGGAGTGCCCCCCCGGGACCAGCCTCACCTCGGGCAGCACATTCACCGTGACCCGGCGCAGCGGTATCCAGCCGAAGAGCGAGAACTCGAGCTTCACCTCTCCCAGGCCGTGGCCCACCAGGCTGATGGGGGCGCTGACCCGGCTCAGATCTTTCAGCAGGGGGTTGCCGTTGAAAAGGACCACATCATCGCGGTCGCCGCGCACGTACAGAAAGGGGAGACGCAAGTTAACATAATACGATCCGCCCTGGTATATCCTGACATGCTCCGCAGTGTTTACCCGCAGCTGCCATGTGGCCAGAGCAGCGCAGAAAAGGCCAATAACCAGAAAAAGCAAGAGTAAATATTTGAGCCGCCCAGATTTCATGAAGTGCACGGTTCCTTCCACTTTTTTATCGGGTTGTTTCCACGGGAGAAGCTTTTTTAAATTGTCCGCCAGGGCTGATCTTTATGCTCTCCAGTTGACATAACATACAATCTTATATTTGACATCTGATCACCTTTACGGAAGGGTTGGCTTGATTTGTTTAATATGTGCAGCGAAGATGGGGGAAAACTAAACAAGGGTGAGGCAAAGAGATGTTTTCCTCCCTGCTCAGGCAAAAAAAAGAGTCCGGTTCCAGGGGGCGGCTGCGCAAGGATCGCTCCACAAAAAGGCTGGTCCGGCGGCTCCGTTCCGGCGAGATCGCTCTCATCTCCCACCGCGACCTGGATTGGACCGCCGCCGAGGGGCTGCTGCACTGCGGCGTCAGGGCCGTCTTGAACACGGGGCCCTTCTGCAGCGGCCTCTTTCCGCCCGCTCCCCTGCAGCAGCTGCTGCGCCGGAGAGTGCACCTGGTGGAGAATCTGGGCGAGCCTTTCTTTGAAAGTGTTGCCGAGGGTGAGAGGGTGACGGTCGAGGGAGGCTCCGTGTTCTGCCGGGGCGTGGAGATCGGCCGCGGCAGCCGCCTTACGGAGAAAGGCTGCGAGCGCCTGCACCGCTCCGCCATGATGCGGCGGGAGGAAATTACCGAGAATTTCCTGGTGAACACTCTGGATCACGCTTACCGGGAGAGGCGCCTGATCACCGAAAGCTTTCGCTTCCCCACCTTGAAGACCGTTTTCCAGGATCGCGATGCCGTGGTGGTGGTGCGGGGAAAGGGCTTCCGCGATGATCTGCGGGCCCTGCAGAGCTACCTCAGGGAGATGAAGCCCGTTCTGGTGGGTGTGGACGGGGGCGGGGACGCCCTCCTGGAATTTGGATTGACCCCCGATCTGATCATCGGCGATATGGACAGCGTGAGCGATGAGGCGCTGCGGCGGGCCCGCGACGTGGTGGTGCATGCTTACTCCGACGGCAGGGGCGTCCCGGGGCGCGGGCGCCTGGAGAGGCTGGGCCTGCCGTACCGCGTTTTCAGCGCTCCGGGGACGAGCGAGGATATAGCCCTGCTGCTGGCCCATGATCTGGGGGCGGCGCTCATTGTCGCCGTGGGGACTCATTTTTCAATGACGGAATTTCTGGAGAAGGGGCGCATGGGCATGGCCAGCACCTTTCTGGTCCGCCTGAGGGTGGGCGACCGCCTCATCGACGCCAAGGGGGTCAGCCGCCTGTACCGGCCGCAGAGCGCCGGCTTCCTGCTCCCCCTGGCCATCTGCGCCGGACTGAGCCCTCTTTTGACCATGGTTTTTTACTCTCCACCGGTCCGGCACCTGCTGCGTCTTCTGCTTTTCCGGCTCAGGCTGCTGCCCTAGGCTCCGTCAAGGCGGTGTATCTATCTTGAATTACCGGGAATATCTGATTGCGACGGGCGCCGTCTTCCTGGCCCTGGCCCTGGGCATTCTCATCGGCGTCTCCTTCGGCGACGGCATCCTTGCGGCCAACCAGCGCAATGTCATGGAGCTGATGGAGGATCGTCTGGCCCGTCTTCAGGAGACCAGGCGGCAGCAGGATCTGGAACTGCAGCGCTGGGAAGGGGTCAAACCGCTGCTGCACCGGGGTTTCCGCGGTCTGCTGGCCGGGAAGGAGATCGTTATCTTCAGCTGCTGCGCCGGGGAAGCCGGCGCCGTGAAGGGGCTGCTGGAGGCGGGCGGCGCCGGGGTGACCCTCTTTCTCGTTCAGGAGCGGCCGGAATCCTGCGGGAAAAAGGCGGGGCCGCCGGGGCCTGGGGAGGAGGGGGGGTCGGCCCCGCCCCTCGATGCGGGGATGATTGCCGCCGGGGAGCTGGAGGCGGCGGGGCTGCTTCTCCGGGAGGGCGCCGGCAAGCCCCCTGTCTGGCCCCCGGATTGCTGCCTGCTCCTGCCGGCACAGGGGGGGATGCCCCCGGGCGGTATGCTCGAGGAACTCTGGTGCAGCCTGCATGAAGGGGGCCTCCGGACGATCGCCCTTTTTCCCTGGCAGGGGGCTGCCGGGGTCCCGGCGCCGCCCGGGATGGAGCCCGGGCCGAGCCTGGTGGACAATATCGATACTTTCTGGGGGCAGATCGCCCTGCTGCTGATGCTGGCCGAAGGGGCGGAGGGCCACTATGGATTTGACAGCGCCGGAGAGGGTCTCTTTCCGGCGCCGGCGGGGGTGGATTGGAATGGATCTTGATGTGCTCATACCGGCCTACAACGAGGCCCGCTATATCGGCCGCACCATTGCCGCCCTGCAGGGGCTGCCGCAGATCCGGCGGATCCTGGTGGTGGACGACGGCTCCACCGATGGAACCGCGGCCGAAGCCGCCGCCGCCGGGGTGCGGGTTTTACGGCTGCCCCGCAACGGTGGAAAGGGGGAGGCGGTGCTGCGCGGGGCCGCCCTTGCCCGCGCTCCCTACCTGGCCCTGCTGGACGCCGATCTGGGGGATTCGGCTGCAGAACTGGAAAAATTGTTGCCGCCGCTCATGCAGGGCCGGGCGGAGATGACCGTGGCCCGCTTCCCCGCGGGAAGCCGCAGGGGCGGCTTCGGCCTGGTAAAAAGGCTGGCGGCCTGGTCCATCCACCGCTCCACCGGCTGGGTGGCCCGCGAGCCCCTCTCCGGTCAGAGGGTCCTGCGCCGCGAACTGCTGCAGCTGCTCACCTGTCCGCCGCGCGGCTTCGGCCTGGAGGTGGCCCTGACCCTGGACCTGCTGCAGCGGGGCTGCCGGGTTCTGGAGGTGCCCACCCTGATGTCCCATCGCGAGAGGGGCGGATCGCCCGCCGCCTTTCTGCACCGGGGCCGCCAGTGCGCGGCCCTGCTGCATGAGCTCTGGCGCCGCCGCCGGCGCCTGATGCGAAGGGGGGCCGGCAACCTTGCCTGATCCCGCCCCGGTCCTGCTCTTGCCGGCAACGGCCCTCTGGACCGCCGCCCTGGCCCGCGGCCTGATCCGCCTCTACAGGGACAGCAAGATGGAGGGGGCGAACTACCGCGGCAGGGCCGTTCCCGCGGCCCTGGGGCCGGCGCTGCTGCTGGGCATCCTCCCCGGAGCTGCGGCGGCGGCCTGGGGCGGTGCCGCCGCCCCGCAGGCAGCGCCCCTGCTCTTCCTGCTGACGGGCTTTGCCTTTCTCGGCCTGTGGGATGATCTGATGAGCGACAGGACGAGCGGCTTCAAGGGCCATTTCGCCGCCGGGAGGGAGGGGCGGCTCACCGGCGGCCTGCTGAAGGTGATCACGGCCCTGCCCGTGGCGTTCATATTTGCCGCGGCGCTCCCCTTTCCCCTCTGGCGCAGGCTGGCGGCGCTGCCGCTGCTCCTGCTCAGCGCCAACGGGATCAACCTTTTTGACCGCCGTCCCGGCCGGGCCCTGAAAATATTCTTTGCCGGCGCCGTGGCCACCATATTCCTGGCCCATGCACCGGCCGCTGCAGCGCGGCTGCTCCTGCCCCTGATGGCCGGAGCCCTGGCCCTGGCTCCCCTGGATCTGGAAGCGGCGGGGATGCTGGGCGACTGCGGCGCGAACATGCTCGGCGTGATCCTGGGGGCCGCGGCCGTGCTCTGCCTGCCCCTCCCGATCCAGGCGGCTCTGCTTCTCTTCTGGAGCGGCATCCATCTCTTTTCCGAGTACTATTCCATCAGCCGGCTCATAGAGGGCGCACCGCTCCTGCATCGTCTCGACTGCCTGGGCCGCCTCCGGGAAAAATAATATATCACGGGGACGGTTCTCCTGATATATATTCAATGGGGCAACGGGGGAAAACCGCAAGGATTATTGGCCGGAGGCGGAGAACAATAACAAAGGTGGGATCATGGACCAGTTGATCCGTCATCAGATCGGCAGGGCCGGCCGGGTCAGGGCGGGGCGGGGCCCCGTCACGGAGCTCACTGTGCTCGTGGAGAGCGGTGAATATCCGGCCCTGAATTACGACTGTATTACCGGCCCGGTGAAATGCGGCGACCGGCTCCTGCTGAATACGACAGCGCTCCACCTGGCGCTGGGCAGCGGGGGCTATCACTTCGTGGAATACAATTTCAGCCGCCCGCCTCTTCCTTTCAAGGGCCGCGGCCATATCATGAAGCTCAACTATACGCCCTGGCAGATGCGCGTGCTCGGCTGCGAGGAGCGCGAGGCCGGGCACCGGGCGCAGCTGGCCCGTTTTGCAGGCCTCGGGGAGATGCCGGTGCTCATCGGGGAGCTGCACAGCATGGTCGCCCCCGCCGTGGCGGTTTTGAAGTACTGCCGGCCCTCCTGCCGGGTGGCCTGCATCATGACGGACGGAACGGCCCTGCCCCTCCGTTTCAGCCGCACCATTGCCCGCCTGGAGGAAAGGGGCCTGCTCAGCAGCACCGTCACCTGCGGGCATGCTTTTGGCGGCGCCCTCGAGGCGGTAAATGTCTATTCGGCCCTTGCCGCCTGCCGCAGCCTGGTAGGGGCCGACGTTGTCGTGCTCGGCCCCGGACCCGGCAGCATCGGTACCGGGAGCAGCCTGGGCTTCAGCGGAATGGAGACGGGTGATCATGTCAACCGCGTCAGCGCCCTCGGGGGGACGCCGGTCTACATCCCCCGCATCTCTTTTGCGGACCGCCGCCGCCGCCATTTCGGGGTCAGCCATCACACGCTTACCGCCCTGGGTCTGGCCGCCCTTGCGCCGGCGCTGCTGCCGCTGCCGCGGATGCCCGCGCCGCAGCTGCGCCTCTGCCTGAACCAGCTGGCCCGGCGGGGTTTGCCCGGGCGCCACCGGCTGCAGCTCATCCAGACGCCGCCCCTGGAAAAGATCATGCGGCGGCTGGAGCTGGGGGAGATGGAGAGCATGGGGCGTGCTTACGGCGACGACCCCTGCTATTTTGATGCCGCCGCCGCCGCGGCCGCCGCTGCGCTGCGGCTGATGGAGCGGAAAGAAAGAGGGAGAGAGAATGGAACAGCCGGAGAAAAAGTTGGAGGAGCAGAGGCTCTCCTCGACCTATCTCTACCGGGGCCGGATCGTCAATTTGCGCCGGGATCGGGTTTTTACGGGCGGGAAGAAAGAGGCCTGGCGGGAAATAGTGGAGCATCCGGGCGCCGTGGCCATACTGGTGCTGGATCAAGAACAGCGCGTGCTCCTGGTGAGGCAGTACCGCCACGCCGTCTCCGGAATCATCCTGGAGGTGCCGGCGGGGAAACTTGAGGCGGGAGAGGAGCCGCTGGCCTGTGCGCGCCGGGAGCTGATGGAGGAGACGGGCTGCCGGGGAGGGGAATGGACGGAGTTGACCTGGTTCTATACCTCGCCCGGTTTCTGCGATGAAAAAATTTATCTCTTTCTGGCCCGGGGGGTTTCCCAGGGGCCGCCCGCGCCCGACGGCGATGAGGCTCTGGAACCGCTTTGGCTCGATCTGGCCGCAGCGCAGCAGGAACTTCACCGGGGCCGGATCAACGATGCCAAGACCATCATTGCCCTGCACTTTGCCGCCCTGCTAACTGCATAATTCCCGGCGCCCGGGCATAAAGATAATCGAATTCCCGGCGGGAGGCGGCAAAGTGGACGAGGTGCGGCGGGATTTGCAGGAATATTTTCGGGAAAATATGGGAACATATATTTTAATCACCGCCCTGTTTACCGGCGGTGTGCTGGCCGGAGCGCTGGCGCTGCGCGGGCTGGGGGCGGAGCAGCAGCTTCTGCTGAACCGCTATTTCGGCTCCTTTATCGATAGTCTCAGCGGTGCGGGAGCCGTTGATCAGAGGGCGGTCTTCAGGCAGGCGCTTATTTTGAATTATCAGTACCTCCTGCTGATCTGGCTGCTGGGCATATTCCTGTTCGGATTTCCGGTCATCGGCGCCCTGGTGGGGCTGCGCGGCTTCTCGTTGGGTTTTACCGTCGGGTTTCTGGTGCAGCGGGCTTCGCTGCGGGGCGTCCTTTTTGCAGCCGGTTCTCTCCTGCCCCATAATTTGATCCTGGTTCCGGCGCTTATCGCCGGCAGCGTCACCGGCTTCTCCTTCTCCTGGCTGCGCCTGCGCTGCCGCCTGGAGAAGCGTCCCTGTCCCCTGCGGGAGCACCTGGCGCCCTATTCCATGGTCTTTCTCCTGGTGGGGCTGCTGCTGGCGGCGGCGGTGCTGGTGGAGGCCTACATCTCACCTGTATTCCTGAAAATGCTGATCCCGGCCATCAGCCAAATATAGCCTCATGGGGGCTGCGAAAAAAAGGATTTTACTCTCCCGTTGTGGAATATGTTGAAGAATTTTCATATGGGGGCAGTCATTGTATGCAATCATTCCTCGAGCACTTTTCCCACTACCTCTCGGTGGAAAAGGGATTGGCCCGCAACACCCTGGAGTCCTACAGCCGCGACCTGAACAAATTTTTTCTTTTTTTGAAGAAAAAAAAGGTGGAAAGGGCGGCGCATGTGGATCGCGGGCTCATTACCGGCTATCTTCTTTCCCTGAAAGAGGAGGGGCGGGCCCCTTCCACCATCTCGCGCAATGTGGCCTCCATCCGCTCCTTTTTTAATTTTTTGGTTCAGGAGGACCTGCTGGAGAACAACCCGGCCCAGCTGGTCAAGGCCCCCCGGATCGAGAAAAAACTGCCCCGCGTTTTGACGGCCAAAGAGGTGGACCGGCTGCTGCGGCAGCCGCGGGATGACGGGCAATCGGGCTTGCGGGACAAGGCCATGCTTGAACTGCTCTACGCCTCGGGCATCCGGGTTTCCGAGCTCGTCTCCCTGAACACTTCCGATTTCAGCCCCGAGGTGGGATACCTGCGCTGCCGGGGCAAGGGCATGAAAGAGCGCATCGTGCCCGTCGGCTCCGTGGCGGTGAACTATGTCCGGGAGTACCTGCATAGCTGCCGCCCGAAAATGCTCAAGGCGCACGACGAGAGGGCCCTGTTCCTGAACCATCACGGGCGGCGCCTGACCCGGCAGGGTTTCTGGAAAATCCTGAAAAAATATGCGCAGCAGTCCAGGATAAGCGGCGATGTGACCCCGCACACGCTCCGCCACTCCTTTGCCACCCACCTTATCGAAAACGGCGCCGATCTGCGCTCGGTCCAGGAGATGCTGGGGCATTCCGACATCTCTACCACCCAGATCTATACCCAGATCACCCGCCGCAAAATCCGTGAAGTCTATGACAAGACCCACCCCCGCGCCTGACAGCAGGATGAGCGCGGGGCGGCGGGCGGTCATTGTCATCATCGACGGCGGCGGAGTGGGCGCGCTGCCCGATGCCGCCGCCTACGGGGACGCCGGGGCCAACACCCTGCTCCACGTCATCACCGAAGAGGGTCCGCTGCACCTGCCCAACCTGCGCCGCCTCGGGCTGGAGGCGATACTTGCCCTCTCGGAAGGCCTTCCCGCCGCTCCTGAAACAATCCCGCCGCCGGCTGGGGGATTTTTCGGTCGCGCAGCCTCCCGCGCCGCGGGCAAGGATACCACCAGCGGCCACTGGGAACTGGCCGGCGTCGCCCTGAAGCGGCCCTTCCCCCTGTACCCGCGGGGCTTTCCCGGCGAGATCATCCGCGCCTTTGAGGCCGCCGTCGGGCGGCCCGTCCTGGGCAATGTTGCCGCTTCGGGCACGGTGATCATCGAGGAGCTGGGCCGGAGCCATCTCCGCACGGGCAGCCCCATCGTCTATACCTCGGCCGACAGCGTTTTCCAGATCGCCGCTCACGAGGAGATTGTCCCGCCGGAGCTGCTCTACTCCTGGTGCGCCGCAGCGCGGGGGATCTTGCAGGGCGAACATGCCGTGGGCAGGGTCATCGCCCGCCCCTTCACCGGCAGGCCCGGCTCCTTCCGGCGCACGGCCGGAAGAAAGGATTACTCCCTCTCCCCGCCTGGAGAGACCCTTCTGGACCTGGCCGCCGCTGCCGGCCGCCCCGTGGCCGTTATCGGCAAGGTGGCCGATATCTTCAACCACCGCGGCATTACCGTGCACCGCCCCGGCGGAGACAACGAGGCGACGGCCGCCGCTCTCCAGGGCTTGCTCGAGGAGATACCCCGCGGCATCATCTGGGCCACTTTCGGGGATTTTGACACCCTTTACGGACACCGCAATGACAGCCGCGGCTTCGCCTCCGCCCTGGAGCGCTTCGATCTTCACCTGGAGGGGATCCTGGCTGCCCTGCGCCCGGAGGACTTTCTCTTTATCAGCGCCGATCACGGCTGCGATCCCACCCACCCGGGCACGGATCACACCCGCGAACATGTCCCCCTCATGGTCTGGGGCCCCTCGCTCAGGCGGGGCGGCGCCCTGGGCACCCGTTCCACCTTTGCCGACCTGGGCGCCTCCGCCGCCCGCTGGCTCGGCCTCCCTCCCCTTGCAGAGGGCTCCTCCTTCCTCTAATCACTGATTACTCCCGCCAGGTGCCAGGCACCATGCGGGAATAATAGTTGCGCCCGGTGCCAGGCACCTGCGGTATGAATCCGGTGTCTGCGGGGGAAAATAGAAAAAAATGAAAGGGGACTGGAACGGTGAAGAAGCCGGTGCTGTTCGTACCGCTGCTGATAATACTCGGTTTATTTGTGCTTCCCCTTTATGCCGCCGCTGAAAATGCCAAACCGCCCGAACCTGAATTCGAGATCGAAGCCGGAGCCGCCCTGCTCATGGAGACAAACAGCGGGGAGATCATCTGGGAAAGAAACAGCAAGGAGAGGCTTTATCCGGCCAGCCTGACCAAGATCATGAGCCTGCTCCTGGCGATGGAGAGACTGGCGGCGGGGGAGATCTCCCTCGATGACAGGGTGACTGTCAGCGCCCGGGCTTCTTCCATGGGGGGCTCCGAGATATTCCTGAGCGAAGGGGATGTGGTTCCCCTGGAAAAGCTGCTCATCGGGATGGCCGTGGGCTCGGCCAATGACGCCGCCGTGGCCGTGGCGGAGCATGTGGCCGGCTCGGTGGAGGGTTTTGCCGGGATGATGAACGAGAAGGCGCGCAGCCTGGGCATGGAGCAGAGCCATTTCTGCAATCCCCACGGACTTCATGATCCCGATCATTACAGCAGCGCCCATGACGTCATGCTCATGAGCCTGGCTCTGCTGGAATATCCGCTCATACACCGGTGGGTTACCATCTGGATGGATGAGCACTTCTTGAAAGGGGAAATCCGTTCGGGCGAGGTCTTCCTGAGCAATACGAACCGCATGGTCGTGGATTACCCCGGCTGTGACGGGCTGAAAACCGGTTTCACCCCCCAGGCGGGAAACAGCATCTCCGCAACAGCGCAGAGGGGGAAGACCCGTCTGCTGGCCGTGGTCATGGATTCGGCCACCGAAAAGGAGCGCTACGACACGGCCCGCAAACTCCTGGACTACGGTTTCAGCAACTACAAGGGCATTCCGGTAATCAAGAAGGGGGCTCCGGTCATCCGACTGGCCGTGGAGAAGGGCTCGCCGCCCGAGGTGGAGGCGATTGCGGCAAGGAACCTGAGCCTGCTCTTGCCGCTAGGCGAGGAAGAGGACTATGTGAAAAATGTGCAGATGCTGCCCCTGGAGCCGCCCCTGCAGCAGGGTCAGAAAGTGGGGGAGATCACGGTCCGGTACGGCGACGGCAAAAAAACTGCCGTGGATCTGGTGGCCGGCGAGGAAGTCCGCAAGGCAACGGTGGCGGAGCTCTTTCTCCGGATGCTCCGGCGCTGGCTTAAATTCGGGCGCTAGTCCCCGCATATATCAGGGTTTACCGGCCACAGGCGATGCAAATCAGGACCGCCCCGGGTATGGGGGCGGTCTTCGCGTTTGTCGAAAAATATTTGCATTCCTGCAGGAAAAATCTGATAAGCGCAGAACTAATTTCCAGAGATAAACAATCGGGGGGTATGCCAATGGATGTGGAGATCGATCTGCGCCCGCCCATTCTGCTGGTCCGCCTGTCGGGCGAACTGGATCACCATCAGGCCGTCCGGATGCGGGAGAAGGTGGACCGGGAACTGGCCCGCAGCCGGCCCCGCGCTGTCCTCTTCAATCTTTGCGGGCTCACTTTCATGGACAGCTCCGGCGTGGGCGCCCTTCTGGGGCGCTACCGCAAGCTCGCCGCCGCGGGCAGGCACATGGCGGTATGCGAGGTTCCCGCCGCCGTCTCCAGGATCACGGAGATGGCGGGCCTGGCCCGGATCATCCCCTTCTTTGACCATGAGGCGGCAGCGCTGCAGCATCTGATCCTGGGAGCGCCGGAGCCGCAAAAAAGGAGGTTTTGACATGCTGTCATCCGCTGCCTTCATGAAGCTTGAGATCGAGAGCCGCTCCGAGAACGAGGCCTTTGCCCGGGTCGTTGTCGCCGCTTTTGCAGCCCGCCTCGATCCCACCCTGGAAGAGATCAGCGATATCAAGACCGCAGTATCCGAGGCGGTGACCAATGCCATCATTCATGCTTACGGGGAGAAGATCGGCCCTGTTCTGATCAACGCCTTCCTGGAGGGGAACAGGCTCACCGTGGAGGTCGTTGACGAGGGGGTGGGGATCGAAGATCTGGAAAAGGCCCGCGAGCCCCTCTATACCAGCAAACCCGAACTGGAGCGCTCGGGAATGGGTTTCACCATCATGGAGAACTTCATGGATGAGCTCAGCGTCCGCTCGTCTCCCGGAGAGGGCACCGCGGTGATCATGGTCAAGGAGATCCGCTCCCGGGAGAGGCGAAAGGAGAGCTAGCATGTCCGAGGAGCAGCTGCAGGCGCTGCTGCACCGTTTTCAGCAGGGCGAGGCGGAGGCCGGGGAGGTGCTGTTCCGGCACCTGGAGCCCCTTGTCCGCGCCTATGTCCGGCGAATGGCCTGCTGCGCCGGAGAGAGAGAGGATTACTTCCAGGTCGGGATGATGGGGCTGCTCAAGGCGGCGCAGCGCTTTGACCCGGCCCGCAGCGTCAAATTCACCACCTTTGCCGTCTCCTGGATCGAAGGGGAGATGCGCATGTACAGACGCTGCCACGGGACCGTTCTCAAAATTGGCCGTTCCCTGCTGGAGCAGTCCCGCCGCCTGGGCCGCTGCCGCGAGCAGCTCCTGCAGGAGCTGCAGCGCGAGCCCACCGTCGGCGAGATCGCCGCCGCCCTGGGGATCGATTCCGAGGAGGTGGCCCTGATCATGGAGTCATCCCTGCCCGTCTCGCCCCTGGAAGAGGAGCTCTTCTCCGGCCGGGAAGGGGCGAGCGAGGAGGAAAACCTGCTGGAGCGGCTGGCCCTGAACGAGGGTCTGATGAGACTTGCCCCCCTGGAGCGCAGGCTCATCGAGCTGCGCTTTTTCAAAGAGCTGACCCAGGCCGAGACAGCCGGCCGCCTCGCCCTGTCGCAGCGCCAGGTCTCCCGCTTTGAAAAAAGGGCGCTCCACCGGCTCCGCTCCCACATGCAGCCCCGGGGCTGAAAATCGGCCGCCCCCCCACTGCCCCGCATAAAAAAAACTATTTACCGCAAACTAAATCCGTGCCGCGAAGCGATTTCATTTTATGGAGGGAAAACGAATTTGTGGGGCCGTGGAAAATCCGCCGCTGTATTGATGTGGGTGGCTCTTTTTTTTCTCCTTTCCGGCCTGGTGGTCTACCTGTTATTTGCCGCTCCGCCGGAGCCGCCCCGCCGCTCCTTTCCGGTGACAGCCGGATCGCTTCAGCCCGGCATTCGCAACAATCAAAGGGACAAGGGGGATCACTGCATTGACTACGGTAGCCAAGGTTATTGAGCTCGTGGGTGAATCGGGTATCAGCTGGGATGACGCCGTTGAAAACGCCGTCAGGGAGGCTTCCAAAACAATTGACGGCATCACCGGGGTGGAGCTGGTGAACTGCACCGCCAGCCTGGACAACGGGGAGATCCGGGAATACAAGGTCAATCTGAAAGTGGCCTTTGGCGTCCGCGAGGATCGCTAGCCCCGAAAGGAGAGATTGCATGCCCGCTGTACCTGAGGAGCTGAACATCACCGCCGGGGAGTACGGGGAACTGGCGAAGCAGGAGAAAACCGCCCCGCCGCTGCTGCGCAACTCGCTTGTCGCCTTTGTCAGCGGCGGCGCGGTCTGCGTCCTGGGGCAGGCCCTGCAGAACGGCTACATCGCCCTGGGGTTCAAGGCCGAGGAGGCGGCCAACCCCACCGTGGCCACGGTTATTTTTCTTGCCGCCCTGCTGACGGGGCTGGGCGTTTTTGACCACCTGGCCGCCTTTACCGGAGCGGGCACCGCCATCCCGGTGACAGGGTTTGCCAATTCCGTTACCTCGGCCGCGCTGGAATTCAAAAAAGAGGGGCTGGTGCTGGGCATCGGCTCCAAGATGTTTTCCCTGGCCGGATCGGTGATTCTCTTCGGCGTGGTCACCGCCTTTGTCGTGGGCATGATATCGGCCCTGTTCTAGGCGGACAGGAGAAAGTGGAGGAGAGCAGATGAGTCAAAAAGTAGGCTCCCAGAGTGTCCTGCTCGATCCGCCCCCGTACCTGACCGCGGCGGCAACGGTGGTGGGGCCCATGGAGGGCAGGGGCCCCCTGGGGGGCGATTTTGATATGATCTGCGAGGATCTGCAATTCGGCCGGAAAAGTTTCGAGGCCGCCGAGCAAAGGCTGCTCCAGGAGGCCTGCTCCCGGGCGCTGGAGAAGGGGAACCTCGCTCTCGGGGACATGGAATATTTTCTGGCCGGCGATCTTCTGAACCAGATCACCGTTTCCGGCTACAGCGCCGCCGCGCTGGGCCGGCCCTTCTTCGGCCTGTACGGAGCCTGCTCCACGCTGACGCTGGCCCTCTCCTGGGGGGCCATGCTGGTGGCGGGCGGTTTTGCCGCCAATGTCCTGGCGGCGACATCGAGCCACCACTGCAGTGCGGAGCGCCAGTACCGCTATCCCACGGAATACGGTTTTCAGCGCCCCAGGCATGCGCAGTGGACCGTCACCGGGGCCGCGGCGGCCGTCATCGGCGCGGCGGGCGAATGTCCGCGGATCACCGCGGTAACCACGGGCAAGGCCGTGGACCTGGGGGAGAAGGATCCCTTCAGCCTCGGCGCGGCCATGGCCCCCGCCGCCGCCTCGACGCTGATCATGCATTTCCGGGATCTGCAGCGCAATCCCGACTACTACGACCTCATCGTCACCGGCGATCTCGGCTCCGTGGGATCGGGGCTTCTGAAGAAGCTGCTGGCCCGCAGCGGTTACTACCCCGGGGACAATTACAATGACTGCGGACTCATGATCTACAACCCGGCGGTGCAGCAGGTGGAGGCGGGCGGCAGCGGCTGTGCCTGCTCGGGGGTGGTGGTGCTGGGCCACCTTCTCAGGCGGATGAGGGCCGGCGAGCTGAACAGGCTTCTCGTTGTCTCCACCGGCGCCCTGCACAGCCCCACCACCCTGGCCCAGGGCGGGACCATCCCGGGGGTGGCTCACGCCGTGGCCCTGGAAATGTAGCCGGAGGGCGCCGCCGCCCGGCGCAGCCCCACCGGGCGGCATATCCGGAAAGGAGCGAAAGAAAAAGAAAATGGGCACCTACCTTACCGCATTTCTCATCGGGGGGCTCTTCTGCCTCATCGGCCAGCTCCTCTTTGACCTGACCCCCTTTACGCCGGGCCACATCCTCTCCGGTTTTGTTGTTGCCGGCGGCATCCTCGGCGGGCTGGGCCTCTATGACCGGCTGATCCAATTTGCCGGAGCCGGAGCCAGCCTGCCCATATCCAGTTTCGGCAATGCCCTGGCCAAGGGGGCCATGTCCGAGGCGGCCCGCCACGGTGTCATGGGCATCCTGACGGGCATGTTCGAGCTTACCAGCACCGGGATCACGGCGGCCATACTATTCGCCTTTATCATTGCACTGGTATTCAATCCCCGGGGCTGAGCCCGGGCGGGACCGAAAATAGAAATGGAGAAATGTGCAGATCATGTCCACACCGGTATTTAAAAAGCTGGAAGAGAATAAAGCGTACCTGCAGGAGCGCCTCGATCCGGGGGAGAGGAATTTTGATGTCATCTACAAGGAGATCGTCATGGGCGGCCGAAAGGCGGCCCTGCTCACCGTTGACGGGCTGAACAACAATTCGCTGACCATTTTCATTATCCGCTCCCTGCTCACGGCGACGAGGGAGCAGCTCGCCGTCAACCCCGTGGAAAAACTGATCAGCGAGATCATCCCCTTTGCGGAGATCGATCCGGTGGACGATCTGGAGGAGGCCATCCGCCAGGTCCTGGCCGGACCCATGCTGCTGCTCATCGATGGAGAGCGGCAGGGGCTGCTCATAGACATCCGCGAGTATCCCGCACGCACCCCGGAAGAGCCCGACATAGAGAAGATCACCCGCGGTTCGCGGGACGGCTTCGTGGAGACGCTGGTCTTCAATGTGGCCCTGATCAGGCGGCGGATCCGGGATCCCCAGCTCAGGTGCGAGATCATCAGCGCCGGGCGCCGCTCCGCCACCGATATTGCCGTCATGTACATCCAGGATATTGCCAACCCGCGGATCGTGGAGGATGTCCGCTCCAGGATCCAAAAGATCGACATCGATGCCCTGCCCATGGCCGAGAAGACGGTGGAGGAGTTCATTACCCGTTCATTCTGGAACCCCTTTCCCGTGGTCCGCTACACGGAGCGCCCCGACGTGACGGCCAATCACCTCATCGAGGGCCATGTGATCATCATCGTGGACACCTCGCCCTCGGTGATGATCGTGCCCATCACCTTTTTTCACCTGTTCCAGCACGCCGAGGAATTTCGGCAGGTTCCCGTGGTGGGCACCTACATCCGCTGGATCAGGCTTATCGGCGTATTTCTCTCCTTCCTGCTCATACCGGTCTGGATTCTTTTGACGACGCATCCCAGCTTCCTGCCCAAATCGCTCAAGTTCATCGGCCCCAAGGAGGAGGCGAGCATGCCCATCTACCTGCAGTTCGTCTTTGCCCATTTCGGCCTGGATCTGGTCCGCATGGCCAGCATCCATACCCCCTCGCCCTTTGCCACCGCCCTGGGCCTTGTCGGCGCCCTGCTCATCGGCCAGATTGCCGTATCCGTCGGCTTCTTCACGCCCGAGGTGCTTCTGTACACCGGGCTCATCGCCCTGGGCGTATTTGCCTCGCCCAGCTGGGAGCTGAGCATGGCCAACCGGGTGGTTCTTCTGCTGCTGATCCTGCTCACCGGGCTCTTCGGCCTGACGGGCCTGATCATCGGGATCACGGCGGTCTTCCTGCGCCTGGTCCTGACCAGATCCTTCGGTTTTCCCTACCTCTGGCCCCTCATCCCGCTGGATCTGAAAGCGCTGCCCACCATATTTATCCGCCGCCCCATCTCCATCCAGCTGTACCGCCCCCGCTGGCTGAAGACGAAAGACAGCGATCGCACCGAAAAATAACCCCCTGCCGCCGCCCCCACCGCCGGCGATCAGCGGCCCGCCCGGTCAGCGCAACGGCCCTGCTTTTTTATGGTATAATCTATTAGGCCTGGATTCTTCCAGCAATTACAGTGACGGTGGTAGGCGGATTGACCATTATAGTGACCCATGATCATGCCGGTTTCGATGCCCTGGCATCGCTTGTTGCGGCCACAAAAATATACCCGGGCAGTTATGCCCTCGCTCCGGAAAATATGCAGCCCGATGCGGCCCTTTTTATGGAACATTACGGGGACGGGCTCCCCATACAGGCGCCCTGCGGCGAGATGGAGGAGGGTGGCGCCGGCGAATGCGTGGTAGTCGTCGCCGGCAGGCGGCGCAGCTCCCTGGGCGCGCTGCTGCCCCTGGTGGAGCGGGCCCGGGAGGTGCATATCTTCGATCACCACCCCCCCTCCCCCGATGATCTGGAGGGAAGCGAGATCCGGGTGGAGCCCGTCGGCGCCGTCACCACGCTCCTGGTGGAGGAGATCCGCCGCTGCCGCATCCCCGTGAGCGAGCTGGAGAGCTCGCTCATGCTCCTGGGCATCTACCGGGATACGGCCTCGCTCAGCTCGGCGGCCACCACGGCGCGGGACGCCGCCGCCGTTGCCTTCCTGTGGGAGCAAGCCGTGGATGCGGCGATCATCGGGGAATACATGCGCGCCCCCCTGGTTGCGGAGCAGAAGAGCCTGCTGGCGGAGCTGCTCGGGGCAAGCGAGCTTTTCGAGGTTGCCGGGCGGCGCATCCTCGTTGCCGCTGCGGAGGCCGGCGAAACGATCCGGGGCCTGGGAGCCATGGCCCGGCGGCTGCAGCAGATCGAGGACATTGATCTCCTGATCATCCTCACCGCCCTGCCCCGGGGGGATCTCCACCTGGAAGCGCGGACCACGGAGGACGATCTGGATCTGCCGCTGCTCCTGGCCCCGCTGGGCGCCCGGGGATACCGCCGCGCCGTCTCCGCCGTCCACAGCGGGGAAGACCCTGCCGCTTTCAGGGAGCGGCTGCTGGAGCTGCTGGAACGATACCTGCCGCCGCCGGCGGCGGCCCTGGATATTGCCCGGGCGCCCGCGGCTGCCGCTTCCGCCCGCTGGAGTGTGAACCGGGTGAGCGAATATCTTGACGCTGAAAACTGCGGCAGCTGCCCCGTGGTTGAAGAGGGGAAGATTTTAGGCATGATCACCCGCAAGGAACTCCGGCAGGCCCTGCGCAGCGGTTTTGGCGACACCCCGGTGCAGGGGTTTGTGAAGCGCCGGGCGGTGACGCTCCCGCCGCAGAGCTCCATCACCGCCCTGCGGCGCACCTTTGTGGAGCGGAAGACGGAGCGCATCATCCTGGCCGGAGAAGAGGGCGAACCGCTGGGGGCCGTCGTGCCCATGGATGTGCTGCGCTATCTCTACCGCCTTGACGAACGGCCCAATTGCGGCACCCCCGGCGGCAGCCTGCTGCAGGCGAAAAAGAACCCGCCGCCGGATTCCGTTGACAACCTGGGTGCGCTTCTCGAGAGCAAAATGCCCCCCCGCTGGCAGAGCCGGCTGCTGCTCATGGGGCAGCGGGCGGCGGCAACGGGTGTTTCCCTTTACCTTGTCGGCGGGGCCATCCGCGATCTCCTGCTCGGGGCGGAGCTCTCCCGGGACCTCGATTTTGTCGTGGTTCCCGATGCCCTTGCCTTTGCCGCGGAGGCGGTCAAATTCCTGGGCGGCAAGCTGAAGGTATTCGAGCATTTCGG
>JAPXLS010000012.1:0-22500 GCA_033809435.1 Bacillota bacterium
GTTTTGGAGGGTTAAGCAGATATTCCCTTGCACTATTATATCATGAAATGGGCTAAAAAGCCTTATATTTCGGGCTTTTTGGGTTGTTCAGGAAGCCCTATTTATGTACCATATTAAATATTTGATTGTAAAGGGGAGAGAAAAAATGGGGAAAAATATTAAAAACTTGTTGGCCTGGATCATGATGCTGATGATGATGGTGAATCTGATCCCTTTTCAGATGGTAGCATATGCCGAAGAAGAAGGGGCGGATGTGACGGGTGTGCTTACCGGTCTCGAGGCCGTCGTCAGCCAGGGCGGAGCGCCGATTGAGGAGGGCGGCACATTAACGAGTACAGAGCCTATTTCAATAGTGATATCCTTCGGCGTACCTGTTGAAGGAGACGTACCCACCCCGGCCAATCCGGTGCAGAAAGGGGACTTTGCTGATTTTGAGCTGAGCAACGCTTTTACGCTGCTTTCCGGTGCGAATATTGAGCTGAAAACCGGTGATAACATCGTGGTGGGGCACGTGGAAATCACCAGGGATTCCACCACCGGGATGGTGGCGGCCAGGGTAGATTTTGACGGTGAGAATGAAGTTTTCGACGGTACATACCACTCCGTGGAATGCTATTTTAGCGCGGAGCTCGAATTTGACCCTGCCGAGGAACCCAAACCTGGCGATGAATGTGTAGTGACAATTCTTGAAAAGACCTACAAGGTCTTGATTCCGCCTCTGGAGACCGAGCATACTGTAACCAAGTCAGGGACAGCCAACCTGGCGGAGAAATATATAGAGTGGACAGTGGATGTTTCAGCCAAGCAAGGCGATGAACATATCGATCTTGCAGGTTACATCTTCTCCGATGATCTGGGCGCAGTGGGGACATATATTGACGGCTCCTTCAAGGTAAACGGGGTTGACCCCGACCCCGGTCCTGCGGTGGTTGATGACAGGATCGGCTACACCTTTCCCGAGGATTCCTCCAGTCCCCGGACGATCACCTTTCGCACCGCCATAAGCGATGATGCCTACCATGCTACCACCCAGCAGAAAGTGAACAACAAAGCGCAGCTGCGCGACAGCGAAGAAAATTTCATCAAAGAGGCACAATTCGAAGTCAAATTCACGCCAAGGTGGATAGAGAAGTCAGGCACCACCAACGACAAGGGCGGCGGCAGCGGCACCTATGATCCCACGAACCGCACCATCACCTGGACCATAGAAGCCAATCACATGGAAGCAACGCTAAATAATGTGGTGATTACCGATGAACTGCCGGAGGGGCTGACATGGCAATCGGCGAAGCTGGAGAAATGGGAAGATGATGAGTGGAAAGAGGTAGATGATCCCAAATGGGCTGAAAAGCCTGAGCAAGACAAATACGAGCTTGGCCAAATTAATGCCAAGGTTCGTCTGATCATAGTTGCTGGTGTACCCGATGAGGATTATACTTCCGGGAGGACAATTTATTACAATTCCGCCACTATCACCTGGGATGGGCTGCCGGCTCCCGGGCTGGGCACGGGTGGCGTCGGTGTTCCCGTGGGCTATGTCCCCATCGCCAAGACAGGCGCTGTTGAAAGCAGGGCCGAGGGGATCATCAAGTGGACGGTGATGGTCGATCCCAGGGAGCAGAATATACCTGACTTGAAGGTGTACGATCTCCTCGTTTACGGCAGCAGCTCGAGCGGGTTCAATTTGAATACAGTTACGGGGATTCCCACCGGCATTCAGGGGAGCGACCTGACCCCTCGTTACGATCAAAAATATATAGACGGCACCTTTGATGGGGATGGACTCACCCCAATGGTCCATGCCATCATGCAGGGCGGTGTCAGGGTGGCCGATCTGCTGGAGGTCACCGGATTTTCGGCCGATGATCAAAACAGTTTCAATTTCAAGACTCAAATTACAAATCCCGCTATTTTTGCCGGGAATACAAGCTCCACGCTGCGAAATACGGCAGTGCTTTTTAAAAATTACACAAGATTGAACCAAGCTTCTGATTCGGTAACCTTTACAAGCAAAACTCTGGCCAAGGAGATGCTGAAGCGCGGCCATCTGGATAATCCCGCGCAGGGGGTAAATGATTATACAACGGACGCGAGATTGGGTTTCGATTACCAGGATAAATCTGTCATCTTCCGCCTGAGTATCAACTACGACGGCCTCGATCTGACCAACATGAAAGATGCCGCCGGCGTGGCCCTGGGCAAGGCAACCGTGACAGACACCTTGCCCGAGGGGTGGTTCTTTAGCAACATTACTGGTGATTCAGAATACCTGATCTTTGCGGGCGAAGGGATCGGCAATACAGTGAAGGCAACGGGTGACCCTCTGGATCCTGACGAATTGGATGGGTTTAGCGCAGTATTAAATAACGAAACAGGGAAGGCCACCTTTACCTTCGAGACGCTGGATCAGCCCTATGTGATCCTGGTGAAGGCAAGGCCGACAGCCGCTACCGCCGCCGGGTATTTCAGTGAGAATGGGATAGCAACGGTGGCAAACGGGGTTTACCTGAAAACCGAAAAATGGACGTCCGGGGTGTCTGTTACCAGAAATGTCACTGTCGAGAGCAAGTTACTGGACAAAAATTACACCATACCGGAAATCGGGGTATTGAAGTGGACGGTGGATTACCGGCCCTATGACCTCTTCCAGCAGGGAACAAAACTGAAAGATAAAATTCCGGAAGGGTTGGAGCTGAGAACAGACTCGGCCGGGGCTCTGCTGGTCGAGGGGAACATCACGGCCCATGAGATGACCCTAAACAACGATGGCAGCTATACGCAGGGTGAGGAGGTAACCCTCGTCACAGGCAGCAACCTGTTCTACGATAACGAAGGACGTTTCCTGAGCTTCACCATTCCTGATCCCAGCAAGGGTTACAGCTTCAGTTATATCACCGACATAACGGGGATTCCGGAAGAAATAACTAACAGGGTGGTGCTCTGTGATGAAGGGAGCGAACAGGAAGAATCGCACAAATCCTACTCCATCACCGCGGCGGACGGCGGCGCCAGCCTGAGAAGAAACGGTTGGATGGAGATCGAGAAAAGGGACGGCTCAACAAACGCATTGTTGCCTGGGATGGAATTTACCCTCTTTGCGACAGATGGGATTACAGTTATCCGCAGAGGGGTCACCGGTGCTGACGGCACTCTCAGATTCAAGGTGATCCCCGACGGCGAATACATTTTTAGAGAAACAGCGGCGCCCGAAGGCTATGGGCTCGAAGGGGTGGATCATACCCTTACGGTGGTCACGATTGATGGTGTCCCCACTGCCTCCATCGATGGGAAGGGGGGGGCAGATGCCCACAAGATTGCCATTCGGAATTACCGTGAAGGTACCGTGGGAAGTCTGACCGTACGAAAAATGGTAGACGGAAACGCCGCAGACAGCACGAAAAAGTTCGACTTTACAGTGACCTTTGATCTTCCCGCAGGCACCTCTGAAGGCACTTACGATACCTATACTTACAATTCGGAAAATGCTTTACTGGGCATGGGCGCCATCATCAATGGGGGTACCATTTCCCTGGCCCACGGCGAGAGAATCATCATCACCGGGCTGCCAAAGGATACGGTATATACCGTCACCGAGGAGGACTGCCGGGGCGAAAGCTACGTCACTGTCAGCGAGGATGAAAATGGAACCATCATTGCCGATGAAACGGTCAGTGCCGCTTTTACCAATACCAGGAATGTGGGCAGCCTGACCATTACCAAGAATGTTGCCGGCAACGGCGGCGATTATGAAAAAGAGTTCGAATTTACGGTAGAATTTACCCCTCCCGAAGGTATGCCCGATAGCTATCCCTTCAGCGGGGAAGGTGTTTTCCTGGGCGTGACCATTGCAAGTGGTGACACCATCTTTCTGGCTCACGGGCAGAGTATCACCATCGAGGATCTGCCCGAGGGGACGGTTTATACTGTCACAGAAAAAGATTATACCGGTGACGCCTATGTTAGCAGCGGCTTGATTGCAAGCGGCGTCATCGCTACCGCTGTGGAGTCTGTTGCCGGGTTCACCAATACCAGGAATGTGGGCAGCCTGACCATTACCAAGACCGTGGCCGGCAACGGCGGCGATCTTGAAAAAGAATTCGAGTTCACCGTGGAGCTGACTCCTCCCGAGGGCATGCCCACCACCTACAGCTACACAGGGGAGGGCGTCCCCGATGGCACCATCACCAGCGGTGATAAGATCACCCTGTCCCACGGGCAGAGAGTCACCATCGAGGAGCTGCCCGTGGGGACGGTTTATACCGTCATGGAGGCCGACTACACCTCTGACTACTATGTGACGGGCAGTGTCGGGGCCGGCGGGACCATTGCTACCGGTGAAACTGTTGCCGCATTCACCAACACAAGAAAAGTGAGCACTCTGATGATCAAAAAGACAGTCGGCGGTGCTCTGGGCGATCAGGACCGCGATTTTACTTTTGTTGTTAACCTGGAAGCAGGCGGCAGCTACCGCTACTGGGGCAGCAAAACCGGCACTATCGAAAGCGGGCAGGCCATCACCCTGAAGCATGATGAATATATTGTCATTGAAGGAATCCCCGTTGACACGGGCTACCGGGTGACCGAGGTTGAAGCCAACCGGGATGGTTACAGGACCACCTCCACCGGAGCCGAGGGCAAGATCACCACGGCAGGCAAGACGGCGGCTTTTGTGAACATAAAAGGTGATCTTACCAACACCGGCGCCGGCGGCCTGAACACTATCTGGGGTATGTTGCTGATAGTTTCTCTCTCTATGTTCCTTACGGTAACCGGTTTAATCTTGACCTCCCGTAACAAGAGAAGCCGGCGCAGCCACTAGAGGCAGTTCATATTTGGCCATTCTGATTTATGGGGCGGGCCTTGTGCCCGCCCCCCTTGATCATGGGGATGTTTTGGCAACCACAAGGATTGCTCCTGCAGCGGATCATAATCAGGAGCAGCGCCTTTAGAGGTCGGCCTTTGTGATTGCCCGGCCCCACTGTAAAACATGAGTCATAGTCACCGCTCCCCTGACCTAAAGACGGCCAGGGGCACCGCATTTTTCTCTGCACTTGTAAGACACCCCGGGATCAGTTATAGTTTAATAATCATACCCAATACTATTTCTAACATATTTCGGAGGTGTTTCAATGAAGGATATACCACTATACGAGGTCAGGAAGATTCGCGATTTGCGGGACATGCTCCGGCAAAGCGTGGAGCAGTACGGGGAAAGCACCGCCTTCATGGTCAAGAAAAAGCGGGGCGGCCCGTACACCGATGTGTCCATGCGGCAGTTCTCCGATGATGTGGATGCCCTGGGCACGGCGCTGCTTCGCCATACGCCCGCCGGCAGCCGTGTGGCCATCCTGGCCGAGACGCGCTACGAATGGTACGTCTCCTATCTAGCCGTAACGAACGGCACAGGTATCGTGGTGCCTCTGGATAAAGAGCTGCCGGGCCAGGAAATTGCCGGCATGCTCAACCGGGCCGAGGTGGATGTGCTGATCTATGCTGCCTCGAAACAGAGCCTTGTTGACGAAATCAGGGATCATATTCCGTGCGTGAAGAAATATATCTGCATGGATCGCCCCGGCGAAGGCCAGGAGGCACACTACTTCCGGGACCTGCTGGAAGAGGGACGCAATCTCCTGGCGGAAGGGGATCGCGCCTTTCTTGATGCGCCCATAGACCCCGAGGCCATGACCATCCTGCTCTTTACCAGCGGTACCACGGACAAGGCCAAGGCGGTGATGCTCTCCCAGAAGAATATCTGCGCCAACCTCGAGGGGATGTGCTCCATGCTCTACATCGGCCCGGGGGACAGGTTCCTCTCGGTGCTGCCGCTGCATCATACCTATGAATGCACCTGCGGCTTTCTCTGTCCCCTGTACCGCGGCTGCACCATTGCCGTCTGCGAGGGGTTGCTTCAGATCACGCAGAACATCAAGGAGAGCAAACCCACCATGATCCTGGTGGTGCCGCTCATGCTGGAGCTGTTCCACCGGGCCATCATGAAGAAAGCCAAGGCCACCCCCGAAATGGCCCGTAAATTCGAATTCGGGCGGAAGCTGACGCGAACCCTGCGGCGCTTCGGCATCGACCTGCGGCGCAAAATATTTGCTCCCGTGCACGAGAACTTCGGCGGCAACCTGCGCATGCTTATCTCCGGCGGCGCCTCCATAGATCCGCAGATTTTGAAAGATATGCAGGATCTGGGCATCGCCGCCCTGCAGGGCTACGGACTGACGGAATGCGCGCCCATCCTGGCCCTGAACCGGGATGTGGACTTCAATGATCGCGCCGCCGGCCTGCCGCTGCCCGGCGTGGAGATGAGAGTTATCGACAGGGATGAGGAGGGCATCGGTGAAATCATCGGCCGCGGGCCCAATGTCATGCTCGGCTACTACAAGAACCCGGAAGCAACGGCCGAGGTCATAGACGAGGAGGGTTTCTACCATACCGGGGACCTGGGCTATATAGACAAGGAAGGCTTTGTGATCGTCACCGGCCGCAAGAAAAATGTGATTATCTCGAAAAACGGCAAGAATATTTTCCCCGAGGAGATCGAATCGCTGCTCTCGCTTTCCCCCTATGTGGCCGAATCGCTGGTTTCCGGCGAGAGTAATGAGCATGACGATGTGATCATCACGGCCGAGATCTTTCCCGATATGGAGGCCGTGGGAGAACGCCTGGGAGCAGATCCCGATGAGGAGGGCATTCAGGCGCTGCTGGAGGCAGAGGTCAAGAAGGTCAACGAGCAGCTGGTATCATACAAGCGCGTCCGCCGGGTGCTCTACCGCGACAGCGAATTCGAGAAGACCACGTCGAGGAAGATCCGGCGCCAGTACAAATGAGCCGGAGGGACGTTGATTTTGACTCAGGAAAAGGGGCGAGCAATGCTCGCCCCTTTTCTTGGGGTGCGCCCGGCATGGGTGCAGTCTAACGGGTGCAAGTCCCGAGTGCAGGTTGATAGTGCCGAGCACATAGCTGAAGGCAAGGGTGTCCATCGAGAGGTGGAATCTGAAGGAAGCCGGAGGCAAACTTCTGGCCTGACGAACAGGAATCACATCAGGCGCTGTAGGCTGGGTAAGGTTGCCTAACAAACTGAAGCCCTAAACTATCCGGAAGCCTACGGTGTAGATGTGGCAGGCAGATGGAAAGAAAGACCGCGCTCTTACCCGGGGAGGTCTCACGGACGGGTGGAAACAGAGTATGAAACCCGGTTGAAACAAGATTTGCCGTGAGAAGTCAGCAGAGGCCATAGTACGCAGATACTGCGGAAGGGCCGAACCAAAGAAGGTGAGGGTCAATGAAAGTCACTGAAAGTGGTGCTACAAAACACAGACAACTTCAAATTGAAGACTACCTGCAAAGGGTATCTGCGGAACAGAGAGAGTATGCAGAAGTGTGCGAGCCGCCCAAGATGGCTGAAACCGACACCACCAAACTTTGGAACCGCCGTATACCGAACGGTACGTACGGTGGTGTGGGAGGACGGCTGCTCAATTAATGAGCAGCCTCCTACCCGATCGGTTAAAATTGCATGCATTCGCACCCTGGTGCGAACCGGTTACGCATGCCCGGGCTCAGGCGCTTTTGTGAAACATCCCTTCGCCCGCCTCGGCCATCTTGACGGCAAGGTTGCCGAGCACGGGCAGTCTGTATTCCTTGTACTGAAAACCGTTTACCACAGCAATGATGGCCAGCACCAGAATGGCCAGGGAGAGAACCGTCCCGATAAAGCCGATGGCGCCGATAATGCCCAGAGCCGCTCCCGGGGAAGATAAATACAGAGAGGGGGTGACCAGTGCGAAGGCCAGTGATACCAATAATCTTAGAACGAGACCGAGTACATTCAGGGCGAAGCCCTGCATGGCATGGAAGCGGACGAAATTGCTCTCTTTTTCGAGAATAAATATTACCAGCGGCACCAGAAAAGCAACATAATTGATATAGGGAATCCAACTTACTACCACGCCTCCCAGATAGGCAATAAGGACGGCAATATTTGCATCCATGCCCAGGGAAGACCTGTGGGGTTCAACGGTAACGGTCAAGCCAATCCCTCCAGGTAATGAATTTGTTAACCGTATCATTCTATTGTCGGATGCCGGTTCCTGCTGCAACAAGGAAGGCAGACACAATATTGGTATGCCGGACACTGATGGAACGGGCTGCCCGGCGACGCGCTGCCGGTTGTGCCATAAATTCGCGAGAGCCTCTACTGCAAAAGGGCGGCCCGGAGTACATCCGCCGGCACGTTATCCCGAACATGTTGCTTAACAATCCAGAATAATTGTGATATACTTGACCTGCACAGCAAAAATTACATCCTTCCTTCGAGCAAGGCTCCTTTCCTCCGGTCCCGGATGCACCGCATCTAATCTTGTATCAAGCCGCTTTTGTCGCTTTGCTACTGTCCGGTGCAGGCACGGGGGGTCGCCTGTTTTGAACAGTCCCCGCAAAAATTAAAGAGCAAGGGGGGTGCCGCCCGGGTTAAAAAGAAACAGAAGTTGCCTCCAGATTCATAAAAATATAGATCCAGGGAGGGTTTGGTATGGGCAGGGTGGTAAGAGTGAACATGTTGAAGAAGGAGGTAATTGTAGAACCTTTGCCCGAGAAGTACAGCGGCAAAGGGGGACGCTGGTTGACCTCGCTCATGGTCAGTGACGAGGTGCCGGCCGGCTGCCATCCCCTGGGGCCCAATAACAAGCTTGTCTTTGCCCCGGGCATCCTCAGCGGCACCAGCGCTCCCAATACCGGTCGCATCTCGGTGGGGGGAAAATCACCCCTGACCGGGGGGATCAAGGAATCGAATGCAGGGTCTCCCTTTCCCCAGGTCCTGGCCCGCATGGGTTATGCGGCCCTGGTTGTGGAGGGCGCTGCCGGCGACGGCAGCCGCTGGCTTCTGAAGCTGGGCGTGGAGGGCGGCGAACTGGTTCCGGCGGAGGATCTTGAATGGAAGGGCGCCTACGAGGCTGCCGCCATCGTCAAGAAACATTACGGAGAGAAAAGTTCCTTCATGCTCATCGGCCCTGCCGGCGAGGCGAAAATGGCCATGGCCGGCATTGCCTTCAATGACAAGGAGGGGCGTCCCTCCCGTTATGCCGGGCGGGGCGGGCTGGGCGCAGTTCTGGGCAGCAAGGGACTGAAGGCCATCGTGCTTGACAGTGCGGGCGCTCCCGGAGTTGAACCCGTTGATCAGGCCCTTTTCCAGGAGGGCCGGGAAAAGCTGGTCGAAGCTATCCAGACGCATGATGTGACCAAGAAGGGCGGCGCACTCAACAGCTTCGGCACAGCGGTGCTGGTCAACATCCTCAATGAGGCCGGCGGCCTTCCCACCAGGAACTTCAGCGCGGGGGTCTTCGAGGGAGCGCAGCAGATCAGCGGTGAGGCCCTGGCGGAGGCGGCCAAAAAGCGGGGCGGCGCCGGCATGATGGGGCACACCTGCCATCCCGGCTGTCTCATTGCCTGTTCCAACGTTTACGCCCGGGAGGACGGCAGCGAGCATGTCTCTTGCATCGAGTACGAGTCCAGCTGGGCCCTTGGGGCCAATTGCGGCCTAGACAATCTGGATCAGGTCGCCGAGCTGGTCCGCATCTGCAACGACTTTGGCATTGACACCATCGAGGCGGGGGTCACGCTGGGGGTGGCCATGGAAGCGGGTCTGGCGGAGTTCGGGGACGGGGCGGCGGCGATCAAGCTGCTGGGTGAGATCGGCGCCCGCACACCCCTGGGGCATATCCTGGGACAGGGCGCCCAATTCACCGGAAGAGCCTACGGAGTGACCCGCATCCCCACGGTCAAGGGCCAGGGTATGCCCGCCTACGATCCCCGGGCGGTCAAGGGGATCGGGGTTACCTATATCACCACTCCCATGGGTGCGGATCATACCGCCGGCTATACCATCGCCCCCGAGATCCTGGCGGTGGGCGGACAGCAGCAGCCCCTTTCCACCACGGACAAGGTGGCCCTCTCCAGGGCTTTCCAGGAGACCACCGCTTTTATCGATGCCACCGGTTACTGCCTCTTCATCGCCTTTCCCATCCTCGATATTCCCAGCGGCTTTGAAGGGGTGGTCCAGACTGTGAACGGCATGCTGGGCACCGCTTATACCGGAGATGATGTGGGGGCCATCGGCAGCGAGATCCTGCAGGTGGAAAAGGACTTCAACACCCGGGCTGGCTTTACCAGCGCTGCGGACCGCCCCCCGGAATTCATGCGCTTTGAACAGCTGCCGCCGCACAACCATGTCTTCGATATTACGGACGAGGAGTTGGACAGCTTCTGGAACTGATGGAAGTGACGGTGGTTCTTTATGCCGGCCTGGGGAGTTACCATCCGCGGGGCCGGGGCAGCGAACCTTTTACCCTGCAGTTGCCCCGCGGATCCACCGTTGATGATCTGCTGGCGGAACTGAAGCTGGGGAGGGATGAGGCCAGGCTGGTGTTCATCGAACACACCGCGCGCCCCGGGGATCATGTTCTGCAGGATGGGCACAAGGCGGCCATATTCCCGCCCATCGCCGGGGGGTAGCCGGGGAGCGCCTTTACCCCTCCCCGGCAGCATAGAACCCCAGGTTGAATCGATGTATGCCGGGAACGCCGGGTGGCACAAATGCCACCCGGTCCCCTTCAGCCAGCAGCGTGGAAAGTGGGCGGATCAGATGGTTGATGAAGACGGCATCAACATCTGCAGAGGGAAGATCCAGCCTGTCGCGCAGCTCCTCCGCTGTCAGGGGGTGCTCCGCCTCGTAAAGGGATGGATTGGGCCGGCCCCTTTCTTTGAACAGCAGGGACAGCTTCCCGAAAGCCCTCACTTCTATGTTCATTTTGCACCCGCCTTTGGCCCGGGTTTTTCTCATAGGTTGCCTCTAGTAATGGAGACCCAATAGCCCGAAGCCGATGATATTCATGAGTACCGGCACCAGGTACACGCAGGAGACGAAAGCAGCCTTCTGCCTGTTGTTCTTCAAGCCGATGACGATGGCGGCGCCGGCAAAAAAGTGGAAATAGCCGATGAGCAGGATGAGCCAGATGCCCCCGAAAGAGAGCTTCCACCAGGGATACTCCCAGATCAGCAGATCCCCCAGGTTCAGGATGCACTCGATAAAAACGGCCAGCACCGTGGACAGGATGGCAAAGAACCATTTTTCACTCAGGCCCAGAATCTTCTTGTCCTGATTCCTGGACATGAAATAATAGTAGGCAAAACCGAGCAGCGAAAACATGAAAATTATCTCGATGTTCCAACCCACGAAGACTCTCAGTGCCGTCGGTCCGGGTGCGGTCCATACAGCCGAGTGCTGCGTGTAGGCCATGACCCAGCCGTTCCAGGTTTCATTGAAAAAATCGAGACCCAGCACGGCCAGCGCGGCAAATATGGCGTTCCAGTTGCCCGAATCCCTGGCCTTGTTGATTTCCTGGGTGTAGATATAGACCACCACCAGGAGAAGCGGGATAATGTACCATTTTATGGTGGTAAAATCCCGCAGCCCCTCCAATGCCTTGATTGTTGCTTCAGTCATATTCACAACCTCCCTTATGATGGGCTTGCATGTACCCCCGTCCAGTCGAAATATCGAAATTCGAGCGGCGTGAAGCCCGGCTGGAGCTGGGCCTCACGCCGCAGCGCTCTTACTCCTTTTCCTTCAACACTTCCTTGATGCCCGAATAATAGCTAAAGCAGGCGCCGATGAGAAGGACCACCAGCCCGCCCAGCAGAATGGGAGGGGGTGGCTCGGTGACGATGAACAGGACAGCGGACAGTATAATCGTTGAGATAAGGAAGATAAGCAGCGGCACGAAAAATTTGAATTTCACCTTCCAGTTCACTCCTTTCATTTTTCTAGGCCGCCGGGAGGGCCCGAAACCGGCCGGCCCTCCGGGACCCGCATAATATATCTATAATTCGTCAATCTTCCGGATCATTCCTGCTTTTCCCAATTTGCGCTCTTTATAGCCAGAAACCGCTACCGGTGCCATGTCGCTCCACCAGGAGCGCTGCGCCGGGCTTGCTGACGAGGCCGAGTGTTGCGGTTGACATCCCCGAAGGGATCATGTAACATCTGCTCGAGGTCAGGAAGGGATCGCAGTGCGGCAGTGATGACCGCATCAGGCGGCGGGGCCAAGATCCGCCCGGGTGATGCAAGGGTGGGGATGGTTGAGGATGCAATACATTCTGCTCTTTCTGGAAGGGATTGTTACATTCATATCGCCCTGCATTTTGCCCATGCTGCCTGTTTATGTATCCTATTTCGCGGCGGGCGAAACGGGCAGGAAAAGGGCCTTTTTGAATTCACTCGGTTTCGTGACCGGTTTTACCGCCATATTTGTGACCATGGGCGCCTTTGCCGGGACAGCGGGCAGATTGATCCGCGGCCACACCCCCGTGCTCAATATGGTTACCGGACTGATCGTGATTGTGCTGGGACTCAATTTTATGGGTCTTCTCAACATAGGGTTTCTGAACCGGGCCGGCAGCAGGCGGATGAAGGTGAAGGAGCTGGGATTCTTTACCTCAGCGCTGTTCGGTCTGGTCTTCTCCATCAGCTGGACCCCCTGCGTGGGCGCCTTCCTGGGCTCCGCCCTGCTCATCGCCTCCCTGGAGGGATCGCTGCTCAAGGGCATCGCCATGCTTCTGGCCTTCTCCCTGGGCCTGGCCATCCCCTTTGTGGCAAGCGCCCTTTTGATCGACCGTCTCAAGGGTACATTCGATTTCATCAAGAGAAATTACCGGATCATAAATATCATCTCGGGCGGATTGCTTGTGGTTATCGGCATATTGATGGCCACGGGATACCTGGGCTATTTCCTTTCACTTTTCACATTCCAGGGGGGATAAAATCATGAACTCAAAAATAAAAACCGTGCTGTTGGCCGGCCTGTTTGTTCTGTTCATCGCTGCGGCTGTTTTTGCATACGGCGCCCTGAGCAAAAGAGCGCCTGACCCGAACGGCGCCGGTCCCGATGGCGGCGGGGATGTGCTGCCTGAAGGCGGGGAAGGCCAGGGGGAAAAGAAGAAGGCCCCCGATTTCACCGTCTTTGATGCTGACGGCAGCGCCGTGATGCTGTCGGATTTTTTCGGCAAACCCATCGTGCTGAACTTCTGGGCCAGCTGGTGCCCGCCCTGCAAGGGGGAAATGCCCGAATTTGATGAAATCTACGGGCAGACCGGCGAGACGATCACCTTCATGATGGTGGATCTGGTGGACGGGCAGCGTGAAACAAGGGAAAAGGGAGCGCAGTATGTCAAGAAGCAGGGTTATTCCTTTCCCGTGTACTTCGATCTGGACGGGGAGGCTTTCGAAAAATACGGCATCACCTCCATCCCCCGCACCTATTTTATCAACAGGGAGGGCCGCATCGAAACATGGGTCGAGGGCGGCATCGATGCAAAGACCCTGCGCAAGAAGATCGCTTTGATCGAGTAAGGGCGGCTGCTTCCCGCCGTCTGGATCGGTTTTCAATGCCGCGGTCCGGCTCTTTTCAGAGCAGGGGGGCCTGGCGAAGGGGCTCGAAGAGAGGATGGGGGATGTTCCTGATCACGCCGAAGAGCATGACCAGGGCAAAAAGGGTCCAGATCAGCGCCGGCGGGATGTTGATCCGGGGCAGCGGCAGCCCCCTGATAAAAAAATAAAACAGGTAGAACCAGGCAACAACAGCCGGCGGCGCCAGAAGGGGGACCAGCGGGTTGTAGCGCCAGGCCAGCCCGACATTGCCTCCAAGCAGGCTGGAGACGGTACGGGTACCGCCGCAAGCGGGGCAGAGCAGGCCCGTCAACCGGTTCAGGGTGCAGCCGGGATTGCCCAGGCAGGCGCGCAGGGTGCCGCTGCCGGCAAAGACAACGGCGCCGATTCCTGCCAGAAGCAGGGCCAGGACAAGGATCTGCTCGACATTGAAATATCTCTTCAAGAATCTTTTCATGGCAGGCCGCCCGCGAGGCGGTCTTTTACAGTTTCAAGAACAGGAGCCCGCTGGAAAGATCCAGTTCTTTCAGGAAATCTTCCACGAGCGGCCCGAGAAATTTAAGATTTAATATAATCATGACAATTGAAAGGACCAGCCCGGCACAGCCGAGCACGATTCCGGCGGTGTCAAAATTCTGTTTCTCTTTGCGAGCCAGCAGGCCAAAAATTATGGCAACGAGAGCAAGGATCACACCCAGCCATGAACAGCAGAAGGCAAAAAGAAGGCTGCAAATACCGGTTACCAGGGCGGTGATGCCAAAGGCATTGCTTTTCGGTTGTATTTCCTGGTCATACATGTACAGGTCCCCCTAAAAAAGATATATCCCGTTGCTTCTACAGTATTCTGCAAAAGTCCTCTTATTGCCAAAAATTATCTGTCAGCGGCAGGGCGGCTCCGGCGCAGGAGCTAGGCCAGGTTTCCGCAGCTCAGGGAGAGCGCCTCGGCCACGGCCCTGTTGACAATCCTGCCGCCAATGATGTTGACCGCCCTGCTGAGCGGCGCTTTCTCCGCGATGACCCGTTCCAGGCCCTTCTGCGCCAGCTCCAGGGCAAAGGGCAGGGTGGCATTGTTCAGCGCATAGGTGGAGGTGCGGGGCACGGCACCGGGGATATTGGGCACGGCATAATGGAGCACCCCGCAGCATTCAAAGGTGGGGCGGCTGTGGCTGGTTGTATGGTCCGCCGTTTCGATGCAGCCCCCCTGGTCAATGGCCACATCCACGATTACCGTTCCCGGCCGCATCGACTCCACCATCCCCCTGGTGCAGAGCACGGGTGTGCGCCCTCCGGGGATGAGGACGGCGCCGATGAGCAGGTCCGCCCCGGCAACGGCCTGGGAAATATTCTGCGGGTTGGAGTACAGGGTTAACAACCTGCCGCCGTTTGCCCCGTCCAGGAAGCGCAGCCTTTCCACGTTATTGTCAATCACCGTCACCTTGGCTCCCATGCCCATGGCCACCCGTGCGGCATTCGTGCCCACGATGCCTCCGCCCAGGATCACCACATCGGCCGGGGTTACGCCGGGCACCCCGCCCAGAAGTATCCCGATTCCTCCGTTTGATCTCTCCAGGAAATGAGCGCCAATCTGCGTGGCCATGCGCCCGGCTATTTCACTCATCGGCGCCAGCATGGGGATGGTTCCGTCAACAACAACGGTCTCGTAGGCCAACGCCGCCACTTTTTTCTCCATGAGCACGCGGGCCACCTCGGGCTCATTCGCCAGGTGCAGGTAGGCAAAAAGGATCTGCCCCTCCCGCAGCAGGTCGTACTCTTCGGGCTGGGGCTCCTTGACCTTGTAGATGAGCTCCGCCCGTTCATAGATCTCTTCCGGCCCGGCGACGATCTCGGCGCCGGAACTGCGATATTCGGCATCTTCGATGCCGCTGCCCGCTCCCGCCCCCGCCTCGATGAGCACCTGATGCCCCCTGTTCACGAAAGCCGTCACCGCACCGGGCGTGATGGCCACGCGATTCTCGTCAATCTTGATCTCCTTCGGCACACCTGTAATCACTTTCCCGATCACCTTTCCAGCAGATTTCTCATATTTTATCACAAGATTTGCAGATCCAGGGCGTTATTTTTATCCATATGAGGCGGGCGCCCATCATGTGACCGTTTTTTTGACATCCAGAAAGGCCGCCCGTCGGGGACGGCCCCTCCTGAAAACAGCAGTGCCGGAACGTGGCGGGAACCGGCTACTCCACCGGGAGAAACCAGAGGCCGGCCACCCGCCTCTCTCCGTCGAAAACAATGCGAATGACGAGGGAGTCGTTTTCAAATTCCGAGGTCACGTTGACGACGTCGTAGCCGTCGGCGACATCCTCCCGGAGTTCCGTCTCGCCCCTGTACGGGCCAACCTGGGCCTGCAGGTCCGTCCATACCTTTTCCAGCTTCTTGGCCTTCATGGCCCGGCCCATCTTGACGTCAAAATACCCGAAACATCCCTCGTAATCGCCCCCGGCCAGGCCGCTGATAAATTCCCGGGCCAGATCGGCGGGCTCCCCTTCCAGCGGGGGCAGTTCCGCCGGACTGCAGGAGGCGGCGGCCAGGCAAAACACCAGGATCGGCAGCAAGACCTTGAAATATCTGCGCATCCATCTACTCCTTTCTCCCTGCCGGGTTTACAGGTACCCCTTATTGTACATCAATCTGGCTGCGCCGAGAGCAATGAGCGCCCCCACCGGCACCAGGATGCTGACGGAAGTGGTCAGCGAAGGCACCGCAATGAAGAGCACCAGCATGAACAGGATTGGCGCCACCGCTATTTTCCAGTTTTTCGAGATGAAGACCACGCCCAGGGCGCCGAAGAGGGCCGGCAGGATGTTGGCAAAGGCCGGGGCCAGCAGCTCCGACTCCAGGATGGGCTGCAGCCGGGCCAGCAGAAGCACACCCAGAAAGATGATGGCCGTGGTGACAAAGGAGGAGACGGCGATGGCGATGGTGGAGATCAGCTCCCCCTCCTCGCTGCCCGCCTTGACGCCGGCGATCTCCATGGCGTTGAGGGCGCAGGGCACCTTGAGGTTGCTCAGGTTCCCGGTAACAAAACCCAGGTAGGAGCCGCCCGAGCCGAGCATGGGCGAGAAGGTAAAAGCCTCGATGACGCCCACCGTCCAGTAGATAGGCACCACCCCGGCCAGCCCCTGAAGCAGCAGGAGCCCGTCTGGCCAGGCCCCGTAGTAGATGCTCGCCGCTGCCGGGAAAAGCGCAAACATGACCAGGGCCAGCGAGCACCAGATCCGGCCCCAGGTATGGATACTTTCGCTGTAAGATCTTCTCATCCTTTCTCCTCCTATCCCAGCAGATTTGTGATGGGGATGGCCAGGGCCATGGCGCCCAGCATGCTGATGGGCAGGGCATAGTCCTCCATCCACCTGACTTTCAAAACCCGGACGAAGAAACCGCAGATCAGCATGAGCAGGGCGGAGACGATCATCACGAAAACGGGGATCCAGCCCCTGATGCCGATGGTGATATCGGCGAAGATCATGCCCAGGAAGGCCGAGATCATGCCCAGGAAGAGAGCGTCGATGAAGATCTGCCCCCACCTGGCATCGCGCTTCTTCAGCCCCTCGATGCCCCCCTGGATCTTCTTCAGAAATATGGTGATGACGATGAGTCCCGACATGATCCCCAGGGTCATGACCCAGGCGATGGTGGTGTAGGCGCGGGGATCGGCCACCCCTTCAGATATGGGAGTACCGAGGACCCCGGCGGCGATGCTGGCCGCCGGCAGTTCATAGGTCACCGCGCCCAGGACACTCAGCCTGAGCCAGGGCAGCGGCAGACCCAGAAACTTGGAGAGGGCGAATACCCCCAGCAGAATGGCTATGGCCGGGGCCACGGTGAAGACGGCACTTGCCCCGACCACCCTTCTCAACAGGGAGGGGGAAAAACCCATTGACCTGGCCTGGCGCCAGGCCTTGGACAGAAAGAAGATGGACTGGGCCATGACAAAAAGAACGATGACTCCGGCCATGATGAACAAAAACATGCTGTTCAGATCGAAGCCTCTCAAGGAAACCCCACCTTTCATTGCTTATTCGTGAGTCATAAGCCGGAGGGACGTTGACTTTGACTCATCCCCGCCGTCCCTTCAATAGCTCCATATAAAAGCGCACGCCCCGCTCCACATTCTCCAGCGAGAGCCGTTCATCGGTGCCGTGCATCCGCTCCAGGTCATCCTGGGAGATAAGCATGGGTGTGAAGCGGTAGATCTGGTCACAGAGCGGTTCGTAACGGATGGCGTCGGTGCCTCCCATGACAATGTAGGGTACAGTTACCGCCCGGGGGAAGATGGCGTAAACGGCTCGCTCGATGGTCTTGAACCCGCTGCCGTCAACGGGCGAGATTTTCGAAGGCTCTGTGGTCACCAGGGGCTCTACCCCGATCTTTTCACCTACCGCCTTGCGGACATGATCCAGCAGCCCCTGCACGCTTTCCCCCGGTGCAATGCGGTAGTTGATCACGGCGCTTGCCTTTCGCGGCAGCACATTGGGCTCGCTGCCCCCTTCCAGGATGGTTACCGCAGCGGTGGTGCGCAGCAGCGCATTGCCGGCCCGGGAAGATTTGAAAATGAGCTTGAACAGAGGGCCGAAAAGCCACAGATTGGCCAGGACCACCCGCAGGCCGAATTTCATCTCCGGGCCGATGTAGGCCAGCATCTCTTTCAGGTAGGGGCTGATCCTGGCCGGCCGCTGCCGTCTTTCCAGTTCAACTACCGCCCGGCCGATGAGACCCGCCGCTGTATGCAGGGGCGGCATGGAGGAATGGCCCGCCTCGCCGTCAGCGGTGATCCTGATATCGGCGTAGCCCTTCTCGGCAATGCCCACCAGGGCAATGGGCCGTTCCACCCCGGGCATGGCCCCTACGGTGACGGCGCCGCCCTCATCCAGCACGTACTCGAAAGTGATGCCGCGGGACTGCAGCAGCTCCGAGATCTTGAAGGCGCCCTCCTCGCCGCGCACCTCCTCGTCATGGCCGAAAGCGAGATAGAAATCACGGTCCGGGGTGAACCCCTTCCCCAGGAGGTACTCCACCGCCTCCAGGATCAGGATGACCTGGTTTTTGATATCCATGGTCCCCCGGCCCCAGACAAAACCCCCGGACACTGCTCCGCTGAAGGGCGGGTGGCTCCAGTCCTGCTCCGTGCCCTTCTCCACGGGGACCACATCGATATGGGCCATGAGCAGGACCGGTTTCAGGTTCTCTGCGCGCCCTTTCCAGTGATAGAGCAGGCTGTAATCGTTGACGATCTCCCGCTTCAGGACCCTGTGCACGGCGGGATAGCTCTTCTCCAGGTAGCGGATGAACTCCCTGAAAGGGGCCCGCTCCGCCTTCTCCGGATCGGAAGCGGTAATGGTGGGGATCTGAACCGCTCCCGAAAGGCGTCCCGCGGCGCCATGGACATCGATCTCGATGCCCTGCTCCGGCACCGCCTCGTAGCGACGGGAGCGGAAAGCAAGGGCTCGCATCAGGATCACCGCCGCCAGGATCAGGACCGCTGCCGGCAGCGCGTAGTAAAGTAGCTCGGGCATGATGCACCTCCGTTGCAAGATTTGCCATAAAGTTTATTACATTATACCTTAAACAGCGGCCTGATGATGCGGAAATTACAATTATTGCATGGCAAAATACTTCGTTGACTCCAAGAATGACGAATATTGCGAAAACGGGAAAATACGAAAATGCTTGTGGAGGGATTATCCATGAGCCTGCGGGAACTCGATAGACGGGTCCAGGAAGTGGCCGTGATCGGTCTTCCGCATCCCGAATGGGTGGAAGCGGTTACCGCGGTGGTAGTGATCGTCGATTCGCTTCCCAAAACACCGACAGGTAAGATTTTGAAACGGGAAATGCGGCTGACGTACAAAGACATGTACGGCGGCAGTTGAATACAGCTGACAATCGTTCCGGCACAACACCGAAAAGGATCGCCAATTGTAAAGATCCTGCTTTGACCGCTTGCAGGAGCCTATGAGGAGTTGCTGGAAACGATAAAGCTGGAGCCGCCAAAGCGGGCGCCGTCGAATTTGAAATTGCCCCTTGCTTTTTGGAAAACCCTGTGTTATCATTCATGTAATTTATCGAAGGGAACTGCAGCATGATCCAGATGAGCTTTGCCGCCGCCTATTTTTATTTTAGCTTTACCTACTTTTACGGTAAGGCCAATAGCGGTTTGGCTGGCAGCTCATGAGAACCCGGTAAAGTCCCTGATAAAAACCATGAAGCCCGCGGCCAAGCCGGCCGGGGGCTTCTCCAATTCTGGGGGTAAATGACAATGATCGTGATTCTAAAACCGAATCCCAACGAGAACCAGCTGAAGAACCTCATCGCCTGGCTCAGGGAGAAAGAGATCCAGGTGCATACCTCGATTGGCGAATCTCACATGATCCTGGGCCTGGTCGGCGACACCTCTCATCTGGATATAGAGCTCATCGAGGCGCTGGACATAGTCGAGGATGTGAAGCGCGTTCAGGAGCCCTACAAGAACGCCAACCGGAAATTTCACCCTGAAGCCACCGTGATCAGGGTGGGCGGCATAGAGGTGGGAGGGGGCACGCTTACCATCATGGCCGGCCCCTGCTCCGTGGAAAGCGAGGAGCAGATCATCACAGTGGCCAGGGCGGTCAAGGCCGCCGGGGCCACCATGCTGCGCGGCGGCGCCTTCAAGCCCAGAACCTCGCCCTATTCGTTCCAGGGGCTCGGCTCCCGGGGTATCGAATTTCTGATCGAGGCCAAGCGGGAAACGGGCCTGCCCATTGTCACCGAGCTCATGGATGCCTCGCAGCTCGACTATTTTGACGAGGTGGATATCATCCAGGTGGGAGCGCGGAATATGCAGAATTTCAATCTCCTGAAAGAGCTGGGCAGCCAGAAGAAGCCCGTCATGATCAAGCGGGGCATGTCCTCCACGTACGAGGAGCTGCTCATGAGCGCGGAATATGTGATGAGCCAGGGCAATGAAAATGTGATCCTCTGCGAGCGCGGCATCCGCACCTTTGAAACATACACCCGCAACACTCTCGATATCGCCGCCATTCCGGTGCTGCGGCGCCTGACCCATCTTCCGGTAATCGTCGATCCCAGCCATGCCACCGGCAAGGCCTTTCTCATTGCGCCCCTGGCCGCTGCGGCCGTGGCCGGCGGCGCCGACGGGCTCCTCATCGAGGTGCACAACGCCCCGGAGCAGGCCCTGTGCGACGGGCCCCAATCACTCAAGCCCGGGGACTTTGCCCTCCTGGCCGGCAAGCTGGCGGGACTGCATGAATTCATGAACGGCGGGGTCCGGTGAATATGGATATAGGCATCGTGGGACTGGGACTCATCGGCGGCTCCATGGCCAAAAGCCTGAAGGCGCGCACTCCGCACCGGATCTGGGGCAGCGATATCAACGGCGAGACGGCGGCGGCGGCCCGTCTCTGCGGCGCCATTGACGGGCCCCTGACGGATGAAAATATCGCCGGCTGCCATATCATCTTTACCGCCATTTCGCCCGGGGCCACCAGGGAGTGGGTGCGCGCAAAGGGGCCCCTTATTTCCCGGGAAACGGTCCTCATCGATCTCTGCGGAATCAAGCGAGCCGTCAGCGCAGAACTGGCCGCCGCCGCCGCCGCATCCGGATTTACCTATATCGGGGGTCATCCCATGGCCGGCCGGGAGCGGTGGGGCTTTGCCCATTCCTCGGTTGATCTCTTTGACGGCGCCTTCATGATCCTGACGCCCGGCGGGGAGGTGGACCTGCCGCTCATGGAAAAGCTAAAAAAAATCTTCATGGAGATCGGCTTTGCCGGCCTCACCCTGACCACGCCGGAGGAGCATGACCGGATCATCGCCTATACCTCGCAGCTGGCCCATGTCACCTCCAGCGCCTATGTGAAGTCGCCGGAGGCGCAGCGCCGCCGCGGATTTTCGGCGGGCAGCTTTCGCGATCTGACCCGGGTGGCCCGGCTGGATCCGGAGATGTGGACGGAGCTGATGATGGGCAATGCCGATTATCTCGCAGGACAGCTGGAGCTGTTCATCGCCAACCTGAGCGAGTATCTTACCGCGCTGCGCCGGGGCGATGCCGATCAGCTGCGCCGGCTCCTGCAGGAGGGCTGCGAAAAGAAAGCCGCGGCAGGCGGCAACTGACCAAACCGGCCGCGGGGACGGAGGCTTTGGCCGGTCAAAGGAGTTATCATGACCGTGAAAAATGATTGGGAGAGAATACATGTAGGCGCCGGAGAGGGATACGATGTCGTTGTCGGCGACGGGCTGCTGGAAAACTGCGGCGGCATTGCCGCCGGCATTCTGAAGCCCTGCCGCATGGCCCTCATCACCGACAGCGTTGTTGAAGGGCTCTATCTGGAAACTGCAGCCGGAAGTCTCGCCGGCGCCGGCTTCGAGGTGAGCCCCTTTGTCTTTCCTGCCGGGGAGAAGTCGAAAAACATGGCCACCCTTTCCGCCATTCTTGAATTTCTGGCCGGGGAGAGGTTCACCCGCACCGACGGACTGGCGGCACTGGGCGGGGGTGTGGCCGGTGATCTGGCCGGCTTTGCCGCCGGATGCTACCTGCGCGGCCTCCCCTATCTCCAGCTGCCGACAACGCTGCTGGCGGCGGTGGATTCCTCCGTGGGCGGCAAGACGGCGGTCAACCTGGAGGCCGGCAAGAACCTGGCCGGCCTCTTTCTGCAGCCCCGGGCGGTGATCTGCGATACCGGCTGCCTGGGCACGCTGCCGCCCCATATATTTGCCGGCGGTGCGGCCGAGGCCATCAAGACGGCTTTTCTCTCCGGGGAGGCCCTCTTTTCGCTTTTTGAAAGAGGTGATCTCACCCGTAATCTGCAGGAAATCATTGTCCGCTGCGTTGCCTTCAAGGGCGGAATCGTGGAGGCCGATGAATTCGAAGCCGGACCGCGGCGCCTGCTCAACCTGGGCCACACCGTGGGCCATGCCATCGAGAAATGCAGCGGCTACGAAACAGCCCACGGCCCCGCCGTGGCCGCCGGCATGGCTGTCATGGCCCGCGCCGCTGTCAGGCTGGGCCGCTGCAGTGCGGCCACCGCCGCCCG
>JAPXLS010000013.1:0-21884 GCA_033809435.1 Bacillota bacterium
GGCGGATATGGTTGATGATCCCGAGCTTCTGGAGCTGGTGGAGATGGAGGTCAGGGATCGCCTTTCCGAGTATGATTTTCCCGGCGACGACACTCCCATTATAACCGGTTCTGCGCTCAAGGCTCTGGAGTGCGGCTGCGGATCGCGCGACTGCGCGGCCTGTGGGCCCATCTGGGAGCTGATGGATGCCGTGGACAGCTACATTCCTTTGCCCGAGCGGGACAAGGATAAGCCTTTCCTCATGCCCATAGAGGATGTATTTTCCATTACCGGCCGCGGCACGGTGGTTACGGGCAGGGTGGACCGCGGGACCATCAAGACGGGCGATGAGGTTGAGATTGTCGGTTTTGACGAGCGTTCGCGCAAGACCGTAGCTACCGGTGTGGAGATGTTCCGCAAGATTCTGGATCAGGCTGAAGCGGGTGACAACATCGGCGTGCTTCTGCGCGGCATTGATCGTGAGTCCGTGGAGCGGGGCCAGGTTCTGGCCAAACCCGGCAGCATCAAGCCTCTGACGAAGTTCAAGGCCCAGGTTTATGTTTTGAAGAAGGAAGAGGGCGGGCGCCACACGCCGTTCTTCCAGGGCTACCGGCCCCAGTTCTACGTGCGGACCACAGACGTGACGGGCAATATCACCCTTCCCGCCGGCGTGGAGATGGTTATGCCCGGTGATGACATCAACATGGATATTGAGCTGATCACCCCGGTGGCCATCGAGACGGGGCTGCGTTTTGCCATCCGCGAAGGAGGCCGCACCGTGGGCGCCGGCGTGGTCACGGAGGTAACGGAGTAAAACTCTGAAACATTTGGGGGGCGGGGGTCAGGCTGCCCGCCCCTTTGTTGTGTCCGGGTGGAACCTTTATTGACAGGCCCGTCCGGTTTATGGTAGATTGGGATGCATGGAAGGTGGATAATATGCGTGTAACTGTACATCTGGCCTGTACGCAGTGTCAGGAGAGAAACTACAGCAGCAGGAAGAACAAGAAAAACAATCCCGAACGGCTGGAAATGAAGAAATATTGTTCGCGCTGCAAAGCGCACACGCTGCATAAGGAAACAAAGTAGGCAACCCAGGCGCAGAAAATATTTTATGGTCCGGGAAGGATTATTGCTTTATGAAAATATTAAACAGATTGGTCAAATACCTGCGTGAGGTGCGCCTGGAGCTGAAAAAAGTTCAATGGCCCAGCAGGAGAGAATTTACCGTATATACAGGGGTAGTTGTTTTTGCCGTGCTGCTTTTCGGCATTATTTTCTGGGGGCTGGACACCATATTTTTGGCGATTTTACGTTTGGTTACACACATTTAAAGAGCCCTATTTTGCTGAAGGAGTGAGAAGCGGAGGGTTTAAGGACTCTTCTTTTACATGGAAACGCAAACGGATACGGAAACCTCGGCAAAGAAATGGTATGTAATTCATACCTATGCCGGCTATGAAAACAGGGTAGAGACCAACCTGGCCCGCCGGGTGGAATCAATGAATATGAAAGATCGTATTTTCAGAATTCTGGTTCCCACCGAGAAAGAGATCACCAGCAAGGGCGGCAAAAAAAAGACTGTGGAAAAAAAGGTCTACCCCGGTTATGTCATGGTAGAGATGATGCTGGACGATGATTCCTGGTCCGTGGTCCGCAACACTCCGGGCGTCACCGGTTTTGTGGGGCCCGGTTCCAAACCGGTCTCCTTGAGCGAGAAGGAAATTAACCGGATCATGCGCCAGATGGGTATGGCTGCGGAAGGCAAACCGCGCATAGACTTCGAGGTAGGCCAGGTTGTTCGCGTCATCAGCGGGCCCTTCAAAAATTTTGAGGGGACTGTTGAGGAGATACATCAGGAAAAGGGCACAGTCAAGGTTTTAGTATCCATGTTTGGACGGGAAACTCCCGTTGAACTGGGGTTCCACCAGGTTGAAAAATACTAGGCGTTAGCGACCGCCCGGGAGGAAGTATTATGGCGAGGAAGAAAAAAATTATAGGCATGGCCAAACTGCAGATACCGGCGGGCAAGGCAACACCTGCGCCCCCCGTTGGACCGGCGCTGGGTCAGCACGCCGTGAATATCATGGGCTTTTGCAAGGAGTTCAACGAGAGAACGGCAAAGGACGCCGGGCTGATCATCCCCGTGGAGATCACGGTTTATGAGGATCGCTCCTTTACCTTTATTACCAAAACGCCGCCCGCTTCCGTTTTGCTAAAAAAAGCGGCGGGATTGGAGAAGGCATCGGGCGAACCCAACCGGGAGAAGGTGGCAACGGTGCCGCGGGCAAAGGTCATGGAGATAGCAAAAACTAAAATGGAAGATCTGAACACCGATGATCTCGAGGCAGCTACAAGGATTATCGAAGGGACCGCCCGGAGCATGGGTATAATCGTCGGGCCCTAGGCTCTTGATCCGGGCGCAGTTTGAAAAATACAATGTGGGAGGGTTTTGAACCCGCCGGCACCACAGGAGGCTAACAGGAAATGTCAGGTCATGGAAAGAAATATTACGATGCAAGGAAGCAAATCGATCGCGAAGAGCGCTATGATCCGGAGGCGGCCCTTGAAATGGTGAAAGAATACAGCCGGGCTTCTTTTGACGAGACTGTTGAACTTGCCGTTCGCCTGGGAGTGAACCCGAAGCATGCTGACCAGCAGGTCCGGGGAGCGGTGGTGCTGCCCCACGGCACCGGCAAGAGCGTGCGGGTCCTTGTTTTTGCCAAGGGGGAGAAGGTCAAGGAGGCCGAATCTGCAGGAGCCGATATTGTTGGCGGTGAAGAGATGGCCGAGAAGATCCAGGGCGGCTGGCTTGAATTTGATGTGGCCGTGGCTACCCCTGATATGATGAGTACGGTGGGCAAGCTGGGCAAAATACTGGGTCCGCGCGGTCTGATGCCCAACCCCAAGAGCGGTACTGTTACCTTTGATATCAGCAGGGCTGTCGAGGAGATCAAGGCCGGTAAGGTTGAATTTCGCGCCGAGAAGGCCGGCAATGTCCATGTACCCATTGGAAAGGTTTCTTTTGCACCCGAAAAGCTGCGTGAAAACTTTTACAGTGTTATTGAAGCCCTGTTAAAGGCGAGGCCGCCGGCGGCTAAAGGGCAGTATCTCAGGGCCATCAGTGTAAGCTCGACCATGGGACCGGGGATCAAGGTCAGTCCTCAAAAAGCGGCCGATCTGGGCAGGTAGAAACCGGATCAGCGTTTTTGGCAGCTGAATAAAAAAGGTTGCCGTTTTTACCGATTCCGTAGACAGCAGGTACGCCATGTTTAATGGCCCCGGGGGCCGCCTGCCGAGGAAAAGAGCCGGCGCCTGCCGGGTGATGGAGGCGTGCGGTGAGGCTTTTCCTTCACGGAAAGCCTTATTTTTTTGTAAAAGTGCCATTACATGCTCCTGGCCGGGGTACATGAGGGGGGTGAAAGAGTTGATTACCAGAAAAGCCAAAGAGAAATTTGTTGAAGAGATTGCCGGTGAACTGAAGGATGCCGATCTGATTATCGTTGCCGATTACCGCGGTCTTGATGTGGCCGGGGCTACGGATCTGCGTCGCCGTTTGAAGGCTGAACAGTGCAGCTACCGTGTGGTGAAAAACACCCTCACCAGGCTGGCTTGCCAAAAAATCGGCCTTGACGGACTCGAAACCTATCTGGAAGGCCCTACCGCCATAGCCTATACCAGCGCCGATCCTGTCGGTGCGGCGCGGGTGTTTCTTGAATTCGGCCGGGAACACGAAGCGCTTTCCGTCAAGGGAGGGCTTCTGTCGGGGCAGCCCCTTGACCAGGCCCAGGTCAAGGCGCTGGGGGAGATACCGCCCCGTGAGATCCTGCTGGCCCAGGTTTGCGGAGCTTTCCAGGCCCCCATGGTGGGGCTGGTGCATGCGCTTGCGGGCAATATTCGCATGCTGGTTTATGCCCTCGACGCTGTGCGCCGCTCCAGGGAGGCCGCCTAGAGGAGCAGAATTCTAAAAATAGATCGATCAAAAGGAGAAGATTGCATGTCCAAGGTTAACGAGATTATGGAAATTGTAAAGGGTATGACTGTCATCGAGCTGTCAGAGCTGGTCAAGGCGCTTGAGGAGGAGTTCGGGGTCAGCGCTTCCGCTCCCATGGCCGCCATGGCAGTCCCCGCCGGGGGTCAGGCCGAAGCGGCAGAGGAAGAGAAGGATGAATTCGACGTTGTTTTGACGGGGCCGGGCGAAAAGAAGATCCAGGTGATCAAGGTTGTTCGTGAGATTACCGGTTTGGGTCTCAAGGAAGCCAAGGAACTCGTGGACAACGCTCCAAAGCCCGTGAAAGAGAAGGTCGGCAAGGAAGAGGCGGAAGCGGTAAAAGCCAAGATCGAAGAGGCCGGGGGCTCTGTAGAGCTGAAATAGCGTCAGGGAGCCCGCTCCGCCGGGGCGGGCCATACCCTTTTATACTTCCCCTGTCATTTTTTTTTCAAAAGTATTTGACAGCCCAAAGCAGATGTGATAACATCTCAAGATGGCTAGGATTGTAGACAGTACGCCAGGTTTTGATCTTCAGTATAATTGTATGCCCAAAAGGAAACAATATTAGAATGCCTATTCGTTTTTTCAGGCCAGGCTTCCGGCTGGATTCATCTAACAACCAGGTCTAGGGGGAGTGATTTCTTTATATGTCTATTCAGATTGCCTCTGGCGTGAGGGAACGGCGGAGTTACGCCCGGATTCAAGAGGTTCTCGACCTTCCCAACTTGATTGATGTTCAGCGCAGTTCATACGACTGGTTTCTCCAGAACGGTCTAAATGAAATTTTCAGGGATATTTCCCCCATCAAGGATTTTACCGGTAATCTGGTCCTGGAAATATTCAATTATTCTCTTGGTGAACCGAAGTATTCCGTGGATGAATGCAAGGAGAGGGACGCTACCTACGCTGTTCCCATAAAGGTCAATGTTCGCCTGATCAACCAGGAAACAGGGGAGGTCAAGGAGCAGGAAGTATTCATGGGCGACTTTCCCAAAATGACCGACAACGGCACCTTTATCATTAACGGGGCGGAGCGGGTTATAGTCAGCCAGCTGGTGCGCTCCCCGGGGGTTTATTTTGACAAGAAGCCCGATCCCACGGGAGCCACGGGCAAGGAACTGGTCAGCGCCACCATTATCCCCAACCGGGGGACCTGGCTGGAGTTTGAAACCGACGTCAATGACGGTATTTTTGTTAAAATTGATCGAACCCGCAAGCTGCTGGTGACTGTACTTCTCCGGGCCATAGGCTACGGTACAAACCAGGAGATTCTCGATCTGTATGATCATGACCCCCGGATTCTGGCTTTGCTGGAAAAGGATCACACAGATTCCGAGGAGAGCGGGCTGCTGGAGATATATAAAAGGCTGCGCCCCGGCGAGCCGCTGAACATCGACAATGCCCGTTCGCTTTTTGAATCCTTATTTTTTGACGGCCGCCGCTACGATTTTGCGCAGGTGGGCCGTTACAAAGTAAACAAAAAATTTTCAATGGTCAATTGCCTTTCCGGAGCCGAACTGGCCGCCGATCTTCTTGACCCCCATACCGGGAAAGTGCTTTTCCCCGAGGGAACGGTTGTAGATGAAGAAGCGGCGCGGCGAATGGATGAGCTTGGCATATGCAGGGCTCTGATCAAGCATCGCAGCGGGGCCTGCCTGATAATTGGCAATGGGAATGTGGATCCGGAGACCAAGTACCTGGTTCCCTCCGATATTGTGGCTGCGGTCAGCTATATTCTCAATCTCATGGATGGGCTCGGGGAGGCCGATGATATCGACCATCTGGGCAACCGGCGCCTGCGCGGTGTCGGTGAGCTGCTCCAGAACCAGTTCAGGATTGGCCTATCAAGAATGGAGCGGGTAGTCAGGGAAAGGATGACCATACAGGATGTTGATGCCATTACTCCGCAGGCTTTGATCAATATCAGGCCGGTCATCGCATCGATAAAGGAATTCTTCGGCAGCAGCCAGCTTTCTCAGTTCATGGATCAGACCAACCCCCTGACCGAGCTGACCCACAAGCGGCGGCTCAGTGCGCTGGGGCCGGGCGGTTTGAGCCGCGAACGGGCCGGTTTCGAGGTTCGCGATGTGCACCATTCGCACTACGGGCGGGTTTGTCCCATCGAGACGCCGGAAGGACCGAACATCGGCCTTATCGGTTCGCTGAGCACCTTTGCCCGGATCAACAACTACGGTTTCATTGAAACCCCTTACCGGAGAGTGATCAAGGAGGAGGGGAGGGTTACCCCGGAAATTGTCTACCTGACAGCTGATGACGAAGACAAGTATGCCATTGCCCAGGCCAACGCTGAACTGGACGAAAATGGCTGCTTTGTCGGAAACAGGATTACCTGCCGCTATCAATATGATACCGTGCTGCGGAAGCCCAATGAAATTGATTATATGGACGTTTCACCCAAGCAGCTGGTCAGTGTGGCCACGGCGCTGATTCCATTTCTTGAAAATGACGATGCCAACCGGGCCCTGATGGGCGCGAATATGCAGCGGCAAGCGGTGCCGCTCCTGCAAACGGAGGCGCCGCTGGTGGGGACAGGGCTGGAGCAGAAGGTGGCCTATGATTCGGGCGCCGTCGTTGTCTGCCGGGCCGGGGGCGAAGTGATCAGGGTCACCTCCACGGAGATCATTATTCGCCGGGATGAGGATTCTGACAGGCCGAATTACAGGATCAACGGCCGCACCGGGGAGAAATTTGAGGCGGGCCGCTCATCCTGGGGCAACAGCGGTCTCGATATCTATACACTGCAGAAATTTAAGCGTTCCAACCAGGGGACCTGTATCAACCAGCATCCCATTGTCACCAGGGGCCAGAGGGTCAGTGCAGGTGAGGTCATTGTCGACGGTGCCTGTACCAACCGGGGCGAGCTGGCCCTGGGCCGCAATGTGCTCACCGCCTTCCTGCCCTGGGAGGGCTACAATTACGAAGATGCTATCCTGCTGAGCGAGAAGCTGGTTCAGGATGATGTTTTTACTTCAATTCACATCGAGGAATACGAGTCGGAAGCCAGGGATACCAAGCTTGGTCCCGAGGAGATTACCCGCGATATACCGAACGTGGGCGAGGAAGCCCTGCGAGACCTCGATGCGGAGGGGATTGTCCGGATCGGTGCAGAGGTGCGCTCCGGTGATATCCTGGTAGGCAAGGTTACGCCAAAGGGTGAAACGGAGCTTACCGCCGAGGAGAGGCTTCTCCGGGCCATTTTTGGGGAGAAGGCCCGGGAGGTCCGGGATACGTCGCTGCGGGTGCCGCACGGCGAATCGGGTATTGTTGTTGATGTAAAGGTTTTTACCCGCGAGGCCGGAGACGAGCTTTCCCCCGGCGTCAATCAGCTGGTGCGCGTTTATGTAGCCCAGAAGAGAAAAATATCCGAAGGCGACAAGATGGCGGGACGCCACGGCAACAAGGGGGTCATCGCCCGGATTCTGCCCGAAGAGGATATGCCCTTTTTACCCGATGGAAGGCCTGTTGAGATTGTCCTGAACCCGCTGGGGGTTCCCTCGCGCATGAATATCGGCCAGGTCCTGGAGACCCATCTGGGCTGGGCGGCGAAAACGCTGGGGATCTACATTGCCTCTCCCGTGTTTGACGGAGCGGTGGAAAATGATGTTTTTGCCGCATTCAGGGAGGCGGAGCTGCCGCAAAGCGGCAAGGTCCTTCTTTATGACGGGCGCAGCGGCGAACCATTTGACAATGAAGTGACCGTGGGCTATGTCTATATGTTGAAACTGGCCCACCTTGTGGATGACAAGATTCATGCCCGTTCTACAGGCCCTTATTCGCTGGTAACGCAGCAGCCTCTGGGCGGCAAGGCCCAGTTCGGAGGCCAGCGCTTCGGGGAGATGGAGGTCTGGGCCCTGGAAGCATACGGGGCCGCCTACACCCTGCAGGAGATCTTGACCGTAAAATCCGATGATGTTGTCGGCCGCGTTAAGACGTACGAGGCTATTGTAAAGGGTGAGAATATCCCCGAGCCCGGTGTCCCTGAATCTTTCAAGGTGCTGGTGAAGGAGCTGCAAAGCCTTTGCCTTGACGTGAAGGTGCTCAGTGAGGAAGCGGGTGAAGTCGAGATTCGCGAGGGCGAAGACGACGTGGACTATCGCCGTCTTGATGTAAACATTGAAGGGCTGGAAACGGGTCCCGACGATGACAGTGAGACCTATGCAGTCGGGGATGATTCCGATGAAGAGGACGACGAAGAATCGGAGATGCCGCCGGAGGATGAAGAAACGGAAGAAGATGATGATGAAAGCGGCGATGTTGAGGTAGAGGAGAGCAGTTCCGAAGAGACGGCGCCTCTCGCTTATTCTGCCGTTGAGGCGGGGGAGATTGAGGAGATCTCTCTGGATCAGCTTGGAGAGGAAGAGATGGAGAGTGCAGCGGAAACAGATGGTGAAGAGAACGATAACGGCGCCCTTTCCCGCGCACCCCGTAAATTACGCAAATAAAGCATTTAACGCTTGATCCGGCGAAAGGAGCGATATTTTTTGGACGTGAACAGCTTTGATGCCTTAAAGATCGGTTTGGCCTCATCCGAGCAAATTCGGGCCTGGTCCAGGGGCGAAGTGAAAAAGCCGGAAACGATTAATTATCGTACTCTTAAACCCGAGCGCGAGGGGTTATTCTGCGAAAAGATATTCGGCCCCCAGAAAGATTGGGAATGCAATTGCGGCAAGTACAAGCGGGTCCGCTATCGCGGTATTGTCTGCGACCGCTGCGGGGTGGAGGTGACCAGGGCCAAGGTGCGCCGGGAGCGGATGGGTCACATCGAATTGGCCGCCCCTGTTTCGCACATCTGGTATTTCAAGGGAATCCCCAGCCGGATGGGTCTTCTTCTGGATATGTCCCCGCGCAACCTGGAGAAAATACTGTATTTTGCCTCGTACGTGGTCATCGATCCCGGCGAGACCATCCTGAGCAAGAAGCAGCTGCTGACAGAGCAGGAGTATCGTGAATACCGTGAAAAGTATGATCCCCTGTTCAAGGCGGGGAAAGGGTTTCGGGCGGAGATGGGTGCCGAGGCGGTCAAGAGGCTGCTCGAGGAGATCAACCCCGATGAACTGGCAGCCGAACTGCGCGATGAATTGAAGAGCTCCAGCGGCCAGAAAAAAGTCCGGGCCACCCGCCGCCTGGAGGTGGTCGAGGCTTTTCGCCAGTCGGGAAACCGTCCTTCCTGGATGATTCTCGACGTGATTCCCGTCATCCCCCCCGATCTGCGCCCCATGGTCCAGCTCGACGGGGGACGTTTTGCCACCTCCGACCTGAATGATCTTTATCGCCGGGTCATCAACCGCAACAACCGTCTGAAACGGCTTCTCGATCTGGGCGCACCCGATATTATCGTGCGCAACGAAAAAAGGATGCTTCAGGAAGCTGTTGATGCCCTTATCGACAACGGCAGGAGAGGCCGGCCGGTGACGGGACCGGGGAATCGTCCCTTGAAATCGCTCAGCGATATGCTCAAGGGGAAGCAGGGCCGCTTCCGCCAGAACCTGCTGGGAAAAAGGGTCGACTATTCGGGGCGCTCTGTCATTGTTGTGGGACCGGATCTGAAGCTGTACCAGTGCGGCCTGCCCAAGGAGATGGCCCTGGAGCTTTTCAAACCCTTCGTGATGAAGCGGTTGGTCAATGACGGGCTGGCGCACAACATCAAGAGCGCCAAGCGGATGGTGGAGAAGGTCCGGCCCGAGGTTTGGGATGTGCTAGAAGAGGTGATCAAGGATCATCCTGTTCTGTTGAATCGTGCTCCCACGCTGCACCGCCTGGGGATTCAAGCCTTTGAGCCGGTGCTGGTGGAAGGGAGGGCCATCCAGATTCATCCGCTCGTCTGCGTTGCTTACAATGCTGATTTCGACGGAGACCAGATGGCGGTTCATGTGCCCCTTTCTGCAGAGGCGCAGACGGAAGCGCGGTTGCTTATGCTTGCCGCTCAGAACATCCTGAACCCCAAGGACGGCCGGCCGGTGGTCACCCCGACGCAGGATATGGTTCTTGGATGCTACTATCTCACACTGGAAAAGGCAGGCACCCGGGGCGAGGGACACGTCTACATCGATCCGGAAGAGGCTTTGAGCGCTTACAGCATGGGCTACCTTGATCTGCATGCCCGCATTCTGGTCAAGGTTTCCGGTTTCAGAGGGCGCGATTTTGTGCGGCGTAAAAAATACCTGCTCACCACCGTGGGTAAGATCATATTCAATGATGTTTTCCCCGCCGACTTTCCCTATATCAATAATGCCGATTTCGAAGATTCCCTGCCGGAGAGGAATTTTATACCGCTGCGCGGTTTGGATCCTGAAGAGGTCCTGAAAAAGGTGCCCCTGAATGATCCCATCAAGAAGGATTTCCTGGGCGATCTGGTTTTCCGCTGTTATCGCAAATATGGAAATACCCGGACAGCAGAGATCCTGGACGAAGTAAAAAGGCTCGGCTTTCACTATGCCACCCGCGCCGGGGTCACTGTCGCTATCGAAGATATTGTGATCCCGCCGGACAAGAAGGAGATCCTGCAGAGGGCGGAGGAGCTGGTTTGGGCCACGGAGGAGAATTTTTTCCGTGGGCTTATCACCGAGAAGGAGCGCTATGATCAGGTAATCAAGGTCTGGAGCCAGGCCAAGGATGAGGTGACCCGTTCCCTGATGGAGGGACTTGACAGGCTCAACCCCATCTACATGATGGCCCATTCCGGTGCGCGGGGCAATGAGTCGCAGATCACCCAGCTGGCGGGGATGCGCGGCCTCATGGCCGACCCGGCCGGGCGCATCATCGACCTGCCCATCAAGGCGAATTTCCGGGAGGGGCTCACCGTGCTGGAATATTTTATCTCCACGCACGGCGCCCGAAAAGGACTTGCCGATACCGCCCTGAAAACTGCGGACTCCGGTTATCTGACCCGTCGCCTGGTGGATGTGGTCCAGGATGTGATCATCCGCGAGGAGGATTGCGGCACGGGCCAGGGGATCAGCTTGAGCGAGTACCTCGAGCATGACAGCAACCTTGACGAGGCCAAGGAAAGGATCATCGGCCGCGTGGCCCTGGAGCCGGTCTACCATCCCGACACCGGTGATGTTATCGTGGATCAGGATCAGGTCATCGATGAGGATATTGCCGATGAGATTGCGAGGCTGGGCATTACGGAGGTGCGCTTCCGTTCGGCGCTGACCTGCCGCACCCGTCACGGCATCTGTGTCAAGTGCTATGGGCGCAACCTGGCCACCGGCAAGATCGTGGACGTGGGTGAAGCGGTGGGGACCATTGCAGCGCAATCCATCGGCGAGCCGGGCACCCAGCTGACCATGAGAACATTTCATACCGGGGGAGTTGCCGGTGACGATATCACCCAGGGCCTGCCCCGGGTGGAGGAGCTATTTGAAGCCCGCAAACCGAAGGGCCAATCCCTTATCTCCGAGGTTTCCGGTATCGTCGATATTCAGGAGACGCGTTACAAGCGCGAACTGAGGGTGATTTCCGAGCACGAGGACCGCATCTACCCTGTCCCCTACGGGGCCAGGTTGAAGGTTGAGGACGGGCAGAAGGTTAATGCAGGCGACGAGCTTACCGAGGGCTCCATCAACCCCCATGAACTGCTCAAGGTCAAGGGGGTCCGCGGGGTGCAGCTGTACCTGCTTCAGGAGGTGCAGTGGGTCTACCGGATGCAGGGCGTTGATATCAATGACAAGCATATCGAGGTGATCATCCGGCAGATGCTGAAAAAGGTTAAAGTTGAAGATCCCGGGGATACGGATCTGCTGCCCGGGGGCATCGTTGACAGTCACTATTTTGAAGAGGTAAATGATGCGATCAGGGAGGAAGGTGGCCGCCCGGCCCTGGCCCGTCCGTTGCTCCTGGGTATCACCAAGGCATCACTGGCCACGGATTCATTTCTCTCGGCGGCTTCGTTCCAGGAGACCACGCGTGTGCTGACCGATGCGGCCATCAAGGGGAAGCAGGATCAGCTACTGGGATTGAAAGAAAACGTGATCATAGGCAAGCTGATCCCTGCAGGCACGGGGATGTCCCGTTACCGCAATGTCAAGGTCCATGCACCGGGTGAACCCGAGGAAGCTGCACTCGCACCGGAGAATCTGGGGGAGCCGGCGGTGGCGGAGCAGGCGGAACCGGAGAAGGTAACCGTGCCGGCGCTGCTGCCGGAAGCGGCGGAAGCGCCCCCTGCTGAAGGATGAACCGGGCCCGGTCGCAAATAAATTGATTGACAACATCCCGGGCCGGTGATACAATCTTTGAGTGCGCTTTACAGGGCGGGTGCTTTCGGAAAGTGAGGTGGGCGGTTTTTGGACGACACTGAACTGATGGAACAGGTTTGCGGGGCCAGGCGCAAGGTTGTCGGAACCAAGCAGACCCTGAAGGCACTGGAAAAGGATGAGGCGGTCTTGGTCCTGCTGGCGGAGGATGCCGAAATGAAAGTAAGCGCTCCGGTGGCGGATCTTGCCGGAAGCAAGGGTGTAGAGGTTCGTTACGTTGGAAGCATGTCCGATCTGGGGAAGATTTGTGGAATCAAGGTAAAAGCAGCTGCTGCTGCCATTATTGAGTTTTAAAGGGGGTGGACTGTTGCCGACCTTAAATCAATTGGTACGCAAGGGGCGTCGGAAACAGACGCACAAATCCGCCGCTCCGGCGCTGGAGCGTTCACCGCAGAAAAGAGGGGTCTGCACCAGGGTTTCCACAACGACGCCAAAAAAGCCGAACTCTGCTTTGCGGAAAATTGCCCGTGTTCGCCTGACCAACGGGATCGAGGTCACCGCCTATATTCCGGGAATCGGGCACAATCTTCAGGAGCACTCCGTGGTTCTGGTCCGGGGCGGGCGGGTGAAGGATCTGCCCGGTGTGCGTTATCACCTGGTGCGGGGCACACTGGATGCAGCCGGAGTGGAGAATCGGGCCCAGGCGCGTTCCAAATATGGGGCCAAGAAACCCAGGGCAAAGTAAAGCGGTACACGCATAGGAAGGGGTGATCAGGAGATGCCACGCAAGGGCCCGGTGGCCAAGCGGGATATTCTCGCAGATCCTGTATATAACAACAAGCTTGTGGCCAAGTTTATCAACAAGCTCATGTATGACGGGAAAAAGGGGATTGCTCAGAAGACCTTCTACGAGTCTTTTGAAATAATCAGGAAAAAAACCGGCAAGGATCCGCAGGATGTTTTTGAAACTGCCATACGTAATGTATCCCCTGTTCTGGAAGTGAAGCCCCGCCGCGTCGGAGGCGCTACTTACCAGGTTCCCATAGAGGTGACCGCTCATCGCAAGAGTATGCTGGCCATACGTTGGATTATCGGTTTCGCCAGGAACCGGGGAGAGAAAACAATGCCGCAGAGGTTGGCGGCTGAAATTCTTGATGCCTCCAACGGTGTCGGCGCCGCGATGAAGAAGAAGGAAGATACGCACAAGATGGCCGAAGCCAACAAGGCTTTCGCCCACTACAGATGGTAATTGCGGGGCGGGAATCGCTTCAGGTTCTTGTATTTTAATGGGAAAGGAGGGAAAAATGATGAGCCCGATTGTTCCGCTGGAAAGAGTGAGAAATATAGGCATTGCCGCCCATATTGATGCCGGCAAAACTACGACTACCGAGAGGATTCTTTTCTACAGCGGCCGTTTGCACAAGCTGGGCGAAGTTCACGAGGGTACCGCCACCATGGATTGGATGGCCCAGGAGCAGGAGCGCGGCATCACCATCACCTCGGCGGCAACGACCTGTATGTGGCACGACGCCCGGATTAACATTATAGATACGCCCGGACACGTGGACTTTACCGTGGAAGTGGAGCGTTCCATGCGTGTCCTTGACGGGGTGGTGGCCATATTCTGCGCCAAGGGCGGTGTTGAACCGCAATCCGAAACGGTCTGGCGCCAGGCTGATCGCTACCATGTACCCAGGATCGCCTATATCAACAAGATGGATATTGTGGGGGCAGATTTTTTCAATGTGCTCCGGCAGCTTCGAGAAAAACTGCAAGCGCAGGCGCTGCCACTGCAGCTGCCCATTGGAGCCGAAGGCAAGTTTACCGGTGTTATCGACCTGATCCGCCAGCGGGCAATTATTTATGAAGATGATCTGGGCATGCACAGCCGCGAAGCGGAAATTCCGGAGGCGATGCGCGAGCAGGCCGCCGATTTCCGGGGGCGGATTCTGGAAGCCGCGGCCGAATATGATGACGTCATTATGGAAAAATATTTTAACGGACAGGAGATTACTGCGGAAGAGTGCTGCAGCGCTTTGCGCAGGGCCACGATCCATCACGCCCTGGTCCCCGTTTTCTGCGGCTCCTCGTACCGGAACAAGGGCGTTCAACCGCTGCTTGATGCGGTAGTAACATTTCTTCCCTCCCCGATAGATGTTGGTGCAGTCAAGGGTTTTGATTTCAAGACGGGCCGGGAAGATTTTCGTTTGCCCTCCGAGGAGGCCCCGTTTTCGGCGCTGGTCTTTAAAATCATGGTTGATCCTTTTGTGGGCAAGCTTGCCTTTGCCCGCGTCTACTCGGGGCGGTTGAAACGGGGTTCGGTGATTTTCAATGCCGCCCGCGAGAAACGGCAGCGGATCAGCCGCCTTTTAAGGATGCATGCAAACTATCGTGAGGAAGTTGAGGAGGCCATAGCCGGCGATATTATTGCATTCGCCGGGCCCAAGGAGATCGGCACCGGGGATACCCTTTGCAACCTGGAAAAGCCGATTATTCTGGAAGCCATTCAATTCCCGGAACCCGTTATCTCCGTGGCTATCGAGCCGAAAACAAAGGCGGATCAGGATAAAATGAGTCTTTCGCTGCAGCACCTGGCCGAGGAGGATCCCACATTTCACACGCATACGGATATGGATACGGGGCAAACGATCATTTCGGGCATGGGTGAGCTGCACCTGGAGGTAATCGTGGATCGGCTACTGAGGGAATTCAAGGTGCAGGCAAATGTAGGGAAGCCCCAGGTGGCGTACAAAGAGACAATCAACGGCCGGGCGCGGGTTGAGGGGCGCTTTATCCGTCAGACGGGCGGAAGGGGACAGTACGGTCATGTGGTGATCGAGGTCGCTCCTCTGGAGCCGGGTAAAGGTTTTCTGTTTACGAACGATATTGTGGGCGGTGTTATTCCGAAGGAATATATTCCCTCTGTCGAGAGCGGTTTGCGAGAAGCCATGCACAACGGTGTCCTGGCCGGGTACCCGGTAACGGATGTTGAGGCCAGGCTTCTGGACGGCTCTTATCACCCCGTGGATTCATCGGAACTGGCCTTCAAGATTGCCGCCTCCCAGGCGCTGAAAAAGGCTTTGAGCCAGGCTCAGCCTGTTTTGCTGGAGCCGATCATGAAGGTGGAAATATCTGTTCCAGAGGAATATCTTGGTGACATACTGGGTGATTTCACCGGCCGGCGGGGCCGGATCATGGGTACGGATCATAAGGGGCCCCTTCATATTGTTCGGGGAATTGCCCCTCTCTCCGACATGTTCGGCTATACCACCACTTTGCGTTCATTGACGCAGGGCCGCGGTGTTTTCACCATGGAATTCAACCGTTATGATGAACTGCCGCAAAATATAGCTCAAAAAATTATTACGCAGAGTGTAGCTTACTAATATCTGGAGGTGTTTCAGTTGGCGAAGAAAAAGTATGAGCGGACCAAGCCCCACGTGAACATCGGGACCATCGGTCATGTTGACCATGGGAAGACCACGTTGACGGCGGCGATAACATCCTGTTTATCCAGTGCGGGATTTGCGCAGAAGACCACTTTTGAGCAGATTGACAAGGCTCCCGAGGAGAAGGAGCGCGGGATCACCATAGCCACGGCTCATGTGGAGTATGAGACCGACAACCGTCATTATGCTCATGTGGACTGTCCCGGTCACGCCGACTATGTGAAGAACATGATTACCGGCGCGGCCCAGATGGACGGGGCCATTCTGGTTGTTTCCGCGGCTGACGGTCCCATGCCGCAGACGCGGGAGCACATTTTGCTTTCGCGCCAGGTTGAGGTGCCCTACATTGTTGTATTTTTGAACAAGGCGGATATGGTTGATGATCCCGAGCTTCTGGAGCTGGTGGAGATGGAGGTCAGGGATCGTCTTTCCGAGTATGATTTTCCCGGCGACGACACCCCCATTATAACCGGTTCTGCGCTCAAGGCTCTGGAGTGCGGCTGCGGATCGCGCGACTGTGCGGCCTGTGCGCCCATCTGGGAGCTGATGGATGCCGTGGACAGCTACATTCCTTTGCCCGAGCGGGACAAGGATAAGCCTTTCCTCATGCCCATAGAGGATGTATTTTCCATTACCGGCCGCGGCACGGTGGTTACGGGCAGGGTGGACCGCGGGACCATCAAGACGGGCGATGAGGTTGAGATTGTCGGTTTTGACGAGCGTTCGCGCAAGACCGTAGCTACCGGTGTGGAGATGTTCCGCAAGATTCTGGATCAGGCTGAAGCGGGTGACAACATCGGCGTGCTTCTGCGCGGCATTGATCGTGAGTCCGTGGAGCGGGGCCAGGTTCTGGCCAAACCCGGCAGCATCAAGCCTCTGACGAAGTTCAAGGCCCAGGTTTATGTTTTGAAGAAGGAAGAGGGCGGGCGCCACACGCCGTTCTTCCAGGGCTACCGGCCCCAGTTCTACGTGCGGACCACAGACGTGACGGGCAATATCACCCTTCCCGCCGGCGTGGAGATGGTTATGCCCGGTGATGACATCAACATGGATATTGAGCTGATCACCCCGGTGGCCATCGAGACGGGGCTGCGTTTTGCCATCCGCGAAGGAGGCCGCACCGTGGGCGCCGGCGTGGTCACGGAGGTAACGGAGTAAAACTCTGAAACATTTGGGGGGCGGGGGTCAGGCTGCCCGCCCCTTTGTTGTGTCCGGGTGGAACCTTTATTGACAGGCCCGTCCGGTTTATGGTAGATTGGGATGCATGGAAGGTGGATAATATGCGTGTAACTGTACATCTGGCCTGTACGCAGTGTCAGGAGAGAAACTACAGCAGCAGGAAGAACAAGAAAAACAATCCCGAACGGCTGGAAATGAAGAAATATTGTTCGCGCTGCAAAGCGCACACGCTGCATAAGGAAACAAAGTAGGCAACCCAGGCGCAGAAAATATTTTATGGTCCGGGAAGGATTATTGCTTTATGAAAATATTAAACAGATTGGTCAAATACCTGCGTGAGGTGCGCCTGGAGCTGAAAAAAGTTCAATGGCCCAGCAGGAGAGAATTTACCGTATATACAGGGGTAGTTGTTTTTGCCGTGCTGCTTTTCGGCATTATTTTCTGGGGGCTGGACACCATATTTTTGGCGATTTTACGTTTGGTTACACACATTTAAAGAGCCCTATTTTGCTGAAGGAGTGAGAAGCGGAGGGTTTAAGGACTCTTCTTTTACATGGAAACGCAAACGGATACGGAAACCTCGGCAAAGAAATGGTATGTAATTCATACCTATGCCGGCTATGAAAACAGGGTAGAGACCAACCTGGCCCGCCGGGTGGAATCAATGAATATGAAAGATCGTATTTTCAGAATTCTGGTTCCCACCGAGAAAGAGATCACCAGCAAGGGCGGCAAAAAAAAGACTGTGGAAAAAAAGGTCTACCCCGGTTATGTCATGGTAGAGATGATGCTGGACGATGATTCCTGGTCCGTGGTCCGCAACACTCCGGGCGTCACCGGTTTTGTGGGGCCCGGTTCCAAACCGGTCTCCTTGAGCGAGAAGGAAATTAACCGGATCATGCGCCAGATGGGTATGGCTGCGGAAGGCAAACCGCGCATAGACTTCGAGGTAGGCCAGGTTGTTCGCGTCATCAGCGGGCCCTTCAAAAATTTTGAGGGGACTGTTGAGGAGATACATCAGGAAAAGGGCACAGTCAAGGTTTTAGTATCCATGTTTGGACGGGAAACTCCCGTTGAACTGGGGTTCCACCAGGTTGAAAAATACTAGGCGTTAGCGACCGCCCGGGAGGAAGTATTATGGCGAGGAAGAAAAAAATTATAGGCATGGCCAAACTGCAGATACCGGCGGGCAAGGCAACACCTGCGCCCCCCGTTGGACCGGCGCTGGGTCAGCACGCCGTGAATATCATGGGCTTTTGCAAGGAGTTCAACGAGAGAACGGCAAAGGACGCCGGGCTGATCATCCCCGTGGAGATCACGGTTTATGAGGATCGCTCCTTTACCTTTATTACCAAAACGCCGCCCGCTTCCGTTTTGCTAAAAAAAGCGGCGGGATTGGAGAAGGCATCGGGCGAACCCAACCGGGAGAAGGTGGCAACGGTGCCGCGGGCAAAGGTCATGGAGATAGCAAAAACTAAAATGGAAGATCTGAACACCGATGATCTCGAGGCAGCTACAAGGATTATCGAAGGGACCGCCCGGAGCATGGGTATAATCGTCGGGCCCTAGGCTCTTGATCCGGGCGCAGTTTGAAAAATACAATGTGGGAGGGTTTTGAACCCGCCGGCACCACAGGAGGCTAACAGGAAATGTCAGGTCATGGAAAGAAATATTACGATGCAAGGAAGCAAATCGATCGCGAAGAGCGCTATGATCCGGAGGCGGCCCTTGAAATGGTGAAAGAATACAGCCGGGCTTCTTTTGACGAGACTGTTGAACTTGCCGTTCGCCTGGGAGTGAACCCGAAGCATGCTGACCAGCAGGTCCGGGGAGCGGTGGTGCTGCCCCACGGCACCGGCAAGAGCGTGCGGGTCCTTGTTTTTGCCAAGGGGGAGAAGGTCAAGGAGGCCGAATCTGCAGGAGCCGATATTGTTGGCGGTGAAGAGATGGCCGAGAAGATCCAGGGCGGCTGGCTTGAATTTGATGTGGCCGTGGCTACCCCTGATATGATGAGTACGGTGGGCAAGCTGGGCAAAATACTGGGTCCGCGCGGTCTGATGCCCAACCCCAAGAGCGGTACTGTTACCTTTGATATCAGCAGGGCTGTCGAGGAGATCAAGGCCGGTAAGGTTGAATTTCGCGCCGAGAAGGCCGGCAATGTCCATGTACCCATTGGAAAGGTTTCTTTTGCACCCGAAAAGCTGCGTGAAAACTTTTACAGTGTTATTGAAGCCCTGTTAAAGGCGAGGCCGCCGGCGGCTAAAGGGCAGTATCTCAGGGCCATCAGTGTAAGCTCGACCATGGGACCGGGGATCAAGGTCAGTCCTCAAAAAGCGGCCGATCTGGGCAGGTAGAAACCGGATCAGCGTTTTTGGCAGCTGAATAAAAAAGGTTGCCGTTTTTACCGATTCCGTAGACAGCAGGTACGCCATGTTTAATGGCCCCGGGGGCCGCCTGCCGAGGAAAAGAGCCGGCGCCTGCCGGGTGATGGAGGCGTGCGGTGAGGCTTTTCCTTCACGGAAAGCCTTATTTTTTTGTAAAAGTGCCATTACATGCTCCTGGCCGGGGTACATGAGGGGGGTGAAAGAGTTGATTACCAGAAAAGCCAAAGAGAAATTTGTTGAAGAGATTGCCGGTGAACTGAAGGATGCCGATCTGATTATCGTTGCCGATTACCGCGGTCTTGATGTGGCCGGGGCTACGGATCTGCGTCGCCGTTTGAAGGCTGAACAGTGCAGCTACCGTGTGGTGAAAAACACCCTCACCAGGCTGGCTTGCCAAAAAATCGGCCTTGACGGACTCGAAACCTATCTGGAAGGCCCTACCGCCATAGCCTATACCAGCGCCGATCCTGTCGGTGCGGCGCGGGTGTTTCTTGAATTCGGCCGGGAACACGAAGCGCTTTCCGTCAAGGGAGGGCTTCTGTCGGGGCAGCCCCTTGACCAGGCCCAGGTCAAGGCGCTGGGGGAGATACCGCCCCGTGAGATCCTGCTGGCCCAGGTTTGCGGAGCTTTCCAGGCCCCCATGGTGGGGCTGGTGCATGCGCTTGCGGGCAATATTCGCATGCTGGTTTATGCCCTCGACGCTGTGCGCCGCTCCAGGGAGGCCGCCTAGAGGAGCAGAATTCTAAAAATAGATCGATCAAAAGGAGAAGATTGCATGTCCAAGGTTAACGAGATTATGGAAATTGTAAAGGGTATGACTGTCATCGAGCTGTCAGAGCTGGTCAAGGCGCTTGAGGAGGAGTTCGGGGTCAGCGCTTCCGCTCCCATGGCCGCCATGGCAGTCCCCGCCGGGGGTCAGGCCGAAGCGGCAGAGGAAGAGAAGGATGAATTCGACGTTGTTTTGACGGGGCCGGGCGAAAAGAAGATCCAGGTGATCAAGGTTGTTCGTGAGATTACCGGTTTGGGTCTCAAGGAAGCCAAGGAACTCGTGGACAACGCTCCAAAGCCCGTGAAAGAGAAGGTCGGCAAGGAAGAGGCGGAAGCGGTAAAAGCCAAGATCGAAGAGGCCGGGGGCTCTGTAGAGCTGAAATAGCGTCAGGGAGCCCGCTCCGCCGGGGCGGGCCATACCCTTTTATACTTCCCCTGTCATTTTTTTTTCAAAAGTATTTGACAGCCCAAAGCAGATGTGATAACATCTCAAGATGGCTAGGATTGTAGACAGTACGCCAGGTTTTGATCTTCAGTATAATTGTATGCCCAAAAGGAAACAATATTAGAATGCCTATTCGTTTTTTCAGGCCAGGCTTCCGGCTGGATTCATCTAACAACCAGGTCTAGGGGGAGTGATTTCTTTATATGTCTATTCAGATTGCCTCTGGCGTGAGGGAACGGCGGAGTTACGCCCGGATTCAAGAGGTTCTCGACCTTCCCAACTTGATTGATGTTCAGCGCAGTTCATACGACTGGTTTCTCCAGAACGGTCTAAATGAAATTTTCAGGGATATTTCCCCCATCAAGGATTTTACCGGTAATCTGGTCCTGGAAATATTCAATTATTCTCTTGGTGAACCGAAGTATTCCGTGGATGAATGCAAGGAGAGGGACGCTACCTACGCTGTTCCCATAAAGGTCAATGTTCGCCTGATCAACCAGGAAACAGGGGAGGTCAAGGAGCAGGAAGTATTCATGGGCGACTTTCCCAAAATGACCGACAACGGCACCTTTATCATTAACGGGGCGGAGCGGGTTATAGTCAGCCAGCTGGTGCGCTCCCCGGGGGTTTATTTTGACAAGAAGCCCGATCCCACGGGAGCCACGGGCAAGGAACTGGTCAGCGCCACCATTATCCCCAACCGGGGGACCTGGCTGGAGTTTGAAACCGACGTCAATGACGGTATTTTTGTTAAAATTGATCGAACCCGCAAGCTGCTGGTGACTGTACTTCTCCGGGCCATAGGCTACGGTACAAACCAGGAGATTCTCGATCTGTATGATCATGACCCCCGGATTCTGGCTTTGCTGGAAAAGGATCACACAGATTCCGAGGAGAGCGGGCTGCTGGAGATATATAAAAGGCTGCGCCCCGGCGAGCCGCTGAACATCGACAATGCCCGTTCGCTTTTTGAATCCTTATTTTTTGACGGCCGCCGCTACGATTTTGCGCAGGTGGGCCGTTACAAAGTAAACAAAAAATTTTCAATGGTCAATTGCCTTTCCGGAGCCGAACTGGCCGCCGATCTTCTTGACCCCCATACCGGGAAAGTGCTTTTCCCCGAGGGAACGGTTGTAGATGAAGAAGCGGCGCGGCGAATGGATGAGCTTGGCATATGCAGGGCTCTGATCAAGCATCGCAGCGGGGCCTGCCTGATAATTGGCAATGGGAATGTGGATCCGGAGACCAAGTACCTGGTTCCCTCCGATATTGTGGCTGCGGTCAGCTATATTCTCAATCTCATGGATGGGCTCGGGGAGGCCGATGATATCGACCATCTGGGCAACCGGCGCCTGCGCGGTGTCGGTGAGCTGCTCCAGAACCAGTTCAGGATTGGCCTATCAAGAATGGAGCGGGTAGTCAGGGAAAGGATGACCATACAGGATGTTGATGCCATTACTCCGCAGGCTTTGATCA
>JAPXLS010000014.1:0-21743 GCA_033809435.1 Bacillota bacterium
TGTAGCCGGGGGCAAGGAGGCGCTGCGCCGCCGCCCGCTGTTCTCTTACATGCAGTGCGCCACCGACCCGCTGGGACAGGATGGGGGCAGCCTGGAGGCCTCCATGGTGGCTGCGGAATGGGGCATCCCCACTGGCTTCATGCCCATGCCCATGTCCTGCGCCACCGCACCGGCCACTCTTGCAGGCAACCTTGTTGTGGCCACTGTTGACGCCGTCAGCCCGCTGGTGCTGATGCAGCTGGTCAACCCGGGGACGCCGGTCTATTTTGCCGCCGCCCCCACAGCAATTGATCTGCAGACAGGCGGCTACACCGGCGGCGGTCCCGAGGATCACCTGCTGGCGGCGGGATTCAGCGAGATCTGTCATTTCTATCAAATTCCGCTGGCCATGGGCGCTTTTGCCACCGGCGCCAAGGAACCGGACTGGCAGGCAGCAGTGGATAACTGCTTCGCCGGCCTCATGCCGGTGCTGACCAGGACGTCCATACTGAACGGCGCCGGAACCCTCAACGGTTCCAAGATCTTTTCACTGCAGGAGCTGATCATGGATGCCGAGATCTACAGCATCATTGCCAAGGTGGCCGAGGGGATCGAGGTTACCGATGAGACGCTGGCCGTGGATCTGATCAAGGAGATCGGCCCGGGAGGCAATTACCTGGCGGCAAAGCATACCCGCAAGCATATGGGGCGGATCTGGCGTCCCACCGTTTATGATCGCAAACCCTATGGAGCCTGGTTGGAGAGCGGCAAAAAGGGCGCCTTTGAGGAAGCTACCGAGGCGGCCCGCTGGATCCTGAAAAATCATGAAGTCAAGCCCCTTGATTCCAAGGTCAAGGAAGAGTTTGCCAAAATAATCGGGGCAGCTGAAAAAGAGCTGTCCAGGTAAAGTATTGTTAAAGGGGGATAATAAGCGACATGGAAAAAGAGAAGCTTTATGCCGAGATGAAGCAGGCAGTGTTGGATGGGGAGATTGAACTTGCCGAAGAGCTGGCTCACAAGGCCGTGGAGGGCGGACTCAACCCCCTGGAAGCAATCGAGACAGGCTACGTTCCCGGCATAGATGAGGTGGGTGCGCTTTTTGAGGAGGGCCAGATCTTTTTGCCCGAGCTTATCGCTGCGGCAGAAGCGATGAAAGGCGCCCTGAACGTGCTGGAACCGGCCCTGCAGCAGAGGGATATGGCAAGAGCGATCCTGGGCAAGGTCGTCATCGGAACCATGCATAACGATATTCATGATATCGGGAAAGACATGGTTGCCTCCATGCTCATGGCTGCCGGTTTTGAAGTCACCAACCTGGGCGTGAATGTGCCCTGCCATACCTTTATCGGCAAGGTCAAGGAGCTGGATGCCGATATTCTGGCGCTTTCCGCCCTGCTGACCACGACCATGCCCGAGCAGAAGATCGTCATCGACACCCTGGAAAAGGAGGGGCTGCGCAGCGGGGTGAAGGTTCTTGTTGGCGGCGCTCCGGTGAACCGGCAGTGGGCCGATGAGATCAAGGCCGACGGTTATGCCGAAAATGCCATCGAAGCGGTAAAGGTGGCCCGGGAACTGGTAGGAAAGTAAAAAATCACATTTTTTGAAGGGAGGAGCGGCACATGGGTAAATTTACCTTTGACGGACAGCCAAAATTGAGGCTTCTTTCGGACGAACAGATCAAATTGATTCATGAAAAAGCGCTTTACATTCTTGAGACCACCGGGGTCCGCTTTGAATCGGACGAGGCTCTGAAAATTCTCAAGGATCATGGAGCCGCCGTTGATTTTGAAAGCAAGGTAGTCAAGTTCAAACCGGAGATGGTTCTGGACGCCATCAAGAAAGCTCCGGAAGGAGTAAAGCTCTATAACAGGGAGGGCGAGCCGGCAGCGGACCTGAGCGGCAACAATATACATTTTGATCCCGTTTCGGCGCCCATCAAGATTCTCGAATCGGACGGGAAGACGGTTCGCCAATCGCTGACCCAGGACCTGGCGAATATATCCAGGGTTAATGATGCCCTGGATAATATTGCCCTGCAGGCCAGCGCCTGTGTTCTTTACGACGTACCCAAGCTGATCGGTGACAGCTTCCGCACCTATATCATGCTGAAGAACTCGCCCAAAGCCATGATCACCGGCGGTTTCAGCGTGCATGGAGTACCTTACATGCGCGACATGCTGGCGGCGGTAGTCGGCGGTCTTGACCGGCTGCGTGAGAAGCCGGTGGCCATCTTCGACATCTGCCCCTCGCCGCCGCTGAAGTGGACCCATATCAGTTCGCAGAATATCATAGATTGCGCCCGCAACGGACTCCCCCTGGAGACTGTCTCCATGCCCATGCCGGGCGCCGCCACACCGGCCACGCTGGCCGGTTCCATAGTGGTCCACACGGCGGAGACGCTGAGCGGTGTTGTCCTGGCCCAGGCTGTTTCTGCGGGCGCACCGGTAATCTATGGCGGGGCGCCGGTTCACTTTGATATGCGCACCGGCACCACACCTCTTTCGGCCATTGAGGCAACGATGATCGGCGCTTCCTATGCCCAGATGGGCAAGTACTACGGCATGCCGACCCATACGTACGCATGCCTGAGCGATTCCATGGTTATCGATGCCCAGGCCGGATTGGAAACGAGCATGAGCGGTATCGTGGCCCAGCTGGCGGGGATCAATGTTATCTCGGGAGTGGGCGGACTGGAATTTGTCAGCACCGTCAGCCTTGAGAAGCTCGTTATCGACAACGAGATCTGCGGCATGGCGCTGCGGCTCGATCGCGGAATCGATACCTCCGAGGAGGCTTTGGCCGTTGATCTGATCCGGGATCTCGGTCCGGGCGGCGATTACCTCTCCACGGATCATACTTTCAAATGGTTCAAGAAAGAGCCGTACATCCCCTCGGCGATCATCGAACGGCGTGATCATAAGAATTGGGAAAACGACGGTGCCAAAGATGCTTTTGAAAGGGCCCGGGAGAGAGTCAAGGATATTCTGGAAAACCACCAGCCTGCACCGCTGGACAAGGAGCGGTCCGACAAGCTGGACCGGGTTACAGTCAAAATCATGGAAGAACTGGGCATTGACAGCCTGCCGCTGGGGCCCAGATAACAGGATAGTTATGGTACAATAAAGGAGGCGTTTAATCCTATGGCAAATCTGGAAGTAATCAAGAACAGCGTTATCGAGGGAAATGTTACCGCGGCAGCCGACGAGACAAAGTCTTGCCTTGAATCGGGGATGGATCCCATGGAGATCATCAATCAGGGTCTTGTGGCAGGCATGAATGTTGTCGGCCCGCGTTTCAAGGCGGGAGAGATGTTCGTTCCCGAGGTGCTCATGTCGGCCAAAGCGATGCACGCGGGCATGGAGCTGGTGAAGGAGAAGATGGTCGATTTCGAGATGCCCAGCTCCGGAAAGGTGATCATCGGCACGGTGAAGGGTGATTTGCACGACATCGGCAAAAACCTGGTGGCCATCATGCTCGAGAGCAGCGGTTTCACGGTTGTAAATCTCGGCGTGGACATTCCGCCGGAGAAATTTGCCGAGGCGGTGAAGGAACATGAGCCGCAGGTGGTGGGCCTTTCAGCCTTGCTGACCACCACCATGCTGGAGATGAAAGAGACCATCGATTATCTGAAAGAAGAGGGGCTGCGCGACAAGGTCAAGGTGGTGATCGGCGGTGCGCCGGTAACCGACGATTTTTCCGACGAGATTGGCGCCGACGGCTATGCGCCTGACGGCGGTTCGGCCGTTGAACTGGTCCAGCGCCTGCTGGCCTAAAAACAGTGTTGATGCAATGCATTATTTGGATTGTCTGCGGTACAGGTGCCGGGCTTGCCCGGCACCTTCATTTTGGAGAAAAACGGTAATGAGTCAAAGTCACCGTCCCCTCGACTCATTGGAGAAACACGGTAATGAGTCAAAGTCACCGTCCCCTCGACTCAGTCCCCTCGACTCACCGTACCCCTGACTCATTGTGGGACCAGCCTGCATCGAAAGCCTGAATGTTTGTTTGCAGCAGCGGGGCGGGGATTGATCGGCTCGCTGCCTGCAGCCAGGTTTCCCGGGGAAAGGTGAGCCGCCGGGCCAGTATGCCCAGTAAAAAGAGATTGGCGCTGCGGGGGTTGCTGCGCACCGGCTCCGCGGATGAAGTATCCACCATGATTACCTCTTCTGCACCGGCTCTTAGCGCCTCTTCGATATTTTCAGGGTAGAGGCACTCACCGGTAAGCACGGGCAGGGGGGCGATGGTTTTCCTGCTTGCGATGACTGTTCCTCCCGGCGAAAGCCAGGGCAGCGCGCGCAAAGCTTCAAGCTGTTCAAAAGCCAGAAGAAAATCGGCTTCACCCTGCGGTACGAGCGGGGAATAAACCCTGCCGGCATACCGAACATGAATCAGAACGCTGCCGCCGCGCTGGGCCATGCCGTGCGTCTCGGAGCTCTTCACATCAAGATTTTCCGCCTGCACCGCCTCCGTAATGATTTTACCCGCCAGCAGGGCGCCCTGGCCGCCCACCCCGGCAATGACTATATTGGCTTCAGGCATCATCATCATCTTCCCTTCCGGTGACGATGGCATCATGACGGCAGATCTGCGCGCAGAGGCCGCAGCCGGTGCAGAGGTCGGGGTCGATGACAGCGCTGCTATTTTTATCCAACCGGCTGAGGGCGGGACAGCCCAGGCCCAGGCAGATGTCGCAGCCGCGGCATTTCAGGGCCTCCACCCGCAGCGGCGCATCCATATTCCGCTCCAGCAGGGCGCAGGCTTTCCGGACAATAATTACCGAAAGTTCCCCTGCCGCCAGTTCTCCCTCGATGATCTGTTCCAGTTCCTTTAAATTCATGGGATCGGCCGTTTTGACCCTTTTCACACCGGCAGCGCGGCAGAGCGGCTCCAGCTCCACCGGCGCCCTGTTTTCGCCCTGCAGGGTCAATCCGGTACCGGGGTGACCCTGATGGCCGGTCATGGCGGTGGTTCGGTTGTCGAGAACAAGCACCGTTGCCCTGCTTCCGCTGTACACGAGGTCGATGAGCGGGGCAATGCCGGAATGAAAGAAGGTGGAATCCCCGATCACAGCCACTGTCCGTCCGGCCAGCCCGGCATCGGCCCGCTCCATCCCGGCGGCCTGGCCGATTCCGGAGCCCATGCAGATGCAGGTGTCGAGCGATTCCAGCGGCGGCAGGGCCCCCAGGCTGTAGCAGCCCACATCGCCGGGTACATTCAGTTTCATTTTACGCAGCACGTAAAATACACCGCGGTGCGGGCAGCCCGGGCAAAAGAGCGGCGGCCGGGGAGGGAGTTCGGGTACAATAAAGCGTTTTCTTCCGGGATCTTTTCCGTTGCAAAGTTCTTTACGGAGAGCTTCCGCGCTGAGTTCGCCCACAGGCGAAAAGAGCTCCCGGCCCCGCACCGGCACCTTCAGGCCCAGGGCCAGGATCTGCTCCTCGAGAAAGGGGTCCAGCTCTTCCACAACAATGATCTCCTCCACCCCTGCGGCAAAACTGTGCAGCAGCTCTGCAGACAGGGGATAGCTGAAGCCTAGCTTCAATATGGCGGCCTCAGGCAGCGCCTCTTTTACATACTGGTAGGCAATACCGGAGCAGACAATGCCGTATCCGGTGGAGCCCTTTTCGATGCGGTTCAGTGGAGAAACCGCCGCCTCCCTGCGCAGCGCCTCCAGGCGTTTCTCCACCAGGGGGCGGCGTAGACGGGCGAAGCCCGGGATCATCACATACTTGGCCGGGTTCTTTTTATATCCCTCACCGGTTTTTTCCACCCTTTCTCCTGTACGCACCAGGCTGCGTGAATGTGAGATCCGGGTCGTGGTGCGCAGCAGAAGCGGTGTATCGAACTGCTCGCTTAACTGGAAACCGACGATAACAAAATCCTTGGCTTCCTGGCTGTCAGATGGTTCCAGCAGGGGGATCTTGGCCAGGCGGGCGTAATGGCGGTTGTCCTGTTCATTCTGGGAGCTGTGCATCCCGGGATCATCGGCGCTGACCAGCACCAACCCTCCGCCAACGCCGGTGTAGGAAAGGGTCAGCAGGGGATCGGCGGCTACATTCACACCCACATGTTTCATCGCCACCAGCGCCCGGGCGCCGGCCAGGGAAGCCCCGATGCCCACTTCCAGGGCGACCTTTTCATTGGGTGACCAGTCCGCGCGCACGCCCGGGCAGCGCGACAGCTCCTCCAGGATTTCCGTGGAGGGGGTTCCCGGATAGGCCGTGCCCACGGTGACACCTGCTTCGTAAGCGCCGCGGGCAATTGCTTCATTTCCTGACATCAGCTTGACGGGCATATTATCTTCCTCTTCCTCAACAGACAGCGGCTTCAAAGGGCGTAGATCCGCTCGCTGCCGATTACCGTGATTCCTTTTTCGCGCAGCACCTGCAGAGCCGCCGGGATATTTTCCACGCGCATCAGGATGAGGGCATCCTCGGTCCGCTTCTGCACAAAAGCGTACAGGTATTCGATATTGATTCCGGCAGACTCCAGGGGTGAAAGCACCCGGGCCAGCCCCCCCGGCTCATCGGGAACTTCCACGGCGATGACCTCGGTAACTGAAGCCATGAAGCCCTTGTCTCTTAGAATATGGCAGGCTTTATCGGGCTGATCGACAATCAGCCGCAGGATTCCAAAGTCGGAAGTGTCGGCAATGGAGAGGGCGCGGATGTTGATTCCGGCCCGGCCGAGCACACGGGAGACATGGATCATCCGTCCGCATTTATTCTCAAGAAATATGGAAATCTGCTTTACCATTTCCGTCCTCCTTGTTGCAGGCCTCCACGGGCCGCAGGTTTATTTAAAGGATCTTGCGCCGATCGATGGTCCGCTGCGCCTTTCCCTCGCTTCGCGGGATCGATTTGGGCTCTACCAATTTTACAGTGACAGAAATACCCAGTATGCTGATGATTTTATCGCGGATCATTCTCTCCAGGCCTTCCAGCCCCCTGATCTTGTCCGAAAACATCTGCTCCGTAAGCTCCACCCGGATCTCCATGGTGTCCAGGGAACCCTCCCTGTCGACAACGAGCTGGTAATGGGGTTCGGTTTCACCGATTTCAAGAAGGGCGCTCTCCACCTGCGAGGGGAAGATGTTTACCCCGCGGATGATGAGCATATCATCGGTCCGACCGCTGACCTTGGCCATGCGCAGGTGGGTTCTTCCGCAGGGGCAGGGGCGCCGGATGAGGGTGGTAATATCTCCAGTCCGGTAGCGAATCACGGGCAGCGTTCTTTTGGTAATGGTGGTGATGGTCAGTTCGCCCCATTCGCCTTCCGGAAGGACCTTACCGGTGGAAGGGTCAACGATTTCGGCGATAAAGTGATCTTCTCCCAGGTGCAGGCCCTCCTTGGCCGGGCATTCGTAGGCCACCCCGGGTCCCATCACCTCACTCAGCCCGTAAATATCATAAGCGCTTATCTTCAGTTTATTTTCGATAACCCGGCGCATATTGTCCGACCACGGTTCTGCGCCGAAAAGACCCGATTCCAGCTTCAGCCCGGAGGGATCTATCTGCATCTCCTCCATGGTTTCAGCTATGTTCAGGGCGTAAGAAGGAGTGCAGGCAAGCAGGGTGCTCCCGAGATCTTTGATCATCCGCACCTGTCGTTTTGTCTGTCCTCCCGAGACAGGGACCACCGTTGCCCCGATTTTTTCCGCCCCGTAATGTACGCCCAGGCCGCCCGTGAATAGACCGTAACCGTAAGCAACATGGATCACCGAGCTGCGCAGGGCTCCGGCGGCGGTAAGGGCGCGGGCCATCAGTTCCGCCCATACCTGCAAATCCTCCCTGGTGTAGCCCACCACTGAGGGCAGCCCTGTAGTCCCTGAAGATGAATGGATCCGCACCACCTCATTCAGGCCGTCTGTGAAGAGCCCGTAGGGATAGTTGTCCCGCAGGTCATTCTTCACGGTGAAGGGCAGCCGGGCCAGATCTTCCAGCGAACGTACATCACCCGGTTCCACGCCTGCCTCATGGAATTTTTGCCGGTAATGTGGCACCAGCTGGTAAACCGACTCCAGTGTCTGTTTCAACCGCAAAAACTGCAGCAGCGCCAGCTTCTCCCCGGGCATTGACTCACATTTTGGATTCCACATCTTTTTCCCTCCGCCATTTCTGCGATTAAAAACATATAGATTAAACTATTCCATGAAACTGGAGGTTCTCCTGCCGTTCAACTTTGATTGCTCCGGCTAAAGCGGCGGCAGTTGCCCCCTTCATGAAAATGCAGGTGCGGCTGCGGCAGGGCCCCTGGTATGAAATCGGGGGTGCGGGGAAAACAATAAGGTAGCATCGGGTATCTGGGGCAGGGAGGGAGGGTTTTGCCCGGGGCGATGGAGGCCAAAACCGGTTACCCCGCAATGATCGAAATCAAAAACATCATGCAGGGAGCCCTCGAGCCTGCGCCTGGCCGGCTAGAGGAAATGGTGCGCCAGATCTGGGAGAAAAGCGGTAAAATGCTGCGGCCCAGGCTGCTTCTTGCCTGCGCCGCCCTGACTGAAGAGCAGGGCGGATACAGCCGCAAAGAGCTTCTGGAGACTGCCGCGGCGGTGGAGCTGATCCACACCGCCTCCCTGATTCATGATGATATTATTGACGAAGCGGACAGGAGGCGCAGCATTGAAACACTGCATTTGCGCTGGGGTGCAGGCGCGGCCACCCTGGCCGGCGATCTGCTGCTGGCCCGCGCTTTTGCCCTTTTGAGCCTACCCGGCAGTGACGGAAAGCTGCTTTGTTTGGCGGCACGTGCCGTCTCCCTGCTCTGCAGGGGTGAGCTCGTCCAGATGAATCTGAAAGGCCGCTGGGATCTTACTGAACGCGAATATTATTGGATAAACTACCTTAAAACAGCCCAGTTTATCGCCGCCTGCTGTGAGGGAGGCGCCCGTATTGCCGGCGGCGGGGCCTCCTGCCGCCGCTTGCTGCATAAATTCGGCGTCAGGCTGGGCCAGTGTTTTCAGATTGTCGATGATATCCTCGATTATGCAGCCGGCCCGGAGCTGATGGGCAAACCTGCCGGAAATGACCTGGTGCAGGGGAGAAGCACCCTGCCGCTGATTCACCTTTTTGCCCGGCGGAAAGAGTACCTGAAACTGGTCCGGATGCTTCCCCGGGGAAGGGTACTCCCCCGGGATCTGCAGGAGAAGCTTCGCCGGGCGGTGCGCGAGAACGGTTCTCTTGCCTACGCCGCCGCCTCCGCCGGACAGAAGCAGGCTGAAGCGCTGGAACTGCTGCGGTGCTTTCCGCCCTCAAGGGGGCGGCTCCTGCTGACAGAGATCACCGAAGCTGTCATGGACCCTGTACCGGCGGAAATAATGGAGGACCCGTTGATTTAGTGGTAAAATTATCTTAGAATGAAACGGGGAAGCGATCGCTCTACCGATCAAATGTCAAGAGGTGATAACATGTCCGAGATTACAGCTATCGGTGAAAAGGAATTCGAGGAGCAGGTGTTGAAGGAACAGCTGCCGGTTCTCATCGACTTCTGGGCGCCCTGGTGCGGCCCCTGCCGGATGATTGCACCTGTGCTGGAGGAGCTGGCTGCCGATTACCGCGGTAAACTGAAAATACTTAAGGTAAATGTGGATGAGAATCCAGGTCTGGCGGAGCGCTTCGAGATCCTGGGTATTCCCACAATGATTCTCTTCAAAGGGGGCGCCCAGGTAGAGAGTTTTGTCGGGGTCACTTCCAGGGCGGCGCTTTCCGGCAAGATCGATCTTCATATATAAGTAATTGCAGGCCCTCCCGGGTATCCGAAATTTACAGCCTCCCTGGGAGGCTTTTTTTATCGGCAGCCGGCACCGGCCCAGAGGTTAGCTCGCTGTATTCTAGATAACTTTAAAGGATTTCAAATTTAAATAGAGAAGTAGTTGACAAAATAATAAAGAGTAGGAGGAATCAGCTTATGGCAGAATCTATATTTTCCGTTCCGGTAAAGGTTCGCTATTATGATACCGACCTCTCACGTGCCGTCTTTTTTACCAATTATATCAAATGGTTCGACTCCATTGCTCTTCCCGAGTTTACCGATGCTCTGGGCATTGACTGGCGCTCTTTTTTGGAGAAGAATGTTGATGCAGTCGTTGCGCATGTGGCCTTTGACTACAAGGCCCCCTGCTATATTGATGATGTGATCGATCTTCACATCATCGATATGGAGCTGGGGCGGAGCAGCATGACCATTTATGGATCCCTGTTGAAGAATGGGGAGCTGATTGCTGAAGGAAAACTGGTCTATGTTTTCGTTGATTTTTCCACCCGCAAACCGTCGCCCATACCCGAAAAATTCAAGGACAAGTTCAACTCCCATATCCTGAAAATGAAGAAGTAACTGCAGGCCAGGGTGGGGAATATATAGTGCGGGCACGGGGCCGTATGCGCGTGCCCTTTTCGTTTTCAGGAGCGGCCCGGGCGCCCGCCTGATGTTACAGCACACCCAGCCTCCGCAGCAGGCGCGAGAGGCGGTAATAGAGCCTGGCCCTGGCGCCCCCGGCATTGAGCAGCAAGCCGGCGGGCTTCTGTAAATTTAGCCGGCTCACCTTGGGATCGGACAGATAGACTGCCAGAAGGCCCAGGATAACGGTATGATGGAAGGACGGCCGGGCCAGCTTTGCCGTCTCTTCCAGTGCTTTCTCCAGAAAGAGGTGCAGGCGGCCGGCGGCTGAAGCGGCGGAGGGATAGCAGGCTACAAAATTGAAGTCGCCTCCCCGGATGTCTTCATCCTGATCGATCCAGTAATCGAGCAGGATATGCAGGCCGCAGACCCAGGGGAAATAGGCACCGACCACCCTTCGGGCTTCGTTGCTGTCGGCCCCGGGCAGGGCCGCCAGGCCGAAGAGAGCGAATATGGCCAGGGTGGAGCCGCAGGCTGCGGCAAATTCCCACCAGTGCAGCGGCGGATATGTTGACGTCGCTTTCTCCCTGAACCATCGCCTTAACCGGCCGGCGCGCGCAGAAGGGTTGAGGTGTTTGTACACCTGCAGATCATTGTACAGGGAAGCCAGCCTCAGGATCTCGGGCTGCACTTCCCGGTAAGCGGGAAGGCTGCCGGTGCAGGCGCGGCATTCGGCAACCAGGGCCTGAAGGTAGCCGCCGTCGTTTTTGGCGGGATAGAAGCGATAATAGTTATGTTCCCGCATGGGGCCGCAGGTGAGCGCCGCCGTTACCGCCCGGTGCAGGCAGCGAAAGGCCGCCTCATCGTAGACCCCTCCCCTGTCGCAGAGATTGTCCAGGTAATCGCTGATTGTCTGCAGGGCCACGATGAGGGAGACCAGTTGTTTGGTGCGGTGGGGATCATCGCTGTAAAGGGCATAGAAGCTGCCTCCCTGCGCATGAAAGCGTTTTCGAGACAGGCTGCTCAGGGCCTGCTGCAGAAGGGGCCAGTCTGCATGGAAGGTCAGGCTCTGCTCCCACTTGCGCATTTCCCGGGAAACCCGGGGCAGCACGCCGGTGAGAAAACGGGGCAAATAAAGATCGCGGGTGAAACCGGGTGTTTCCTGCAGCAGGTTGTTCCCACCTCCTGTGCTCACGTCTTGATCGCTCCCCTGCTGAAATAAGCTCTTGCGCCGCCCCCTTCCCTGCGGCGGCCGGCAGGGTGACATTAAATAGCCGCACCTGCAGTGATGCGGCTGGTCACAAACAGAAATTTTGCAGATTCTCTACTGTTCCTGGTCCTCATCGCCGCCATCCGGCGGCGCCTCGCTGCCGTCAAAAAAATCCTGACCGGAGGCCATACTTTCTTCTTTTTCTCCAATATCGATTTCACTGCGGATGTAACGATAGTAAACCCACTCTGCCACCCCTGTTGTCGCAGCGGTAGCCAGGATGGCGCCGGCGCCCACGGGCTGGCGCAGGAAAGGCCCCGCCAGCGCAAGGATAATCGCAGCAATGACAAAATTGCCGACAGTGGTAAGCAGGGTGCCGAATCTTTGCAGCAGATAACGGTCGCCTGCAAAATAGAGCGCTGCGGTAACAACAAGGGCAATAATCAGTGAACTGCCCAGGGGTACTGCCGGAATGAGGAGATGGCTAAGGAAGATCATTGTTATTGCGGCGGTATAAATATATTTGATTACCAGCGGCCTGATATGTTCCAAGAGTTCACCTCCCTTCTCCAAGAATACTTTTCCCTGGTAAAGCGGCAATCATGCACAAAAGAAGCGCGCAGATCATTGTTAATATGACGAAGGGGATATTGTTTTATTTCAAGGCAGGATAAATATGGTATATGTCGAATATTAATCACACAATAACTTCGAAAGGGGTGTCGTCATATGTCCCGTGAAGAGATTGGCAGGGTGCGCCACTATTACAGCAAGATCTCCGTGGCCATAATCGAACTCTCCGCTGCCGTGGATGTGGGGGAAAGGATTACCATAGTAGGCCCTAAAACAGAATTTGACCAGGAGATCGCCTCCATGCAGGTGGAACATCAAAGCATTACTTCTGCAAAATCCGGCGATCTCATCGGTTTAAAAGTTATCGACAAGGTCAGGGAAGGAGATCGGGTTTTCAGGCTGTCGACAGTGTCCTGAGCGCCCTGCTCCGGCAGGCAGCTGCAAGGGCGGAGCGCACCTTTGAAAAGGGTTCCGGCAAGTTTTCACGAATTATCTAATAGTACAGCCCATACGCGGCATCAAACAAGAAAGGCAGGTGCAATGTTCGATGTTAATTGTCGGAGAGAAAATCAACACCAGTCGTAAAGCGGTCAAAGAAGCGGTTGCGGAAAAAGACGCAGCATTTGTCCGCCGGCTGGCCCGCCGCCAGCACGAGGCAGGGGCGCACTATATCGATGTGAATTGCGGGACCTTTGTTCATGATGAGCCGGAGCTTTTAAGCTGGCTTGTCCGTGAGGTTCAGGATGAGCTGGGCGGTTTGCCGCTCTGCATCGACAGCCCCAATCCCCTGGCCGTGGAGGCGGCGCTCAAGGTCCACCAGGGAAAGGCCATGTTGAATTCCATCAGCGGGGAAAAGGAACGCTACGAGGCGCTCGAGCCGCTGGTTGTGAAGTACGGCTGCAAGATTGTCGTTCTGTGCATGGATGACGAACACGGTATCCCGCCCGATGCGGCGACGCGATTCAACATCGCTTCCCGGATTATCGAGTCTCTGTCCGCCAAAGGGGTCGGCCATGACGATATCTATGTGGATCCCCTGATCCAGCCCATCAGCGTGGACAGCAAGAATGGGCTTTCCGCGGCGGATACAATTCGCCTGGTGCAGGAACGCTATCCCGGCGTGCATTCCATCTGCGGTCTGAGCAATATCTCCTTCGGGCTGCCCGAACGCAAACTGCTCAACCAGGCGTACATGGTGGTCTGCACCGCTTACGGGCTTGACGCGGTCATCCTGGATCCGGAAGACAAAAAAATGATGGCCCTGGTGTACGCCGCGGAGGCGATTCTGGATCGCGATCCTTACTGCGGCAACTACCTGAAGGCCTATCGAAAAGGTGTGCTCGGCGACTAGTTGTTTTGCATGAAGCGACGGGACGGTTGACCCTATATTGCGGCAGCCGTCTCTCTATTTTTGAAGCGCTGAAAGCAGCCCCTCTTTCAGGCGGTCAAGCTGCGGAGCCAGGGATGCCTGGAGGCGGTTCAGCCGCTCCCGCCACCAGGGTGAGCGTTCCAGATTGACGCCGGCAACGGCAGATCCCGCAATCCCCTCCTGCAGCAGGCAGGACTGCAGTTTTTCCCCATTCTTTCCCGACTCCGCTGCGCTGCGCAGCTCGCCGACCTGTTCATCGTACCTGCGGCCCAGCCTTTCGATTTCTTCAATAAGGCCCTCCGTGGAGCCGGACCGGTGGCGGCGCCAAAACCCGGTCGTCTCGGGGATATTTTCCACTGTCATCCCCTCGGCAATATTTTTCAGCAAAACATAAATTGCCTCTTCCCGCGCCCCTGCAGGGTAGCGATCCAGGGTCTCGGATATCTTGTCTACTGTGCTTTCTTTCTTCAAAAAAGAGTCTGCAAGCAGCCTGGCGGCTTTCAGGTAGGGTTCATATTCGGATCCGGGGTGCCCGCCGGCGGCACTTCTTATCTCTTTCAAGTTGGCGGTCCGCTCCATGGCCAGTTCCCGGGCCGATTTAATCTTTCCCATTCTTTTCTTCACCTCGCCGTTTATGATATCATATTGTTAAAATTCACGCTATGGAGGAACTGAAATGCGCTTAAGCGATCGCTTTTACGGCTACTTCTGGCAGGGGTACGGCAACAATTGCAACAGCTATATCTACCGCGGAGAAAAGATGCTGCTTGTAGATCCGGGCCATATATTGAACGAGTCGGGAGAGAGGTGCTATGACGTACTGGATAGATCCGTTGCTGCCGACGGGCTCAAACTTGAGGAAATCGAGTTGATCCTGTGCACGCACGGCCACCCCGATCATGTGGAGGCGGCGGGTTTGATCCGGGAGCGAAGCGGCGCCAGGCTGGCTATCCATGGTGCTGATGCCTTTTTCCTGGAGGGTCTGGAAAAGCGGCAGGCTGCGGCGGGCCCGGTGAAAGCACCCCCCCTGGCGCCTGATTTCTATCTCCAGGAGGGTGAGCTGGAACTGGGGCAGCCGGAGGCAGGGGCGGATATGATCCGGGTTCTGCATACTCCGGGGCACTCGCCGGGGGCGGTTTGTTTCTATTTCCCTGCAGAGAAGGCCCTTGTTACAGGAGACACGGTTTTCAGCGGCAGCATCGGCCGCTCCGATCTTCCCGGAGGCGATTTCGCGGCGCTGGGGCGGAGCGTCGCCTCCCTGGCCCGGCTTGATGACGTGGAGCTGCTCCTGCCCGGACACATGGGCCCGGTGAAGGGAGCGGACAGTATTCGCCGCAATTTTGACCTCATCCGGAGCATGTTCTTCGGTTAAATCCTGGACCCCGGTGAAATATGAAGGGCGAGGCCGGCCTCGCCCCCCGCTTCCGGGCGCCTGTTCCCCGACCATTTCTTCATGTGAAGACCCCGGCAACTCCGCTTGCCTTCCGGTGATGTTCGGATAAAAAAAATCTCTTGGAAAAAAATATAGCTAAACTGGCATTCAGAAGGGGTTTAACGAAATGAAGCGCTGCGGTTATTATTTTCAGGGGCTGTTGGCCGGGGTTGTCGGAGCTCTGGCGGGATCGTTCATACTCTGGGGAGGATGGCAGCTGCCCACCCTGGGCCTTCTTCTCACCAGGGTCAATCTGCTTTACGGTTTTGGTTCAATGCTCATCCTGGGCGCACTGGGCGGCCTGCTCTATGCCGCTGTTATCGGGCGGCATCCTTTGAGGCTTTACACCGCCGTTCTGGCGGGAACCGTTCTCGGAGCGCTGCTCTGGGTTGCCGGTCCCTTGCTGCTGGTGCCGGTTTTGCTCGGATTTCCGCCTCTTGCCGCCGGCCCCCTTGACAGCTGGATCTTCCTGGCGGCCTTTGCGTTTTACGGAATCATCACCGCTCTGCTTTACAGCCTCCCCGGCACTGCCAGGCCGCGGGCCCGGGTCTATTATGCCGCAGGACTGCTGCTCATTGCCGGGCTGCTCACCCCCTTTCTGCTCAGGGCGGCCGTGAGCACCGATCCCCGGGCCCTGGAGCTCCCGAAAGGCTACCGGGCCGAGGTGATGGCCAAGGGTTTTACCTATCCCACCTCCATCGCCGTGGACGACAGGGGGGGGATCTATGTGGCCGAATCGGGCTACGCCTACGGCCCGAAGGAGACAGAGGCGCGGGTGCTCCGGGTTTCACCCGCCGGGGCGATTCACGAGGTGGCGGGCGGTTTCAACGGTCCGCTCAATGGACTGGCTCTCCGGGAAGAAAAGCTGTATCTTTCCCACCGCGGCAAGATCACCCTCCTCGATCTGGAAAGCGAGGAGCGGGAAGATCTTGTTACCGGGCTCCCCTCGCTGGGCGATCACCAGAACAATGATCTGCTTTTCGGAATGGACGGGGCGCTCTATTTCGGGCAGGGTACGGCCACAAATGCCGCGGTTGTGGGTTCGGACAACTTTGTATATGCCTGGATGGATCAATATCCCAAATTTCATGATTTCCCCTCGCGCAATTTCACCCTTACCGGAGAAAACTATGAAACCCTGGATCTGAGCACACCCGAGCCCGCGGACCGTAAGAGCACCGGTGCTTTCGCCCCCTTCGGCGTGAGCCGCGGGAAGGGGGAGTCTGTCCGGGCCACCGTGCCGGCCAGCGGCGCCATTCACCGATTTGATCTGAAGAGCAGAACGCTGAGCATCTATGCCGACGGCCTGCGGAACCCTTACGGGCTGACCATGGATGGAGCGGGGAATATTTTCGCCACAAATCTCGGTTACGATGATCGAGGGCCCAGGGCCGTGAAGGGCTCGCCCGACTGGGTGGTCAAGGTAAAAAAAGGGGCCTGGTACGGCTGGCCTGACTACGCAGGCAAACTTCCCCTGACCGAACCGCTGTTCAACTCCGAAAGAGGGATCAATCGCCGTCCGCTTATTGTCGACCCCCCGCCGGTGGAACCTCCCCTGGCCACGCTGCCGCCCCATTATTCACCCATGAAGCTGGCCTCCGCTCCGGAACAGTTCCCGGATAAAGGCATTTTTGCAGCCGTCTTCGGTGATGCCCAGCCCCTGACCGAGAATCTGAAAGATCTTGTTCCCACCGGGGTGATCAGAATCGATCCCGATACGGGAAAGTATAGCTGGTTTGCCAGGAACAGGGATCAGGAGCGGGCCGGGCGCAGCGGCGGCGGATTCAAAAGGGTGATCGATGTCAAGTTTGGCCCCGATGGGGAGACGCTTTACTTGCTGGATTTCGGGGTTATCGAATTTACCGGCATGGCTCCCAATGCCATTCCCCACAGCGGAGTTCTCTGGAGAATAAGCCCTGACCGCTAGCCGGGCAGCCCTTTTGCGCAAAAGATGCACTGCAGATCCGGGCGGGCGGCTCCTTCCTTCTATTAGAAAAAGAAGGAATTTTTTAATGGGATGGAGAAGTAATAAATACAAGCAATGGAAACATAACCTGATAGAACAGGCAAGCCATCCGGACAGTATCATTAATTCCATAATCAATTACGAAAAATCGATTGGAAAAGGGGTAGAGCTTGGATGAGCAGGTACAATCATCAGAAGCGGCTTTTTCACCGCTATGGAGGAAATCCCATTCTTTCGCCGGAGCGCTGGCCCTATCCGGCCAACTCCACATTCAACCCGGGGGCGGTGCGGCATGACGGGGAGACCCGGCTGCTGGTGCGGGTTGAGGATATGCGCGGTTTTTCCCATCTTACCTTTGCTCGCAGCAAGGACGGCATCACCAGCTGGCAGATCGATGATGAACCCATACTCATGCCCGATCCGGTTTACAACGAGGAGCAGTGGGGGATCGAGGATCCCCGCATTGTCTGGCTCCCCGAGCGGGAGGAGTTCGCAGTAACGTATGTCTCCTTTTCGAAGGATGGGCCCATGGTTTCCCTGGCCCTTTCAAAGGATCTGCGCAGCTTTATCCGCAAAGGGGCCATGCTGCCGCCCGAAGACAAAGATGCCTCACTTTTTCCGCGACTGATCAAGAACCGTTACGTCCTGATTCACCGCCCCATTATCCGGGGCGAGGCCCATATCTGGATTGCCTTCTCGCCGGACCTGAAATACTGGGGCGATCATAAAATTCTTGTGCCCGTGCGCCCCGGCTGCTGGGATTGCACCCGCGTGGGCCTGGGGCCGCCGCCCATCGAGACCCCCGAAGGCTGGCTGATCATCTATCACGGGGTGCGGGTGACCGTTTCGGGCGCTCTCTACCGCGTGGGCCTGGCCCTGCTCGATCTGGAAGAACCGTGGAAGATCATCAGGCGCACCGAAGAATGGGTCTTCGGCCCCCGCGAGCCTTATGAACGGGTCGGCGATGTGCCCGGTGTGACCTTTCCCACGGGAACGGTACTGAACGAAACAACGGGCGACCTGTTTATCTATTACGGCGCCGCCGATACAACGGTATGCCTGGCCACGGCACGTATTGACGAGGTGCTGGATTATCTGCTGAGCGGGCCGGTTCTGACAGAAGGGGGTACCTTCTGTCCGCGATGAGAATAGCGATGCTCTCTCCCATTGCCTGGCGCACCCCGCCCCGTCATTACGGTCCCTGGGAGCAGGTGGTGAGCTGGCTCACGGAAGGTTTGCACCGCCTGGGGGTGGAGGTGACCCTTTATGCCACAGCCGACTCGCAGACAGAGGCCCGCCTTCGCGCCGTGGCTCCGCGCCCCTATGCCGAGGATGATTCCCTCGATCCGAAGGTATGGGAATGTCTCCACATTGCCGCTCTCTTTGAAGAGGCCAAGAACTATGATCTGATCCATAATCACTTTGATTTCCTGCCGCTGACTTACGCGGGGCTGGTGCAAACCCCGGTGGTGACCACGATTCACGGTTTTTCATCGCCCAAGATTTTGCCCGTCTACAGGAAGTACAACCGCCGGGTGCATTACATCTCCATCAGCAATGCCGATCGCCATCCCGGCCTTGATTACTGCGCCACCGTGCATCATGGGATTCCGCTGGATGAATTCCCTTTCCATCCCCATGAGGGCCGCTATTTGCTCTTCTTCGGGCGGATTCACCGCGACAAGGGCGCCGCCGAGGCGATCACGCTGGCCCGGCAGGCCGGTATGCCCCTGGTTATCGCCGGAATCATTCAGGATCAGGACTATTTTGATCGTTTTGTGGCTCCCCATCTCGATGAAGACCGGGTCAGGTATATCGGACCCGTGGGCCCCAAAGAGAAGGGGGCCCTGCTGGGAGGCGCCCTGGCCCTGCTGCACCTGATCAATTTTGAAGAGCCCTTTGGCCTGAGTATTGTCGAGGCCATGGCCTGCGGCACACCCGTCATTGCCTGCAACCGCGGCTCCATGTCCGAGCTCATCAGCCACGGGGAGACGGGTTTCCTGGTGAGCAAAGCGGCAGAGGCGGGTGCTTTTCTTTCCCGGATAAATGAGCTGTCGCGGCGGAGCTGCCGCCTTCGGGTGGAAGAGAACTTTACCGTCGAGGTGATGGTCCGGCGCTACATGGATGTTTACCGTAAAATCATTGAAAAATATAATTAGGGAAAGGTTAAGTATAATATAAAGGGAAATATAGATAAAGAGGTGTTGCTATGCTTATCGGCAGCCTGTTCAAGCCCCTGAAGGTGGCTTTTATCTCCACCTATCCGCCGCGCCGCTGCGGCATTGCCACGTACACCGCCGACCTGACGGGGAATTTTAGACAGATCTACAGCGAAAGCAACCATGACGGAGATCAGCATATCTTCGAGGTTGTTGCCCTGAACAACAGGCCGCAGGGCTATCAGTACGGCCGGGAGGTGAGCTTCCACGTTCGCGATCAGCACCGCGGTGACTACCAGAGGGCGGCGGACTTCATCAATGTATCTCCCATTGACGTGGTCTGCCTGCAGCATGAATTTGGCATATTCGGCGGTGAGGACGGAAGCTACATCATCCACCTGCTCCGGTCGCTGAAAAAACCGGTGGTGACGACTTTCCACACCATTCTGGCCGAACCGACGCCCGGGCAGCAGAAGACCCTGAGCAGCATCTGTGAACTCTCCACCCTGGTAGTGGTTCAGGCAGAGATGGCGGTGAGACTGCTGGAGGAGGTGTATGGCATACCGCCTTCCAAGATTACCATGATCCCCCATGGGGCCCCGGACGTTCCCTTTCTTGATTCCTCCTTTTACAAGGACAGATTCCAGGCAGAGGGCCGGATCCTGCTTCTTACCTTTGGCCTGTTGGGGCCGAACAAGGGGATCGAATACGCCATCTCGGCCATGGAGAAGGTGGCCGCAAAATTTCCGGAGGTTCTCTATATTGTGCTGGGGGCGACGCATCCCGAGGTGAAGCGCCGCTACGGTGAAAAATACCGCCACCACCTGGAGCAGCTGGTCCGGGAAAAGGGGCTCCAGGAGCAGATCGCTTTCTACAACCAGTATGTGAGCCTGGAACGGCTCATCGAATTCCTGGTGGCCTCCGATATCTATCTCACTCCCTACGTGAACAAGGATCAGATTACCTCGGGGACCCTGGCTTACGCCCTCGCCTGCGGCAAGGTCATCGTCTCCACCCCGTACTGGTACGCGCAGGAACTGCTGGCCGACGGGCGTGGCTGCCTGGTGCCCTTTCGCGACAGCGAAGCCATGGCCGGCAGCCTGCTCGAGCTGCTTCAGGACGGCGAAATGCGCAGCCGCATGCGCAAACTCTCCTACCAGTTCGGGCGCAAAATGATCTGGCGGGAGGTAGCCCGCCGCTATGCCGCCGCCTTTGAAAAAGCACTTCTGGAATACAGCCCTCCGGCAAAGAAATCCGTCCAGAGCCTGGCCGTGACGGAAAGCGCAGCTTTGCCCGAGATCAGGCTGGATCATCTCCATACATTGACGGATGACACCGGTCTTTTTCAGCATGCCCTGTACACGGTGCCGGACCGGATGCACGGATACTGCACCGATGATAACGCCCGGGCGCTGCTGGTCACGGTGATGAACTGGCGCCTGTTCAAGGAGGAGAGCATCCTGCCGCTTTTCCGCACCTATCTCAGTTTCCTGCTTTATGCCTACAACCAGGAAGCGGGGCGGATGCGCAACCTGCTCTCCTACCAGCGCCAGTGGCAGGAGAAGATCGGATCGGAAGACAGCCAGGGGCGGAGCATCTGGGCTCTTGGCTATACCATTGCCTATCCCCCCGACGATTCTCTTCTGGGACTGGTGACGCGCCTGTTCAAACAATGTCTTTTGCCGCTGTCCGGCTTCACCTCGCCCCGGGCCTGGTCTTTCTCCATCACCGGGATGATCTATTACCTGAGGCGCTTTGGGGGCGACAGGGAGGTGCGCAAGCTGCTGGAGGAGCTGAGTAACAGGCTTCTCGGCCGCTTTAACCGGTATGCTGTGGAAGATTGGTTCTGGCCCGAGGAGATTGTCGCCTATGACAACGCCCGGATTCCCCAGGCCCTCATCGAGGCGGGCAGCTACCTGCAGGAGGAGAAGATGCTGCAGACGGGGTTATGCGCCCTGAACTGGCTTATCTCGATCCAGACCGATCCTGATGGGGGTCAGCTGTCCCTTGTGGGCAATGACGGGTGGTACCGCCGCGGCGGCCGCAAGGCCCGCTTTGACCAGCAGCCTCTGGATGCGGCGGCGCTTGTTGACGCCTGCGCCCGGGCCTTTATGGTTACCGGTGAACCGCGCTGGCAGATTGCCATGGATTGGGCCTTCAACTGGTTTTTCGGGAGCAACGATATTCACCAGCCCCTTTATGATTTCAGCAGCGGCGGCTGCTGCGACGGGCTCATGCCCGGCGGGGTGAACCTGAATCAGGGCGGTGAGTCAACGCTGTCGCAGTTGATGGCGGTGCACCGGATGCATCTGGCCTTGCATCTGGGCTATGCCGGGGTGGGAGAGGTGGCGGGAGCCGCTTCCCCGCAACCGGAGTAGGCCTTCAGATCGAGATACTATTGAACAAGTTTTGCAGGGAGTGGATTTTGTATGTACGCCGTTATTCTGGCCGGTGGCAGCGGAACCCGTCTGTGGCCGCTCAGCCGGGAGCAATATCCGAAGCAATACCTTACTTTTGGCCGCAGCGGGAGAAGTCTTTTTCAGGAGACCGTGGCCAGGTTGATACCAAAAATCCCGGCGGAGAAGATCATTGTCGTCACTCACAGGGATCAGAAAAGTGATCTTTGCCGTCAGCTGCTGAATATGGATCTTGATCCCTGCTCTGTAACGCTGCTCAGCGAGCCCCTTTCAAGAAATACCGCGCCGGCGATTGGCCTGGCC
>JAPXLS010000015.1:0-21599 GCA_033809435.1 Bacillota bacterium
GGCTGGTTTGCTTCACGATTATGGTAAGGCTTACAGCAAGGAGGAGCTTTGCCTTAAAGCAAAGTCACTGGGCTTACGCCTGGACCGGATCACCCTGGCGGAAAGACGGCTGCTTCATGCACCTGTGGGCGCCGCTCTGCTGCAGTTCGAGCTGGGGATGGCAGATGATGCCATTATCAGGGCGGTAGCCTATCATACCACCGGGCGTGAGAAGATGACGCTGCTGGAGAAGGTTCTCTATCTGGCTGATTTGATTGAACCGGGGCGGGATTTTGACGGGGTGGGGAAGCTGAGAAAAATTGCCTTTGATTCGCTGGAGCCTGCGCTGTTGACCGCGGTGGATCAGACGATTCAGTCGGTAATCAGGCGGGGCCTGCTGCTCCATCCCCGTTCAGTTCAATTTCGCAACAGCCTGCTGGCCGGCTTCGATGAGAATGGGGGCTAGAAGATGCGCTACAGCAGGTCTTACCTGCTGCAGAAGCCGAAAAAAACAACCAAACGCAAGCGCAGAATGCTGCTGCTCCTCGTTGCGCTCATGCTGCTTATCCTGACATTGGTTTTTTCATTTCGCCTTGTCTCTGTTTTTCATTCCTTCCATAACGATGCTCATTGGGCCCAATCCCTGCGCCTGCAAGGGGGCGGCGATGAACGGGTTTATCTTATTTGCGGCATAGATTACTGGGGTGCAAACCCATACGTGGAAAGGCTGTTGCTGGTGTATTATGATACCCTTGACGGGGATATCAGCCTGCTCTACATTCCCGGAAATACCATGGTGAAAACTGACGAGCGCGGCCCCGAACCTTTGGGGCAGGCCTACCGCCGCCTTGGCTGGCCCCTTTTTATCGAACTGGTGCAGGAGCTGACGGGTATTCCGGTGCACCATTATCTGGCGCTCAATTACCAGGGAATCGCCTCCCTGGGGGACTATCTGGGCGGTTTGGAAAGCAGCGCCTTTGCAGACGGCGGAAATGGAAATGAAGCAGATCTGCTCCCTCAGCCGGTGGGACGGTTGAGCGGTTTTGAACTTTACCGATATTTTTTAACAGCGGATTACCGCGAGGCGCCCTGGGAGCAGCTGAAGAGGCAGCAGCAGGTTCTGGCGCAGTTATGGGGCAGGGTGGAACAGAAAAAGGTATGGCACTGGCCAAAGATGATCAAAATAGTTGCGCCCTTTCTGGAAACGGATCTCTCCTGGCGCGAGTTGACGGAGCTGCGCGGGCAGCTTGGCAGCTGCGAATTCGCCTCGATGAAGCAGCTGATCCTGCCGGGTGAAGAGGGGGTCATTGACGGCTGTCTCTTCTGGGTGCCCGACGAGGAGCTGCTGGAGGATATAGTGCGCCTGGTCAATGAGGGCTACCTGGTGATTCCCTCCGAGGTGAAGGTAGAGGTACTCAACGGCAGCGGCATCGACGGCCTGGCCTCGGAAGTTGCCGCGTTGCTCCAGGAGGAGGGTTTCCAGGTAGTGAAAAAGGGAAATGCCGATCATTTCGATTACATGGACTCCCAGGTTATCGCCCGGGGTGAAATTGTCGACAAGGCGAGGGCGGTGGCTCTTTACATTCCGGGATCATCCATGCTCCACCGCTATGATCCCGAGGTTGCCGTTGATGTGACCGTAATTATTGGCAGCAGCTACACAGAATACCAGAGTAGCCCTTGATTCTCGAAGGAGGTGAAATGCTTGTCGGAACCGGCAAGCGGCTCCCGGGAGCTGGCTTTGTGGGCGGCGGAACTCGCCGCGGAGAAAAAGGCACAGGATCTGGCCTTGTTGGAGGTGGGCAAAATATCCATTGTTGCCGATTACTTTCTCATCGCCACCGGCGCAACAAGGGTCCAGGTCCAGACCATCTGCGACTACCTGCTTGAAAAGATCAAAGAGCAGGGCCGGATCCTGCTGCGGAAGGAAGGTTACCGGGAAGGCTGGTGGGTTGTCCTGGACTTCGGCGACCTGGTGGTCCATCTTTTACAGCCTGAAGCCAGGGAGTTCTACCGGTTGGAGCGGCTTTGGAGCCGCGCCCCCCGGGTAAATACCGAAGCATCGGGGTCAGGTCTTGAAATATAACATCCGGGTCACCGGGGTCAGGTCTTGGAAACGTTATGATTTGCCTGGCTCTGTTTGTTTTTCCTATAAACGGGGCGGCGGCAGGGGGGAGCCGGTGCGGGGCGAGCCGGCGGGCAGTTTTTCCTGCCTGCCGCTCCCCTTTGGCGGTAAATATGCTGGCAGATGAGATCAAGAATATCCTGTTACAATTATCCCGGCGCGATGTTGGCCCCGCCGGCGAAGGGTACTGTTGTATTGCATTTGAGGATACCATCTCCCTGGCCCGCACCTCCGGCCTGACGCGCGGTGAAGTGGAAATTGCCGCCCTGGAGGCGGGAATAATCCCTGTCCGGTACCGGCGCAACATAGGCACGGTGGGTCTTGAGGGCCAGATCAGGCTGTTGAAAGCGCAGGCCGGCATAGCAGGCGCCGGCGGGCTGGGCGGATTTGCCGTTGAACTGCTGGCCCGCTGCGGGGTGGGCGGGCTTACCATCATCGACGGCGACAGCTTTGATCCAACCAACCTTAACCGGCAGCTCTACGCCACCGAGGAAACCCTTGCTTTGGACAAGGCCGCCGCCGCAGCGCAGCGGGTAAAGAAGATCAACGGTGCCGTGGAGGCAAAGGTTTACAAGTGCCGCGGTGATTCAGGAAACTGGCAGGAGCTGCTGCAGAACTGCGATATTGTTCTTGATTGCCTGGACAACCTGCAGAGCAGGTTTTCCCTTGAAGAGGCCTGTCAAAAGTTAGAGATACCCCTGGTGCACGGGGCAATTGCCGGTTTTATGGGACAGGTGGCGGTGATCAGCCCGGGAAAGCCCCTTTTTTCTGCAATTTACGGCCGGCAGGGTAAATTTGATCGGGGAGCGGAGGTGCACCTGGGCAGCCCTTCCTTTACCCCGGCGGTTGTAGCTGCCCGGCAGGTTGCGGAGGCGGTAAAGCTGCTGGCCGGGCTGGGCAGCGCACCGGGCAATGTTCTGCTGCTTATCGACCTCCTCTCTTCCGAGACTACCTCCATCTCCCTGTAACCGGAAAATTTGTATTTCAACCGGCACACCCCCTTGACAACCCCCCCTGACTTGCTCAAAAACCGGTCCAAATGCTTGACAAGGGCGGCTGCGGTGCGTATAATTAATCACGTTACATCAGGTTTGTTATTTGCTTCGGGATAGTGATTCGATGAAGGGGAGCGGAGGCGGCGCGGCGGCACCGCAGAGAGCCGGCGGTGGGTGCAAGCCGGCAGGCCGGCGGCTGTTGAACTCGCCCCGGAGAAGCGGCGGTGAAGGAACAGTAGCCGCCGCCGCGGGCCGGCGTTAAGGCTTGAAGAGGGCGGCAATGCATGGGGCTGTAGCGCAGGTGGGAGCGCGCTTCCTTGGCATGGAAGAGGTCGCGGGTTCGACTCCCGCCAGCTCCACCACATTGCTTGCCAAAAAGGGTGGTACCGCGGGAAAACTCGCCCCTTGCCGGGCGGGTTTTTTTCTACCCGAATATCGCCCGCCATTTTACTGTCGAGGGGGTATCGGTTGGAAATGCAGGGTTATGAGCCCAGATCCATTGAGCCCAAATGGCAGCAGCTGTGGGAGAAGGAGAAATATTACCGCGCCCCGCTGGATCCCGCCCGGCCAAAGTACTATGTGCTGGAGATGTTTCCCTATCCTTCGGGCAGGCTGCACATGGGACATATGCGGGTTTACTCCATCGGAGATGTTCTCGCCCGATTTTTGCGCATGCGCGGCTACAATGTAATTCATCCCATGGGCTGGGATGCTTTTGGACTCCCCGCCGAGAATGCGGCCATTGAAAACCGGGTCAGCCCGGAAAGGTGGACCGCCCAAAATATTCTCCACATGAAGCGGCAGCAGCAGCGTCTGGGAGTCAGCTACGACTGGGAGAAGGAGGTCAATACCAGTTCTCCCGATTACTACCGCTGGACCCAGTGGATGTTCCTGCTCATGTACCGCCGCGGGCTGGCTTACAGAAAACGCGCCTCCGTGAACTGGTGCCCGCACTGCAGGACAGTGCTGGCCAACGAGCAGGTCGAGGCCGGGCGCTGCTGGCGCTGTGAAACCGAAGTGGAGCTCCAGGAGCGGGAGCAGTGGTTTCTGAAGATTACTGAATATGCCGAAAGGCTTTTGCAGGATCTGGAGGTGCTTGAAGACTGGCCCGAGAGGGTCAAGGTGATGCAGCAGAACTGGATCGGGCGCAGCGAGGGGGCCGAGATTGCATTCCGCGTGCAGGAGCTGCCCGGCGAAGAGATCCGCGTCTTTACCACTCGCGCCGATACACTTTTCGGGGTGAGCTACATGGTCCTCGCTCCCGAGCATCCCCTGCTGCCGCGCCTGGTGGCGGGGACCGGCGTGGAGAAGGAGATCATGGAATTTGCCGCCCGGGTCAGGCGGGAAAGCGAGATCGACAGAACCTCCGAAGAGGCTCCTAAAATCGGTCTATTCACGGGCCGGCATGCCGTCAACCCCCTGAACGGGGAAACTGTGCCGATCCTGGTGGCCAACTACGTGATCATGTCTTACGGTACCGGTGCGGTGATGGGGGTACCGGCGCATGATGAGCGCGACTTTCAATTTGCCCTGAGCTACGATCTGCCTGTCCGCCGCGTGATCATGCCCCCTGCAGGTGAAGGGTCGGAGGGCTGCGGAGGGGCCTACACCGGCGAGGGCGAGATGATCAACTCCGGAGAATTTACCGGCCTTTCCAATATAGAAGGGGCAAAGCGAATAACCGAAAAACTGCACGGGCTGGGCTGCGGCGATTTCAAGATCACCTATCGCCTGCGCGACTGGCTCATTTCACGCCAGCGCTACTGGGGCGCACCCATACCGGTGGTCTACTGCGAGAGTTGCGGCGCTGTTCCGGTACCCGAAGAGAATCTGCCTGTTCTGCTGCCTCCGGCAGCGGATCTTTCGGGAGACCGGGTGCCTCCGCTCTCGCACTATGATTCTTTTGTGAACACCGCCTGCCCTCGCTGTGGCGGGAAAGCACGGCGCGAGACCGACACAATGGATACATTCATCTGCTCCTCCTGGTATTTTTTACGTTACACCAGTCCTGGATATGATGTTTCTCCCTTCAATCGGGAGGCGGTGGATTACTGGATGCCCGTGGACCAGTACATCGGGGGGATCGAGCATGCCGTGCTACACCTGCTCTATGCCCGTTTTTTCACAAAGGTGCTCCACGATGCAGGGTTGGTTGGAGTGGTGGAGCCCTTCAGCCGCCTGCTGGCCCAGGGGATGGTGTACAAGGATGGCGCGAAGATGTCCAAATCAAAGGGCAATGTGGTCTCTCCCGATGAGATCATCGAGCGCTATGGTGCTGATACGGCCCGCCTTTTCATACTTTTTGCAGCTCCTCCGGAAAAAGATCTGGACTGGAGCGAGCAGGGCGTTGAGGGATGCCATCGTTTCCTGCGCCGGGTCTGGCGCCTGCTTGAAGATTGTATTGGGCTCCTGCCGGCGCAAGCGGGAAGGGCTGCCCGGGAAAACGGCTCCGCCGAAACAGAGCTGCGGCGGATTTTGCACGGGACCATTAAAAAGGTGACGGGGGACATTGAAAAACGCTTTAATTTCAATACGGCCATAAGCGCAATCATGGAGCTGGTCAATGCGATTTATGATTATCGCCGGGACAGGGCGATGGAAAGAGAAGATCGCCACCTTTTGCAGGAGGCGCTACAGTCGATGATCCTGCTGCTTGCGCCCTTCGCTCCGCACCTGGCCGAGGAGGCCTGGCAGATTATGGGGGGCCGGGGCAGCGTTCATTTGCAGGCCTGGCCCGATTATGATCCCTCGGCCCTGACGGTGGAAAAGGTGGAAGTTGCGATCCAGGTAAACGGCAGGGTGCGCGGACGGATGACGGTTTCTGTGGGCTCTGCGGAGGAGATACTTTTGAAGGCGGCCCGGGAACAGCCGCGGATCAGAGAGCTGCTCCAGGGCAAAAAGATAGTCCGCCATATTGTTGTACCCGACAAACTGGTCAATATCGTGATCCGTTAATATAATTGGCTGCATGAAGGATTTATGCAAAACATGCTTAATATAGTACGGTGACCGGTAATACCAAGTGAAGGGAGGTAAAAAAGTCAGTGACTCCTGACGAAAAAAGCCCGGATAAGGTCGTTCCCGTTGAATCAAAAATCCCCGAAGGGGACAGTGTGCGCATCTCACCCGATGTGATCGGAATAATCACCGGCATCGCTGCCGGCGAGGTGGAAGGTATCGCCGGGATGAGCGGGGGAATTGTGGATGGCATTGCCGAGAAGCTGGGGCGCAAAGATTTTGGCAAGGGGATCAAGGTCCGACTGGAAGGAGAGGCGGTTTCCTTTGATCTCAGTGTGATCGTGGATTACGGTGTCCGGATCATGGAGACTGCGAAAAAATTAAAGCAAAAAGTTCGTGAAACCGTTGAAGAGGTCACCGGTTTGACGGTGGCATCGATCAATATTCATGTCATCGGCATCAACCTGCCGAAAGAGAAATCCGAAAAAATCTCCGAAGAAGATAAAGACAACGATTCCTGAAATCGGGGCGCTTTTCCAGTTGGATCGGGAAAGCGCCTTGCCCCTCCTTATTTACAAGAACAGGTGGAAACCCATTACTCGAACATAATCCAGCAGCAACCCTGGCAGAGCAAGCCCCCGGAGGAACAGTAAAGCATAGGGGATGGCCCAACAATATCCTGCTCATTTCTGGTAAAGGGGTTGAATACATGTGGAGCGATTTCAGCATCCGCGAAAAGATCCTTCTTGCGGTTATGCTTTTGTTCCTGCTCGGCGGTATTCTCTGGAAAGCGACACCCGCGCTCCTTTCGGCGCTTGATAGAGGGGAACCGCCGGGGCAGGGCGATTTTCTTCTGCCCCTGGAGTCTTCATTCGAACCTGAGCTCGAAACTGAACCGGAGATGATCACCATTCATCTTGTCGGGGCGGTTTCCCGGCCGGGAATCTATCATCTGCCCGCAGGCTCCAGGGTTTACGAACTTGTGGAGGCGGCGGGGGGCGCCTCGGAGGATGCCGATACAATGTCGGTCAATCTGGCCCGCCCCCTTTTTGACGGCGAACAGGTGACCATTTACCGTGTAGGCGAAACCGCAGCTGATCAGGCATCTCAGGAGGGGAAGGTCAACATAAACAAGGCATCTGTTGAAGAGTTAAAAGCCCTTCCTTCTATCGGTGAAGTGCGCGCCCGGCGGATTATCGAGCACAGGGAGAAACATGGATTCTATTCCCATATCACCGAGATCATGGATGTGAGCGGCATAGGCCAGGGCATCTTCAAACAGATCGAAGATCTCATCACCGTTTACTGAATCGCCGCTATCCGCTCTGCTCACTCTGCCGGCGCCCATGACCCCTTTTCCTCTCCATCCCGCCCGGGAGCAGGAAGAGCAGGGGGTAATGGACAGGACCGCAAGGAGCGGGGGCGCTGATCCTCATGAAGAGGCCAGGTAAGCCTCCTGCGATTCAGTCAATTTGTCGATGGTCACGCCCGCTGCCGAAAGTTTCAGCGCCGCAACCTCGCGGTCCAGTTCCGCCGGCAGGGGGAGCACTGCTCGCGGCAGGTCCTTGCTCCGGCGCAGGTAATCCATGGCCAGGAACTGCAGGGCAAATGAAAGATCCATGATCTCTGCAGGATGGCCGTCGCCCGCGGCGAGATTGACCAGTCTTCCCTCTGCAAGGAGGTAAACTCTGCGCCCGTCGGCAAAATGGAATTCCTCGATGTTCGGCCGCGGCTGCCCCGATCGCTTCGCCAGGCTGTTCAGCGCCGCTTTATCTATTTCTACATCAAAATGGCCGGCATTGGCCAGAATGGCGCCGTCCTTGAGGCGGGGCAGATCTTCTTCGCCGATAACATCGCGGCAGCCGGTGGTGGTGACAAAAATATCCCCCAGGAGCACCGCTTCGCGCATGGGCATGACCCGGTAGCCCTCCATTACCGCCTCCAGGGCGCGCACCGGATCCACCTCGGTAACAATGACCTGCGCTCCCAGCCCCTTTGCCCGCATGGCCACCCCGCGGCCGCACCAGCCGAAACCGGCCGCCACCACAGTCTTGCCTGCAATGAGCAGGTTCGTCGTCCTCATGATCCCGTCCCAGACCGACTGCCCGGTGCCGTAGCGGTTGTCAAAAAGATGTTTGCTGGAAGCATCATTGACGGCAATCACCGGGAAGGCCAGCTTTCCCGCCGCAGCCATTGCCCGCAGCCGGTTCAGCCCGGTCGTTGTCTCTTCGGCGCCACCGCGCACCTGCGGCAGCAGGTCGGGCCTTTCGCGATGCATCATCGCGATCAGGTCTCCGCCGTCATCTATGATCAGGTCGGGTCCGCTTTCAACGGTGCGGCGAATATGATTTTCGTACTCCTCCGCTGTGGCGCCGTGCCAGGCGAATACGGCAAGCCCTTTTTCCACCAGGGCGGCGGCCACATCGTCCTGCGTTGAAAGGGGGTTGCTGCCTGTAATGGTGACCTGTGCCCCGCAGTGCTGAAACACCTGCGCCATGTAGGCAGTCTTTGCTTCGAGGTGGATGCAGACAGCCATCTTGTATCCGGCAAAGGGCTGACCAGCTGCGTGCTTTTCAGCCAGGCTGCTCAATACCGGCATATGCCTGCTTACCCAGGATATTTTCTGATGCCCCTCGGGGGCTCTTTCCGGACTGCGGATCATGCTCAATTTTCCAGCCTCCCCTTTACTGTTCCTATTCTATAATTACCTGTTGTACTGCAAAAAACCTTTTCCGAACAAGAGGATTTTCAGGTTGTCCGTTGAAGTTATGAGGTAGCACGAAATAAAATATCGGTGCTCTTTTTTTATATCTGACCGCTTTCCCGGTTCATTCGAAAGCTGTTGCCCGGCGGTAAACCCCCTGGCTTCAAGGATCTGGAGCCCGGCTTCTATTTTCCCCCCCCGCGTTGCGTTTGAATCCTGCCCCTGACAGTATATAATTGTATTTAATGAACAATAAAGGAGGGGCTTAAACCGGTGCGGGCATATGATATTATCTTGAAAAAACGCGGCGGCGGTGAGCTCACCACCGGGGAGATCAATTTTCTGATGGAGGGATACACTGCCGGTACCATTCCGGATTATCAGCTTTCCGCCTTTGCCATGGCCGTCTGGTTCCAGGGGATGACGGAAAGGGAGACCCTTGATCTGACCCTGGCCATGGCCGCTTCGGGTGATACCGTTTCTTTGAAGGCAATTCCCGGAATGAAAATCGACAAGCACAGTACCGGCGGTGTGGGCGACTCGACCACCCTGGTCCTGGCCCCCCTTGTGGCCGCCGCCGGGGTGCCCGTGGCCAAGATGAGCGGCCGCGGCCTGGGCCATACCGGGGGCACTCTGGACAAGCTGGAGTCCATTCCCGGTTTCCGGAGCAGCCTCTCCATTGCTGAAATGGTCAATGCGGTGCAAAGGAGCGGCATTGCCATTGTCGGGCAAACAGCGAACCTTGTCCCTGCCGACAGGAAGCTCTATGCTTTGCGTGATGTCACCGCCACCGTGGACAGCCCGCCCCTCATCGCCTCCAGCATCATGAGCAAAAAACTGGCGGCGGGCGCCGATGCCTTTGTTCTCGATGTAAAGACGGGAGACGGCGCCTTTCTGAAAACCCCTGAACAGTCCTTCGCCCTGGCAGAAATGATGGTAAAGATAGGGGCCGGAGCGGGCCGAAAAACCGCCGCCGTAATCACGAATATGGATCAGCCGCTGGGAAGGGCCGTGGGCAGTGCGCTGGAAGTTGAAGAAGCCATACTGACCCTGCAGGGCCAGGGTCCGCCCGATCTTGAAGAGCTCTGCGGGGTCCTGGGCGGCTGGATGCTCTGCCTGGCCGGCAAGGCCTCCAGCCCGCGGGAAGGGGAGGCGAAGCTGAAAAGGGTTATCGAGAGCGGAGCCGCGCTGGATAAATTCAGGGAAATGATCCGTACGCAGGGCGGCGATGTGCGGATAATTAAAAATCCGGATCTGCTGCCCCGGGCTGCGGCCGTTGTGCCTGTTGCGGCGGCAGCGGGCGGCTGCGTGCACCGGCTCAGGGCGGAGCCCATTGGCCGGGCGGCCATGCTCCTGGGGGCGGGGCGGGAGAGGGGTGACGATGTCATTGATCATGCGGTGGGAATAACCCTGCTTAAAAAAACAGGCGACAGTGTGGATACCGGCGACAAACTGGCCCTGCTCCACCTGAACTGCGCAATCGGGGCGCCGCCTGCCGAAGAGGCCCGCCGCCTGGTCCTGGGCGCTTACGAGATCGGCACCTCCCCGGCGGCCGGGCCTGCGCTCATTCTGGGCATCGTTGACGAGAAGGGAAGCCGCCCGGCTCATTGACACCGCCGCCCGGCGCCGGTGATGGATGACCGATGGAGAATATCAAAAAGGCGAGGAGATAACATGTCTGCTGAAATCGATCTGGCCGGATTTATCGACCATACCCTGCTCAAACCCGAAGCGACGGAAGGGGACATCGCCCGCCTCTGCGACGAGGCGCTCCGCTGCAATTTTGCCGCTGTCTGCGTGAATCCCGTCTATGTGAAGAGGGCGGCCGCGCATCTCCAGGGCAGCAACATCCGCACTTGCGCTGTCGTCGGCTTTCCCCTTGGTGCAGTCACCGCTGCGGCAAAGGCCTTTGAAGCCGGCGAGGCTGTTGCCTGTGGGGCCGGCGAGATCGATATGGTGATCCATATCGGTGCCCTGAAGGGTTGCGCCGCTGATCACATTCTTGAAGAGATAGCCGCAGTGATCAGGGCGGCTTGCGGCCGAACAGTTAAAGTGATCCTTGAGACCGGACTTCTTACCGACTCCGAGAAAGTTGTGGGTTGCCGGTTGGCGGAAAAGGCGGGGGCCCATTTTGTTAAAACCTCGACCGGTTTCGGTCCCGGCGGTGCCACCGCCGCCGATATAAGGCTGATCAGGGATACGGTAGGTCCCGGTATGGGCATAAAGGCATCGGGAGGGGTGCGTACTCGCGAGAGGGCGCTGGAGATGATCGCTGCCGGCGCCACCCGCATCGGCACCAGTTCCGGAGTGGCGATCATCAAAGGCTGATCCCCTTGTTTAACGCTTCTGTTTTTCTGCGATGCAGGCAACTCCGAAAATAGGTTTTACTTTCCATAAGGATCGAAGTATGGTAAATTGATAGCGCTGACAGCATGCACCGGCAAGCACCCCGGCCGGGCTTGCTATCACACATGACCGGAGGGATTTTATTTTGGACTTACCGGATGTGATCATTTATACCGACGGGGCCTGCTCCGGCAACCCCGGACCCGGCGGATGGGCCGCGGTGATTATTGACTGCGAGAGGGGCGGTGATACTGCTGAAATATCCGGCGGTGAAAGGTATACCACCAACCAGCGGATGGAGCTGCAGGCGGCCATCGAGGGGCTGCGCGCCCTTCCCGGACCGAGCCGGGTCCGGCTGCACAGCGACAGCGCCTACCTGGTCAATGCTTTTTGCCGGCGCTGGATTCCCCGCTGGCAGGACAGGGGGTGGCGCACAGCCTCCAACAAGCCGGTGCAAAACCAGGATCTGTGGCGTGCCCTGATCGCACTCACCTCGAAACACCAGGTGGAATGGATCAAGGTCAAGGGCCACAGCGACGATCATTACAACGAACTATGCGACAGACTTGCCCGGCGGGCTGTTCCCGACCCGGAGGATTGTTCCGACTAGCGGGGCAAGGGGATATATTCTTTTCAGGGAGGTGAAGCCGTGCGCAGGTTGGGGATTCTTACCGGCGGGGGCGACTGCCCCGGACTGAATGCCGTCATCAGGGCGGTAACCAAAAGTGCCCTTTTCCGCCACCGCATGGAGGTGGTCGGTTTCAACAACGGGTTCAAGGGGCTTGTTGAAAACGAGGCCTGGCTTATCGGGGAGGCGGCTGTTTCCGGCATATTGCACCGGGGGGGCACCATCCTCGGCACAACGAACAGGGACAACCCCTTTCAGTACCGGGTCACCGGGGAGGATGGCAAAACGGCATACGCAGATCGTTCTGCAGATGCCCTTCGTCACATCGAAAGGTGGGATCTGGAGGGTCTTATTGTTATCGGCGGCGACGGCAGCCTTACCCTGGCTCACCGGTTCAGTGAAATGGGGGTGCCGGTCATCGGTATTCCCAAAACTATCGACAACGATATTTTGGCCACGGATGTCACCTTCGGTTTTGACACGGCGGCGGCCACGGCGACAGAGGCAATCGATCGCCTGCATACCACCGCCGAATCGCACCACCGGATCATGGTCCTTGAGGTAATGGGGCGCAATGCCGGTTGGATCGCTCTCCAGGCGGGCATGGCCGGGGGCGGCGATATCATCCTCATACCCGAACTGCCTTTTGACTATGGAGCTGTCATCGAGAAGATCGCGGAGCGCAGGGCCAGGGACAAGAAATTCAGCATCGTTGTCGCCGCTGAAGGCGCCTTTCCCGAAGGCGGCGCCCGGGTGTACCAGTCTGCGGGCAAGAGAAGAAGGCTTGGCGGAATAGGACAGATCGTCGCCGCCGAACTGGAGAAGCGGATGGGAATGGAGAGCCGGGCCACAGTCCTGGGGCACCTGCAGCGCGGCGGGACGCCCACCGTTTTTGATCGCGTTCTGGCCACCCGCTTCGGTGCCGCAGCCGTGGAACTGGCCCGGGCCGGCTGCTGGAATGAGATGGTCTGCCTGCAGGGGGGCGCCATAGAAAGGGTTCCGCTGGCCCGGGCTGTCTCCGAAATCAAGCGTATAGATCCCGGATGCGAACAGCTTCAGGCCGCCCTGGCGGTGGGCACCTCCTTTGGAAGGTTTTTTTGATGCCGGGATTTCGGGGGCGCACTGCTGTCCCTTCGGGGTCCAACGGGAAGCTCCCGGGGAGAATTGTTACAGCCGGGCTTCAGCTTTTTAAATAATTGTTGCTTAAATGCATATAGTAGTCCTGACGCATCTTCGACTCAGGTTCCGGATCGGCAGGTGTGGGGGCGGGGAAGCTGTTCCGAACGGGCAATACAAAAAACGGGTCTGCTTTGGCCCGTCAACGGAGTTTAAATTGCGGCGAAAGGAGGATTTCTTCATGAGACTGCGGGGCAATGCGGTCGTGGCCCAATCGGGCGGGCCCACTGCAGTGATCAACAGCAGCGTAAGCGGTGTGGTCCAGGAATGGCTGAAAAGTGGACCCCCGGGTTTGATTTATGGAGCTCTCTTTGGCATCCGCGGGGTCCTGGAAGAGCATCTGGTTGATCTTTCCACACAGCCCCGCCGTATTATCGAGGGTCTTCGCTATACACCGGGGGCGGCTCTGGGATCCTGCCGCTACAGACTGTCAAGGGAAGAAGATTTCGCCCGTTTGCTGGAAGCATTCAGGAAGCATGCAATCCGTTACTTTTTCTACATCGGCGGCAATGACTCCATGGATACTGCGGACAGGATCAGCCGTTTTTCCGGAAAAAAGGGATATGAAATGAGAGTGATCGGAGTTCCCAAAACCATTGACAATGATCTGCCTCACACCGATCATACGCCGGGTTACGGCAGCGCCGCCAAATTTCTTGCGGCAACGGTTCTCGAAACCGGCCTGGATCTGAAGGGCCTGATTACCGGCAACCGGATTGTGGTTCTCGAGGCCATGGGCAGAAATGCCGGCTGGCTTGCCGCCGCCGCCGCCCTGGCCAGAAGGGAGGAATGCGATGCCCCGCATCTGGTGTACCTCCCGGAGACGCCTTTTGAGCGAAAAAAATTCATCGAAGATGTTTCTGCCGCCTTCCGCGAATACAGGTATGTGTACATCGTTGCTTCGGAAGGGATTCGCTATGCCGGCGGTGATTACGTATTCAGCGGCAGCGGTATCGATCCTTTCGGCCATGCTCGCCTGGGCGGTCTGGCAGAAACGCTGAAGGAGATGATCGAGGAAGAGATGGGCGTGAATGTCCGGAGCATTGTTCTGGCCACAATGCAGCGTTCGGCTGCGCATTTTGCCTCCCTGACCGATGCGGATGAGGCCTACATGGTCGGCTCGGCTGCGGTGAAAGAAGCGCTGCGGGGCAGGACGGATATCATGATTACCCTGGTTCGGGAGGATGGGGATCTATACAGATGCGGTACAGGGACAGTGTCCCTTTCCCGCGTGGCCAATGTGGAGCACCGGGTTCCAGACGGGTGGATTGACCCTTCGGGAAATTATGTTCGCCGCGACTTTTTGGATTATGCCCGCCCCCTGATCGAGGGGGAGGTGACCCCCCTGTTCAAGGACGGGCTGCCGGACTATGTGCACCTGCAAGATTTTGATCTGCCTGAATTAAGAAGGAGGCTGGATAGCGATGCCGCTAGTATCGTTAAATGAAGTGTTGGGCAAGGCTCGCCGTGAAAAATATGCCGTCGGCGCCTTCAACAGCAACAATATGGAGATTGTCCAGGCCATCGCCAGGGCGGCCGAGGAGGAAAAATCCCCGGTAATCATCCAGGCCAGTCAGGGCGCCATCAAATATGCCGGACTGCAGTATATCGTGGCACTGGTCAATTTGGCCGCCGGCGAGGTATCCGTGCCGGTAGTGCTGCATCTGGATCATGGGACAAGTTTTGAACAGGTGCTCCAATGTATCCGCCACGGTTTCTCCTCGGTGATGTTTGACGGGTCCCGGCACCCCCTGGAGGAGAACATCAGGCTCACAAAGAAAGTGGTCGAAATTGCTCATGCCGTAGGCGTTACCGTTGAGGGAGAGCTGGGGAAGATCGGCGGCACCGAGGATGATATCACCGTGAAAGATGCCGATGCTTTCTTCACCGATCCCGAAGAGGCCAAACGCTTTGCCGAAGAGACGGGTGTTGACGCCCTGGCCATCTCCATTGGTACGGCCCATGGCCGCTACAAGGGGGTGCCCCGACTCGATTATGAACGCCTGAAAAAAATTCGCGAGATCATTCCCTGTCCCATTGTCCTGCACGGCTCTTCGGGTGTTCCGGACGAGAGTATTCGCAAGGCCGTCAGTCTGGGCGTACAAAAAATAAACATCGATACGAATATTCGGGAAGTTTTTGTCGGCGCCATCCGCCGCTATCTGCCGGAGCACCCCGATGAAATCGATCCCCGCAATGTTCTTAAACCGGCCCGTGATGCGGCAACAGAAATCATTCGTGAAAAAATCCGCCTTTTCGGCTCTTCCAACAAGGGCTAGCCGGACCCTTGTTTCATTCCTCCTCTCCCCCCATGCGGGGAGAGGTTTCCTTTTTTGGTGGCAGAGCAATCTCAGTACGGTCGTGCTATCACCAGGATCAGGGCTATTTGTATGGCGGCGAAGAGGATAAATATACACCAGGCAAAGTAATCGCTCTTGCTCATATGCAGCACTTTCATTTTTGTCCTGCCGGCCCCCCCGGTATAGCAGCGTGATTCCATGGCCGTGATCAGCTCATCTGCGCGCCTGAAGGCGTTGATGAACAGGGGGAGCAGAACAGGGAAGAGCTTGACTGTTCTCCGGATGAAGTTGCCGCGGTCAAAGGCCACGCCGCGCGCCATCTGCGCCTTGATGATCTTCTCCGCCTCCTCGGCCAGGGTGGGCACGAAGCGCAGTGCAATGACCATGGTCAGAGCCAGCTCCTGGGCGGGCACGCCGATTTTCTGCAGCGGCCGGAGCAGCGCCTCGGCGCCGTCCGTAAGTTCCACCGTGGAGGTGGTCAGGGTGAGTATGGTCGTCACCAGGAAGAGCAGCAGCACCCGGATGGACATGAGCGTACCGATATGCAGCCCGGCATCGGTGGCACTCAGGATCCAGAAAGAAAAGATCTCTTTTGCCCCTGCCGGTTTCTGGAAAAAAATTTGAAACAGCCACATCATGGCCAGAAAGGGCAGCATTGGGCGCAGGCCCTTCAGGGCGAAGGGGACCGGTATCTTGGCCGTCAGGATCAGAGCCAGGGCGAAGGCGGCGAAAAAGGCATATGCAGTATAGTTGTATGTAAAAAGAAGCAGCGAGATCAACCCGGCGGCGCCCAGGAGTTTTGTCCGCGGATCCAGGCAGTGCAGTGCCGTATCACCGGGAAGATAGATTCCCAGGGTCAGATTTCTGGTCAGTTCCAACTTCGGTTCCCTCCCGGGTTAGCCAAAGATTTCATGATTTCGGAAAGCGCCTCATCAACATTCAACACCTCTGCCGGAACATTGAACCCGCTTTGCCGCAGCTGCTGCATGATCTCGACTACCTGGGGCGGCTCCAGGCCGATCTGCCGGAGCAGGCCCGCCCTGGCGAGAACTTCACGGGCCGGGCCGTCATTGATAATGCGGCCCCGGTCCATGACCACGATGCGCTCCACCAGGCGGGCCACATCATCCATGCTGTGAGAGATAAAGATCACCGTCATCTTTCTCTCCCGGTGCAGCTTTTCGATAACGGCCAGTATCTCCCTGCGGCCGCCCGGATCCAGCCCCGCGGTGATCCCGTCCAGGATCAGGACCCGGGGACGGCAGGCCAGCACCCCGGCAATGGCGGTTCTTCTTTTCTGACCGCCGCTCAGGGCAAAGATATCCCGATTGTAAAATGTCTGCTCATCCAGTCCCACCAGGGCCATCGCCTCGCTGACCCTCTCCCGGATCTCTTCCGGCGGTCGTTTCTGGCGCGTTGGCCCGAAGGCCACATCCTTGCCCACCGTGGTTTTGAAGAGCTGGTGTTCGGGGTTTTGAAAGACATAGCCCACCTCGAACCTGAGCTGCACCAGGTCGGTTTTACGATCGGCCGTATCCCGCCCGTCTATAAGCACCCGGCCGCTTTTGGGAATGAGGAGGGCATTCAAATACTGCCCCAGCGTTGACTTTCCCGACTGCGAGGGGCCGATGATCCCCACAAATTCCCCGTCCTTTATTTCCAGGCTGATGTCATAAAGAGCCTGCCTGGCAAAGGGGGTTCCTTCTTTGTAGATATGATTTAAATGCTCGATTTCAATAGGCATAGGCTGTTTACAAGCTCCTCCGCGTGCAGTATGCCCGGGGCCAGGGGAAAACCTTTTTCCCTGAGCCCGCCGGCCAGCTGCGCCGCCACGGGAATGTCCAGGCCCGCCTTTTCCAGCAGCTCGATCCGGCTGAATATATTCCCGGGGGGACCATCCGCCAATATTTCACCCTCATTCATGACCACTACCCGCCCGAATTGAACCGCTTCGCTCATGAAGTGAGTGATGAAGACTATGGCAATTCCCTCTTCCCGGTTCAGCCTCTTCAGGCTTTCCAGAACCTGTCTTCGGCTGAGCGGATCCAGCAGGGCGGTGGGTTCATCCAGGACAATGCAATCGGGTTTCATGGCCAGCACTCCGGCGATGGCCACGAGCTGTTTTTGGCCTTCCGAGAGATGGCTGATCGGTTCACGGCGGTATGTCAACAGGTTCAGCGTGGCCAGCGCATGATTGACCCGCCGCCTGATCTCCGGCGGGGGCACTCCCAAATTTTCGGGACCAAAGGCTACATCCTCCTCCACGATGGAGCTGACCAGCTGGTTGTCGGGGTTTTGAAAAACCATCCCCACTTTTTTGCGGATCGCTTTCAACTGCTCCCCGCTGCTGCCGCAGGTGGATACACCATCAACAAGCACATCACCCGTGGTGGGGAGAAGCAGCCCGTTGAAATGGCGGGCCAGGGTGGATTTGCCCGAACCGTTCCGGCCGATTATGGCTGTGAATTCGCCTCTATTTATATACAGATCGATCCCTTTCAGAGCCGCCACCGGATTTTCAGTTTCGGCTCCGTAGTTGAAGCAGACCTCCTTGAATGCAATCAGGCGATCCAAGACTGACCTCCGTAAAAAGCCCGAAACCCTTGACTCAAGATAGGGCTCCGCGCGTTTTGCCGCTGTTGTCTTCAAAGCCCCTGATCCGCTGCAGCCCCATAACCAGGACTACAGTAATGATGGTACCGATGACCAGCTCGATAATGCCGTGAGAAACAGCGATCACCACGGCGCCGGCCAGAGGAAGGTAACCCCGCAGCACGATCATCCCCAGCACCAGGACGGTATTGGTGGCGCTGCCCACTGCTCCGCCCAGGGCCGCGCCCAGCACCCGGTTGATCCGCCTTGTCGCCGCGTAGGCATAGTAGGCGAAAACACCGATAAACAGCCGCGGCAGGATGGCCACCAGGGGATCTGCAAAGAGCGGGTTGTCCGCTTTCAGAAAGCTGATGATTCCGAAGATGAGTCCGATCAGCAGGCCGGCAACGGGGCCTTCCAGGATTCCCCCGAGTATGGCCGGGATATGCATGATCGTCATATTCCCCGCCGGGGTGGGAGCGGGGATGAAGCCGAGAAAGGGGATATAGCCCATCAGAATAGCAATAGCTCCCAGAATTCCCGATACAACGATTTTACGCGTTGTCAGTTTCACCAAGATTCTCCCCTCTATGATCAAATGTAGAGAAAAGATAACAAGGTCTAATTCTACATAAATCGCCCGATCCCTTCATCCTACAAAGTTACAATATATACGACCTTCACCGACTAGTTGGAATCATCATAAGATTATTCGGGAAAAGCTTCAGCGCGCGTAAGGGCCTGCGCCGTAAAGATGCACTGTGATCCCCTGGACCCCCTGCCGCGGACTTTATCAAGCATATTGGCTGCACTCCGGATATGAGGAGGGCGCTACCAATTTTCGGGTGAATTAGATATAATCTAAGAAAAGGTATCTTTTGAATAAACTGAATAAATCTATGGGGAGGCCGATTATAAATGAGCAGGCTGGTAAATATCATGGAGAAAATGGTTTTTAACACCATTGACGAGCTTGCCAGGGATCATCAGTTTTGCAATTGCCCGCAATGCCGGATGGACATTGCCGCCCTTGCCCTGAACAACCTTCCGCACCACTATGTGGTAACATCGAGGGGAGAAGCATACAGCCGGACCGACTGGCTGGAGATACAAAAAAATGTAGATGTGGTCAGTGCGGTTTATAACGCCATCAAGGTAGTACAGAGCGCGCCGCGGCATAACCAGGCCGACTAAGGGGGTAATAAATAATGGAATCTGGAAATGGCGGAGATCTGCAATGCCTGGCCGGGGTCTCCGGGGGCCGGCTAATTGTATCGGGCCCGTCCGGGGAAGAGAGCGGGGAAGGGGCGGTGGTTACCCCGGGAGAAGGAATTTTGCTCCGGGTGAACGGCCTTGAAGTAACAGAGAGCTTTCAGATTTACCCCCGCGATACAGTTGAGGTAGTGCCCCTCAAGTTTCAGGTACCGGCCCGGGTAGAGGTAAGGGTTGCGCCCGACGGGATGGCTGCAGAAGCAGTCTATTATCCGCCTCTCATCATATCCTACGTTATCCCTGATCAACCGCCTGCTCCAGCCCTGATCATTTCCGCAGTAAAATCCGAAGAGAACGCCGGTTCCGGGTCGGATCTTTCCCTGGAAGAGATAAAAATTGATTTGCAGGCCAATGGGGTGGTGTTTGGCCTTGATGATGAGGCCCTGCCCGGGCTTCTTTCGGATTCCGGCAGCTGGCAGCAGGTTGCAGCGGGGCGCCCTCCGGTACCGGGCCGGGACGGTTACATTGAACCTTTATTTAAAATGGGTCTGCAGCGCGTTGATTATGACCATGGGGAAGTCCGGGTTGACTACCGGAAGCGCTATGAAATACCGCAGGTGGAAAAGGGCCGGGTCATTGCCCGGGTCTATCCGCCGCGGTCAGGTGTGCCGGGCATGACCGTAAGGGGGGAAGAGATTCACCCGAAACCGGTATACCCTGTAGAGGTGCGCTGTGAAGCAGGAGCTGCCCTGGGCTATGGCGGGAGCGAGATAAGGGCTTTATGCACCGGGGTGCCCCTTTGCAGGCGGCGGGGGAAGCAGGTTTTGATCGGGGTGGACGATATTTATCGACATCAGGGCGATGTTGATATGGAAAGCGGCCACCTTGTCTTTGAGGGCCATTTAAGAATTGCAGGCGGGATCAAGGAGGGGCTGCGGGTCAGGGCCGATGGCGATCTGGAGATTGAAGGGAACAGCTCCGGCGCCGAGATAACTGCCGGCGGGAATGTTATCTTCAGGAAGAATTGTGTAAAATGCCGGGTTCGCGCAGGGTCGCTGTCGCTGCAGATAAAGGAGTTCAATTTGCTCTGCAGCGATCTTATTGATAAACTGGATCTCGCTGTTAAAATAGGGCGGGAGCTCATTGATGAGCTGCAGAGGCGGGGCTCATACACGGAAAGCCAGATAAATATCATGCTGCGCTCCCTGATGCAAAAGAAAATACCCGATCTTCTTGAGCAGAGCAAAAAGACATACACTTCAAGCCGGGCCCTGCCCCTTGAACAGTCCGGGACCATGGGGCCGGCCCTGAAAGATCTTTACCGTTACTTGCAGGGCGGCGGAAGGCCCTTCTCCCTGCAGGGATTAAAAAAATTGTATGACTCCCTCACCGGGGAGGGGTTGGTATTGCGAGGCGCCGGGAGGGATGATGCCTCAATCTCGGTGCACTACGTCCAGAACAGCGATCTCTGCTGCCCGGGCAATATTCATGTTGGCGGTCCCGGTGCGTACAATTCCATTTTTGTTTGCGGCGGCGAGGTTCATGTGGATCGTATTTTCAGAGGGGGCAGCATCAAGGCAGAGGGCGATATTTACATCGGCGAAGCCGGCGTCCCCAGGCCCACGAAGATGCAGGGTTTGATCGAAACGGACAGCGGAAGGAAAATACGGCTGGGGCGGGTTTACGAGAATACAAGAATAAAGATTGGAAAGCCCGAGCTTTGCCTGGAAAATAATTTGAGCAATGTTCAGCTATTTCTGGATCAGGAAGGTGATATCAGGATCAGTCCCTGGAGTTGATACCTGTCCCTTAAAACTTTATTACATTTGCCGAAGATCAATCATAGAGGGTTATGAAAGGCCGTCCATTCCAGGGAAGTGAGTTGTGAGCCATGGAGATACGATCTTTGTATAAGTTGCTTTTGAACCGGCTTCGTGAGCCCGGACAGGGGGTGCAGCCGCCTCCGGAAGAAAAGGCTGCTGCCTCTCCAACCTCCCCGGGCGATCGGCGTGAACTGTCAAACCTTTTGGCTGCTCTGCAGGAAGCGGAGCGCCTGGAGGGGCGGAATGATCCGCCGGATGCCGCCCGCTTGAAGGAGCTGCAAGAAGAAATAGATCAAGGTATTTACGAGATTGACGCGCGCAAGGTGGCTGAAGCCATGCTGCGCTCACCTGAAGATCGCCCTGCCCGGAGGGGGAAAGGCAGATGAGCGACCTGCAGAAGGGATCTGGCGGACATTTGAACCCCTTGCTGAAAGAGGGCCTTGCACTGGCGCAGGAGCTGTTCCTGCTTGAAGAGGAGATACAGCAGAGTCTTCTTTCAATGGACTTTCAGAGATTGGCTTCTGCGGTGGAATCAGGGGCCGGAAGCCTGCGCAGGGGAGAGCGCTTTATAATGCAAAAGCAGAAAGTGGCGGGGAAAGGATCGCTCCGCGAGTTTATCGAGCTGCAGCCGGAAAGTACAGAACGCTCCGCCCAGTTGGAAAACTGCGATCTGCTTGCAGGGAGCTTAACGGCCGTCAAGGCCGGGGAAGAGGTTAACCGCTGTCTTGTTGAGGCGGGATCCCAGCTTGCCTCCAGGATGC
>JAPXLS010000016.1:0-19641 GCA_033809435.1 Bacillota bacterium
GCTGCTCTGTATTCTGGGGGTGGGTCTTGTGATGGGCGCGGCAGGAACAAAAGAGCTGTTTTCAAAAGGAGCGCTGTAGGCATGGCCAACTTGACGGTAAAAAACCTTACCAAGATATACGGAGAAAACACGGTACTCGACCACATTGATCTGGAAGTGCCTGAAAGAGCCCTGGTGGCGCTTTTGGGACCGTCGGGGTGCGGCAAGACAACGGCGCTCCGGCTCATTGCCGGCTTTGAACCTGCCGATGCCGGAGAAATATATATAGATGGCGAGCTGATCAACGATGTTCCCGCGCACAGAAGGAATATCGGTTTTGTCTTTCAGAGCTATGCACTCTTTCCCCACATGACAGTCCACGAGAACGTGGCTTACGGACTCGAACAGCGCCGCTATTCAAGGAATGAAATTCGCAGCAAGGTCGATCAGATCCTGGCGTTGGTGCAGCTGACGGAATTCCGCAAAAGAAAGCCCAAACAGCTTTCAGGGGGGCAGCAGCAGAGGGTGGCACTGGCCCGGGCGCTGGTTATAGAACCGAAAATAGTCCTTCTGGACGAATGCCTGAGCGCCCTGGACAAAAAGTTGAGGGTGGAGATGCAGGTTGAGCTGCGCCGAATATTATCGCTTTCCGGCGCTACCGCCCTTTTTGTGACCCACGATCAGGAGGAGGCCCTGACCCTGGCGGACTATATCGTGGTGATGAAGGAAGGGAAAATTGTCCAGTGGGGTGAACCTTTTACCATGTATGAGGAGCCGCGGAACCGCTTTGTGGCAAGTTTTCTGGGCAAAGCGAATTTTTTTGCCGGAAAAGTGCTGGAGGCAGACAGGGCCTCCGGCACGGTAACCCTGGATACGGAATATGGAGCGGTTACGCTGGCCACGGCATGGCCTGCGGAGAGGGGCAGCAGGGTGCTGTACAGTGTAAGGCCGGAAAAATTATTGCTAGGCCACGCCGGGAAAGGGGACAAGGTGAGCGGGAACGGCCGGGGGGCCGGCACCATGGATGACCCTGCAAGAACAGGCGGGAGTAAAGGCGGTTCCAAGACACCCTGTCTCCATGGTACGGTGAGCATGGTCACTTACGTGGGCAATTTATCAACGTACCGGATCGACTGCTGCGGTCAGGAGCTGGTGGCTGAAAGTCAAAACCTGGGTGAGACCACAGTTTTCACGAAGGGGGATAGGGTTACAATAACTTGGGAACCGGTATTTTGCAGGCAACTGGAGGATGACGATGAATAAGATTTTGGTCTTTGGTGGTTTAATGATCGATCATTATTATTGTATAGACCGGTTTCCCGGGCGAGGGCACGACGGTGTGATCAGAAGTTCAGCTAATTTTGTGGGTGGCTGTGCCATAAACATGGCCTCCACCATAAAGATTCTTGGGGGAACTCCCTACATTGTTTCCTATGTAGGAGAGGATCAGGCGGGAGAGGCCTGCACTGCTTATTTAGGGGACAAGGGCATGCCTGTTGACTGTGTCAGGCAGGCGGGCGAAAGAAATAGAAGGGCTTTGCCCCGTTGTGCCGGTCAGGCAGTACCAGGGAGGGTTGGAACAACGGACGGTGGCGCCTGCCGGACCGGCTATTGCCTGGTTTTCGTTGAGCCCGAAGGAGAGAGAACTTTTCTTACAAAAGAAGGCTGCGAGAGGGAGTTTGATGAACAGCTGATACCTGAGCAGGTGGCAGAGGGATGCAATGCGGCAGCTGTTACAGGTTATTATCTTTTGGGAGATAGCGGTTGCCGCGTGGCCTTGATCCTGGAAAAACTGAAGGCCAAAGGTTATAATATTTTATTTGATCCCGGTCCCATGGTTGCCCGTATTGCACCAGATGTGTTGGAAAGGGCTGCAACGTTGGCTGATGTGATCACGCCTAATTGGGATGAAGCCCTGTATTTGGCCGGGAAGGGTGTTTTAAAAAGACATAAGAAACGTAAAGGGAAAAAGCCTGAGGAATGGGCAAAAGAAGCAGCTGCAACCGGACGCAGGATTGTCCTGACCAGAGGGGTGAGCGGAGGGATCGCCTTTGAAGGTAACAGGCAAATTGCCTATGACAGTGTTCCGGTCAAGACAGTGGACAGCACCGGGGCCGGTGACAGTTTTTCCGGAGCGCTGGCCTTTGCCATGATCAGGGGTTGGAGCATGGAAAAATCGCTGGCAGTAGCGGCATGCTGTGCCTCGCTGGTTGCAGGTATCAAAGGACCGCACGGAGAATTCGACGCCAGCTGGGTAGTATCTTAGATTACTTTGTTCGGGTTGTATTCGGGTAACATGGAGCGGTAGAACCGGGATGTAAGGGAGACAAAGGATTCAAGGGGGCGCATATGGAAGAGCGGCTGGCCAGGGCTGTTGGTTGTCTGTACGGGGGCGCCGTGGGGGATGCCATGGGAGCGCCTGCTTCCTTTATGACCCGCGATCAGATCCGCACTATTTACGGATATATTGAGGATTTCATATTGCCCGCTCACGGTGCACAAAAGGTGCATGCCCCGTTGGAGGCAGGGCAGGTTACCGATGATACTTATGAAAGTCTGATTGTGGCAAATGTACTCATAGGCAACAAGGGCTTTGATAAAAAAGCCTTTTGCCGGCTGATGAAGGAATGGGCCATGGAAAATGATGTACTGCAGGGCGATCTGATCGGGCCGAGCACAAGAAGTTTTCTCACCGCCCTGATCAAAGGCGGGGATCCGGGGGAAGGGGCAAAATACGGCGATACCAATGGCAGTGCCATGCGGGTTGCTCCGGTGGGGATATATTACTGGAATGATCGACAGAGTTGCCTGGAAGCTGCTGCCGCTTCCTCCTTGCCGAGTCACGGCAGTGCTCCCGCGGTGGCCGCCGCTGTCGCTGTGGCCGCGGCCTGTGCCGCCGGAGTTCGCGGAGGGCATACTCCGGAGCAAGTGATGGAAGAAGCAGCGCTGGGCGCCGAATACGGCGAGGCCATCGGCTTTGATATCCCCGCGCCATCAGTGACGAGGCGGATTCTTTACGCCAAGGGAATAGTGGAAAAGATGAAGAGCCACCATATGGCTGAAATCATTGATGAGCTCACGAGAATGTTGGGGGCCGGGATGAAAGCCTATGAAAGCATACCGCTGGCTTTGGGAATTTTCTATGCAGCCGGGGGCGATCCGGCCGTTGGCATTCCCGCAGCCGTGAATGCAGGTGATGATGCAGATACAAATGGTTCCATCTGCGGTGCTGTCTGTGGCGCTTTCAGCGGTATAAAGGCGATCCCCGCTGCGTGGACCCGGCGCATTCGTACGGGATCTGATGTAGACCTGAGGGCGATAGCCAGGGCCCTTCTCGGACGTTAAGGGCTGTTGACGGGGGGGAGCATTCCCAGGAATCCCTGCCAAACAACCCTGCCCGGCATAAAATGCACAAGCGGGCAACCGTTTTATAGGTGCAAATGCTGCATAAATTGTCTGATCGGCAAAACCTGGACGGGGTGATCGGCGCTTTGGAAAAAATATCGTTGCCGCGGCTGGAAATTACCGGGCGAGCCTCGGTTGGGGAGGCCATTTACGAGCGTATTTCGCGGCGCAGTTTCCGGGCCGGGGGCTTGAGCCTGTCCCAGGTGGGCCTGCTGCTCTGGTCCGCCGGCGGGCTGGGTGCGAGCGGCGCAGCCGGGACTTCGCGGGCCGCACCTTCCGCCGGTGCAACGTACCCGCTGGAGCTCTACCTGGCAGCGGGTGATGTGGAAGGGCTCGATCCCGGCCTTTATCATTACGATTACCGGTCTCATGGTCTGGATCTGCTGCAGCGGAACGATCTGAGGGCGGGGCTGGCGCGTGCTTCCCTGGGCCAGAAGATGATAGCTGCGGCTCCGGTTGTTATTGCCATAACGGCCCACTATGAGAGAACTACCCGGCGTTATGGCGAAAGGGGATACCGGTATGTACACATGGAGGCCGGGTGCGTTTCGCAGAATCTATACCTGCAGGCCGAAGTGCTGCAGCTGGCCACCGTGGCGGTGGGTGCTTTCGATGACTCCGCTGTGAAAGGGATCCTTGCGGTACAGGGTGCTCCCCTGCTGCTCATGCCGGTGGGCATCAGATGAGGTCTCCAGAGCCATGGTTCAACTCCTCCTGCTCGCACTGACCCTTCCATGATGATGAAGGGTTTTCATATAAAATGTCGAATTACCAGCGTGGGGTATTTTCGGCAATCTGAAATATCCCCCTGATCATTCCATGGGGCAAGGTGAAACTCCGTTGATAGTGGGCATTCCAAAAACCTTAGCCTTTTACACGTACTATCCCTTATGGAAAACTTTTCTGGAAGAGCTGGGCGTGAAGACAGTTCTCTCACACCCCACCAACAGGGAGATCCTCGAATGGGGGATCAGGGATACGGTGACCGATGCTTGCATCCCGATCAAGATCCTGCACGGCCATGTTATCGACTTGAAAGATCGTGTTGATTTCCTGTTCGTTCCCCGGATGGTCAGCGTGGACGGCAGGGCTGTCTTTTGCCCCAAATTTTTGGGTTTGCCCGACATGGTCCGTTTTTCAGGGACGAAACTGCCGCCGGTGATCGATGCCCGGGCTGAATCAACCCGGCTCCGGAACTGGGTTTTCCCTTTTTTCAAGGATGTGGCCCGCCAACTGGGGATCAAGGCCGGGATCAATTTTCCCGTTGCTGTTTACCGGGCCTGCCAGAGGCAGCGAACGTACCGGCAACTGTTGTTTGCAGGGATGGTCCCGCTGGAGGCCATGCAGCACCTGGATGGAAAACAGGAGGCTGTAAAGGGCGGGCAAGAGGCTGCTTTTCAGGGCGGAAGCAGCCCCGGCAAAGGGCTGAAGGTGGCCCTGCTAGGTTATCCCTACGTGCTTTATGACCCCTTTATCAGTTCGAATCTTTACCGTAAGCTGGTGGATATGGGGGTGGAACTGTTTACGCCGGAAAGGGTCCCCTTATCGCAACTCCGCTGCATGTCACGGGTTCTGCCGCAAAACTTTTTCTGGCACTACAGCAACCGGGTGGCCTGGAGCAGTTTGTACTATCTGGAGGAGCCCGGAAGGGTTGACGGGATCATTCATGTAACCGCTTTCGGCTGCGGTCCCGATGCCATGGTTGACAAATTTGTCGAGCTTGAGGCCAAGCAAAAGAAAAAACCTTTTTTAACTCTGACCATAGATGAGCATACCGGGGAAGGCGGGCTGCATACCCGTCTGGAAGCCTTTGTGGATATGCTGCTGGCTGGAAGAGAGAGTCTGGGGAAGGGGAGGGATTGAGCCGTGGAAGGTTATCTGGGCATAGATGTGGGCTCGGTCAGCACCAACCTGGTCCTGATAAATGAGAGAAACGAAATAGTTGTTTCATTGTATCTCAGGACCCGCGGAGAGCCGATCAGGGTGGTCCAGGAGGGGCTCAGGGAGATCGGGGAGAAACTGAATGGCGCTCCCGTGCATATCCGGGGGGTGGGCACTACCGGCAGCGCCCGCCATCTGACCGGGGTGGTGGTGGGAGCGGATGTGGTTAAAAACGAGATCACCGCTCATGCCGTGGCTGCAAACCTGGTGGCGCCGGGGGTGCAGACCGTGCTGGAGCTGGGGGGGCAGGATTCCAAGATCATCATCTTGAGGCACGGTGTGGTGGCCGATTTTGCAATGAACACCGTCTGTGCTGCGGGAACCGGCTCCTTTCTGGATCATCAGGCGGCAAGATTGAATATCCCCATCGAAAAATTCGGCGAACTGGCCCTGAACAGCACGCATCCGGTCCATATTGCGGGGCGCTGTTCAGTATTTGCGGAATCGGATATGGTGCACAAGCAGCAGGTGGGCCATGCCACGGAAGATATCATCGCCGGGCTCTGCGATGCCCTGGTCCGGAACTATCTGAACAATGTGGGCAAGGGTAAGGATATCCAGCCCCCCATCGTCTTTCAGGGAGGTGTGGCCGCCAATGTGGGCATCAAGGCCTCCTTTGAAAAAGCCCTCCAGCAGGAGGTAATAGTCCCGCCGCACTATGCCGTGATGGGTGCGCTGGGAGCGGCGCTGATTTCAAAACAGGCGGCCGGGAAAGGGCGGGGCTCGAAATTCCGGGGCTTTGCCCTGAGCGAATCCAATTACGAAACAAGCAGTTTTGAGTGCCGGGGCTGTTCCAATATCTGCGAGATTATCAATATCTCCCTGGAGGGTACATTGCTGGCCAGGTGGGGCAGCCGCTGCGGCAAATGGGACAACCTGGCGGAGGAACCGCCCCCCACCGGCTTGCGTTCCCCTTCAGGGGTTCAGGTCAAAGGGAGAGTGTGATGAAGATCGTCTATCCCCATATGGGGACGCTGACCATGGTGGCCGCCCAGCTGATCGAGGAAATGGGGCAGGAGCCGGTGATTCCGGATCGCCCGACCCGCCAGACCCTGGCCCTGGGAGCGAGGTACTCTCCTGAATTTGCCTGCATTCCTTTCAAGATCTGCCTGGGCACCTATCTGGAAGGGTTGGCCCGGGGAGCTGACACTATCGTCAGCGGGGGCGGGTACGGGCCCTGCCGCGCAGGCTTTTACGGCGAACTGCATCTCCGTATTCTAAATGATCTGGGGTATGATCCCGAATTGATATTTTTCTGGCCCCCCTTGAAGAAACCTGCAGACTTTATCAGGAAACTTGGGCTGTTGAAAGGGCCCAGCTCCTGGTTTGACCTCTTTGGAATCATCAGAAGGGCCTGGTCAAAACTGGCGGCCCTGGATGAACTGGAGCAGTTGGCGCAGGATATCCGGCCCCGCGAGCTGTACAGGGGGGATACTTCCCGGGCCTTTAACAGGGGCGCTGCTTGCCTGGACAGCGCCAGGAGTTTATCCGAAATTTCCGAGGCCCGTAAAGCCGCACTGCAGGAACTGGACAGGGTTGCATTGGATGAAGAAGCAGATCCCCTCCTGGTGGGCATTGTCGGGGAAATATACGTCCAGCTGGAGCCCTTTGCCAACCTCTATGTTGAAGAGACCCTGGGGGAAATGGGTGCAAGGGTGCGGCGCAGTATCTATCTGACCAACTACACGAAGCATGATGTCTTATCTACCAGGGGCGATCTGCGCAGTAAAAAATTGGCCCGGCCCTACCTGCCCCAGCTTATCGGGGGCCACGGGCAGAACAGCGTTGGGGACGTGATCCGCTATGCCCGGCAGGGATATGACGGGGTGGTTCAGCTGGCTCCCTTTACCTGCATTCCGGAGATCGTGGCCAAAAGCCTGGTGCCTCATTTGAGCAGGGAATACGATATTCCAGTACTTACATTGTTCATTGATGAACAGACCGGGCGCACCGGTGCGGAAACCAGGCTGGAGGCTTTTGTCGATCTGATGCTGCAGCGCCGTGAAAAGAGGCGGGCAGAAGTGAAAGAACCCGGTGAAGCAAAGTGCTTCGCTTCCGGATGAAGGGCTCCTGAACAGGGGTTTTAGCTCATATAAACGATCATTGTGAAAAGGGCGTGTTGACAACCGGTCAGATTTGGAGTAAAGTATGATGTAGAAGTTAGGCATGCCTAACACTATCATTTCCAGAAGAAAGGGGTGTTTGTTATGCCGGGTTTTGACGGATCGGGCCCAGCGGGCGGAGGACCGATGACCGGAGGGGGGCGCGGCTATTGCGCCATGCCTCTTTCTGAAAAAGAGAGCTACCCGCCGGCAGTTGGACGGCGGGGATTCCGGCGGGCTGGACGGCCTCGCTTCGGATTCGGCTTTGGAAGGGGCCGCAGCCGGCGCCGCAGGTGGTGGTAGTCTCCATTTTTGCATTACTACTTAACTGAAAGGAGGCGCAGCGAGATGCCGGGTGGTGATGGAACCGGCCCCATGGGTTGGGGCCCGCGCAGCGGCAGGGCCGCCGGCTACTGTTCAGGATACGGCCGGCCCGGATACGCCAACCCTCTTCCAGGGCGCAGGTTTGGAGCTTATGGTTTCCTGCAGCCCCCTTTTTACCGGGGGATCCCGGCCGATGAGGAGACAGTTTTAAAGCATCGAGCAGGGTTGTTGCGGGAGCAGGTTCGCCTTATCGAGGAAAGGCTAAAAGAGATTGACAGCCCGGGCGGCGATGGCTAGTTTAATTTCGTCGCACAGGAGCGCTGAAAAATGAGGGCGGTGCTGGTATAATTATTCTACCGGCGGCTGCCTTCATTTTTATGTATGGAACAGGGGGGTTAATTATGTGTACCGGGCGTATCTGTGCAGTATGCTTATCCGATGAGCGCGGTGTTCCCAAGCACGATGTGGGCCAGGGCTATCTGAAGGAAGGTTCCGGTCTGGTGGGTGATGCTCATGCCGGCTCGGGTGAGAAGGAAGTCAGCATTCTGCTGGAACAGTTTGTTGATCCGCTGCTGGAAAAACTGGGCTCGAGACCGGCTCCGGGCAGTTTTGCAGAGAATCTGCTGGTGCGGGGATTGCCGGAATGCGGGCTGGGCATGGGCAGCCTGATCAAGGCCGGTGAGGCAATAATCGAAATTGGTTCCATCGGCAAGGATGCCTCGGAGAAGCACACATATTCCTACCGGGGTTTCAGCCTGCTGGCCGAGCGGGGATACTTTGGCCGGGTGATAAGGGGCGGCCGGGTAAAATCCGGTGATCCCGTGGAGCTGCTTTGAGGGCCGCAGGGCAGGACAGCCCGGGACATGCCGCTTAAACAAAACCCCTCCGGCGAGAGACGCGAATCCCTTGCCTGAAGGGTTTCTTGCTGGTCGGAGCGGCGGGATTTGAACCCGCGGCCTCTTGGTCCCGAACCAAGCGCGCTACCAAACTGCGCTACGCCCCGCCATGGGCAGATTGATTATAGCACAGCGTCCTCCAAATAACAACACGCACTCACATGCGAAGCCCCCGCCGGAGGAGCCGGAAGGCCGTGCAGCCGGATTGCCGGCCGGAGATCCTCCCCGGAGATCCGGTCCAATCACGCACAGCCTTGATTCTTGCTGTACTGAAAGGATTTCCAGGCCAAGTGTCAGGCGGATCTTCTTCGGTACACCTGCCGCTTTCTCGTGCAGTATGAAATGGCTTCTGCTGCTGCATAATAATTCTGAGTGAATTTAAGGGGTTACACAATGAAGGGGAAAGTAATACCACTGAAGCAGCGGGGCGACGGCGGAGTCTGCCGGAATGACGGCGCATCTGACAGGGTTGCGGAGGCGCTGCTCGCGGCGCCCATGCAGGAGGTGGATCGGATTCTCTGGCAAGCTTCAGCCAGGACCCCGGCAGCACTGCGCGATGGGCTTCTGGCTATTGCCGGAAAAGGCGAACGGGTCTGCCCTGCTCTTTTTCTCCTGATAACATCATCAGACCGGGATAGGTCGAGGTACCGTCTGGCCGCCTCCCTGGAAGCTCTGCACCTGGCCCTGGAGACCCATCGCGATATTTCCGGCACAGGCGACATGTCTCAGAAGGAAGCGATTCTGTGCGGTGATTTCTTTTTCGGTCTGGCTTTGACCCTGGCGGGGCCCCAACCTATTTTTATCCAGGGAATGTCCGAAGTGATCACCCGTTTTGCCACCGGGGTGATCAACATGCCCGCTGAACCGGCGGATGCCGGGGATCCCGGAGAGTATTTGCAGAGAATCTGCGATGGCAGCGCCTCGATATTTGCTCTCTCCTGCAGCCTTGGAGCCTCTTTTGGTGGTTTAAAGCCCGGCTGCAATGAAGCGCTTTCCTATTATGGCCTTTATCTGGGTATTAGCCTGCAGCTTAAACGTGAAGTGGAAAACTGCAAACAGAGCCTGCGTGCAAGGAAACCTGTCCCATGCTGCACCCTGCCCCTCATCTATACGCTTGGCAAAAGCCCCTTGCGCAAAAAGCTGTTGCAGATACTGGGCGGATCGCCATCCGGTGAGGATTACGATATTTTGCTCCAAGAGGTCAAACGGGCAAATCCCTGGCTTTATGCGGAGAAGATTATCGACAATTGTACTGCGAAGGCATACCAATCCATTGAACTGCTGCATGAAACGATGGATTCCACAACAACGGAGCTCCTGAAAAGCTACCTTTATTAATACTGTCCGGCAGATACAGTTGGAGCAGCCCGCTGCCGGGTTGCAGTAAAATGCATTCCTCCTTCCGGCTGGTGTCAACCTGTTATATGATTGGGGCAGACAGCAACTTAAAAAGGAGTGATTCGGTTTGAATCCCGAAAATGTGCTTGGCGAACTGATCAAGATCAATACAACCAATCCACCGGGTAATGAAACTGCGGCGGCGCGTTACCTGTACGGATTGCTAAAGGAGGCGGGCGTCGCCTGCGAGATAATCGAAGCCGTTGAGGGGAGAGGCAGTCTCGTCGCCCGCTTCGGCTCCGGTCCGAAGAAACTTCTCTACATGTCTCATCTAGATGTGGTTCCTGCAGGCGACGGTTGGGATTTTGCCCCTTTTTCCGGCGAAATCAGGGATGGATTGGTTCTGGGGCGCGGCGCAATTGACTGCAAGGATATGGCGACGGCCGGGGTCTGCGCCATGCTGCGGTTGGCCCGCGAAGGCGCCGCTTTGAACGGTGAGCTCATTGTTGCCGCTACTGCCGATGAAGAGCAGGGGGGCAAATATGGGGCGGGCCATATCGCCTCCCACTGTCCCGAAAAAATCATGGCGGATTTTGCGATAAACGAAGGGGCACCTTTCCCTTTGGAGATTAACGGCAAGATGATCTATTTCATCCAGGTGGGAGAAAAGGGGACGGCCTGGAACCGGATCAAGGCCAGGGGGGTCTCCTGCCACGGTTCTCTGCCCACCCTCGGCGAAAATGCAGTGGTGAAGATGGCCCATGCGGTGAGTGCGCTGGCCGGATACAGGCCGGAGATCATCCTGGTTCCCGAACTGACTGCGCTGCTGACGGAACTGGCCCGGATTCGGGGTCTTAATATGGCGCCGACGGTGCAGAATGTTGATGAGATGCTTGAGAAGCTGGACATCGACACCACCTTTACAGAGATGCTGCGGGCCATGACCAGGATGACTGTTTCGCCGAACCTGATTCGGGGCGGATCAAAAACCAACATAGTTCCGGACTCCTGCGAATGTGATATCGACATCCGTACTCTCCCGGGACAGAACGCGGATTATGTAATGGGGGAAATTCACAATCTTGTCGGTCCGGAAATTGAACTGGCCCTGACGGAGTACCGTGAACCGACTTTTACATCTTCCCGGCTGGAGCCGTACCGGTTGGTCCGGCAGCTTACCGAAGAGCTTGTCGGCTCGAATGCAGTCTGCCTGCCTGTTATATCCACCGGCTCCACCGATTCGAAGTATTTGCGGAGCCTGGGCATCCCCGCCTACGGAATAGGCCATATGGATGCGGAATATGATCAGAATATTTCATTGACGATGCACGGCCGGAATGAACGTACCGATGTGAAGAGCCTGCGCCTGAAAACAGACTTTCTGACGGAGCTGGCCCGTCGTTACCTGGGCTGACCCGCAGGCTATTAAAGACCGGGAACCGCCTGCTGCCGCAATTTGCAGGAATAGATTTTATTTTGTCGAATTGTCATTGACAAAGGGAGGCGGTCCGGATGTACCAGAGGCTCGGACTCAGGATCAGGGCGTTGCGGCGTCTGAAACGGGTGACCCAGCAGGAGCTGGCCTCTATGATCAAGATCTCCGTTACTACGCTTAGCTGTATCGAAAGGGGCCGGAAAACCCCCTCACCGCAGCTGCTGGAAAGAATAGCCCGGCAGCTGGATGTGCCGGGGGAAGAGCTTTTTATGATCAGCGAGTGCGGTGGTGTCCTGAAGGCCGGGAAGATGCATGGCGGCGCCTCTGTTTGTTAACATTGGCCGGGTCCGTGTCGAACCTGCCCTGGCCCTTGCCCCAATGGCCGGGGTTACCGGCCATCCCTTCAGAATCCTGGCCAGGGAGTGTGGCTGCGGGCTCGTTTTTTCGGAGATGATTCATGCCCGGGCGCTGCTGCAGGAAAGCGGTTACAGTTGCAGGATGACCTATTTTCAGGAGGCGGAGCGGCCGGTGGGGCTGCAGATATTTGGCTCCGAGCCGGCGCTGCTTGCCGAAGCGGCTCGAAAGGTTGAGGCGCTGAAAGCGGATCTCATTGATCTGAACCTCGGGTGCCCCGCACCGCGCGTCGTACACAATGGTGAGGGCGGGGCGCTGATGCGGCAGCCCCGGCTCTGCAGCGCTATTTTTAAGGCAGTTACCCGGGCCGTTTCCCTTCCGGTGACGGTGAAGATGCGGAAGGGTTGGGATGAGCGGCAGGTTAGCGCCGTGGAGATCGCTTTACGCGCAGCAGAAGCCGGGGTTCGGGCCGTTGCTATCCACGGCCGGACTGTAGCCCAGGGATTCAGCGGGAAGGCGGACTGGGGGATCATCCGGGCAGTCAAGCAAGCCGTGGATATACCTGTATTTGGCAATGGTGATATCTGCTCCGCAGATGATGCTGCTGCGATCATCGATTACAGCGGCTGCGATGGTGTGATGATCGGAAGGGCTGCGCTGGGCAATCCCTGGATATTCAGACAGGTTAAAAACGGGCTGGAAGGCGGCCCTGCGGTGGAAGAACCCGGTCCGCAGGAACGGGTTGAAACCGCCCTGCGGCACCTTGACTTGCTCTGCAGCTTCAAGGGGAGTGAGGTGGCGCTGCATGAGATGCGGCGCGCAGCCGGATGGTATTTGAAGGGGTTTCCCGGGGCGGCGCAAGCGAGGCGCAGCCTCGGCGATGTTTCTACAGCAGGGGAGATGAGGAGGGTTCTGCAAAGGTTTGCCATTCCGGAGGAAAAATAAAACAGGAGGTGGATCGGTTTGTGCCAGTCAACGGTGTACCTGGTCAAGGACGGGCGGGAGGAGAAATTGATGGAGGATGTCAGTGTGATCACGCCGCAGGGCGATGAGATCTTGCTGGTGGGAATGCTGGGAGAAAGGAAAAAAGTCAAGGCCAAATTCAAAGAGCTCCAATTGATGGATCATCGCATCTTGCTAGAAGAATAGAGGCGGGACGGTTTCGGGGTTGTCAAAATCCGGGGTTGCCCCCTATGGGGCAGCCCTTTTTGGTGCAGTTGAACCCGGTTGTTCCGGTTGGAATGATTCAGCAGATCTTGCTTGCTTTTTAAAGGACGGGGTGATAGGATAATGATGTAAACAGAACTGTGCACAGGAGTGGCTGAAGGATGCGCTTTGAGAACATTGTGCGGATAGGCGAGAAACTGGTTAGCGTGGATCGCGCCGGGCGGTTGCTGGAGCGGGTTCTGGAGTTGCGGGCAACGGGGTTATCCCAACAGGAGGTAGCCCGGCGCCTTTCACTGGATCGCAGCTTTATTTCCCGCCTGGAGACCATCGCTGAGATCCGCAAGGGGAAAAGGGTGGCGGTGATCGGCTTCCCTGTCGAGAACAAAGAGGAGCTGGTAAATATTTGCCGGGATCTGGGTCTGGAATTTTTCTGGATCATGACCAACCGGGAGCGCTGGGAACTGGTCGATGACAAAAAGGCACTCGATTTTTTGAATCAGATTTTGCATCTTATTACCCGTTTAAGGGATTACGAGATTCTGGTGATGGCTACCTCAAAAAAATGGTATCGCCTTGCCGAAGCGCTTCTGGACTGTCAGATTGTCTTTTTGGACCTGGGTTCAACACCGCTTCATGAAGACAGGCGGGTTGAGACGGACCGGTTTCGCGATTTGATTGAGCAGGTGCTGAATGAACAGGGAAGAAGGGAGCAGGGTTAACATGAAACATGTAGTTGGAATAAGCCTGGGCTCATCGCAAAGGGACCATGCCGTTACCGTGGAAATGATGGGGGAAAAATGCAAGGTTGAGCGTTTCGGAACGAATGGCGACATGGGAAGAATGATCGAACTGATCAAAGAATATGATGGAAAGGTAGATGCTTTCGGCCTGGGGGGGATCGATCTTTATATTTCCGCCGTGGATAAGCGCTATATTCTGCGTGATGCCCGCAAACTCGTCCAGGCGGCGCAGCAGACGCCCATTGTTGACGGATCGGGACTGAAGCATGTTCTGGAGCGGCGGGTGATCGAATATCTGGCAGCCAATACCGATATCTTAAAGGAGCAACGCCGGGTGCTTCTGACCTGTGCCATGGACCGCCTGGGGATGGCCCAGGCGCTCTTCGATGCCGGCTGCGATGTGACTCTGGGCGATTTTCTTTTCGTTCTCAATGTGCCGCTCCCGCTCAAATCTTTGAAAAGCCTGGCCCGTTTGGCCCGTTTTATTGCGCCCATCGTGGTCCGGCTGCCTTTTTCCATGATCTATCCCACCGGGGAGCAACAGGGAGAGAGCAAACCGCGGCAGATCAAGTACTTTCTGGAAAATGAAATTATAGCCGGAGATTTTCATTTCATACACCGCTATATGCCGCCGGAGCTCCCGGGCAAGATTGTGATTACCAATACCGTGACCAGTGAAGATGTGCGCCACCTGAAGGAGCGGGGTGTGAAAACCCTGGTAGCTACCACTCCGGAGATGGAGGGGCGTTCCTTTGGAACGAATATGCTGGAGGCGATCCTGATTTCGCTGGCGGGCAGCAAAAGTGAGCTCACGGAAGATCAATACAACCGGATGCTGGAAGACTTGAAGATTACGCCCCGTATTGAAGAGCTGCAATAACCCTTTGTGCGGTGGGCGGATGGGAGCGCCATGGTCGATCATTTCGCCATAATACATAACTATTCACAGCCGGTCCGGAGGGTCCGGCTGCCGTTCCTTCCGCCTTCCCTGTGGTACCGCTTTGCCCCCGTCAGAACAGCGACTCTGACCGGGGTGGGCTCGTCTTCGGGCCGGACTTCAGGTCATTTCTTATTTTTTAACTGCCATGACCGTCAACCGTCGCAGCGCCACCTGCTGAAAGGCCTTGTCCGGGCCGGCAGGAAGGCCTCACGCCTGGGCGCACGCATCATCGGTCTTGCTCCCTCCATGTCTGCAGTTCTGGGGGATATGGCGGCTGTGTTTGCCCGAAACCTGGGCCTGACGGTAACCGGCGGCCTGGGATACTCTACAATCGCCGCCATTGAAGGTTTGCAAGCGGCGGCGGCGCTGATGGGCATAAGTCTGGAGGGGGCGGCGGTTTTGGTTCTGGGGGCGGCTGAACCTCTTGGCGCCCTCTGCACGCAAATCCTGGCCCGCGACGGGATTAACTACATCACTCTGGTGGACGGCGACGACGCCCGGCTGGATCTTCTATCGCGCCGGGTTCTTTATGACTGCGGGGTGGCCTGCCGGGTCAGCATGCGGGCAAGCAGAGCAGCGGCGAAAGCAGACCTGGTTATCGCTGCCGGAGAATCGGCCGGCCGGATGCTCTCTCCCCACGATCTAAAAAGAGGTTCCATTGTCTGCAATCTTGGCGCAGGGGAGGGGTTTTCTTTGGGCATTGCCAATGAACGCTCCGATGTGATGTGCTTTGACGAAGCCGTGGTCCGGCTGCCCGGCGAAGCGGTACTGGACTGCGATCTGGGTCTTCCCGATGCATGCGTTCTCGCCTGGATGGCAGAAGCGATTCTATTGGCCCTGGAGCGCAGATATGACCGGTACTTTTGGGGGCGGGAAATGCGTCTTGAGAAGGTAACCGGACTCAGGCGGCTCGCAGCGAAGCATGGCTTCATCGTTGCGGGGTTCACGGCGGCAAACCGTTACCTGAGTTTTACCTCTGTAAAAGAGATCAGAAACAACCTGCAGGAAATCTGCTGAAACAGCATTTGAAACAGGCCCTTCACATTGCAGGATCGCGTCCCCTTGACAATTGCTGTAACGCCATTTATAATACCTTTAAAATTTGTGATCATGGTTATGGAACTAGCTCGGAGCGGTGCGCGAAGTGTCAAAGTGTGGCTGACACTCTGGTTATAGGTTCTCAGGCAGTCCCTTTTTTATTTTCCGCCCAAACGCATATGCTCCGGGTAAAATTCATAGTACTGTAATGTTCTTTCGGGTAAATATTCTTTGAAGGGGAGAATCATTACATGGCCAACGAAGAGGTCCTTTTAACCAGGGATGGCCTGGAGAAGCTGGAGAAGGAACTGTTTTTCCTGAAATCAGTCAAGCGTAAAGATATTGCCGCCAGAATCAAGGAAGCCATCACCTACGGAGATATCACGGACAACTCGGAATATGAGGATGCCAAGAATGAGCAGGCCTTTGTGGAGGGCAGGATAATCACCCTGGAGAAAATACTCCGCAGGGCCCGGATCCTGGAAAAAGACGCCGGCAACAACAGTTATGTGACAGTCGGCTCAACGGTAAAGCTCGAGGATGTGGAAATGAACCGGGAGTACATCTATACTATCGTGGGCACTGCCGAGGCCGATCCCGGTGACAGCAAAATATCAAATGAGTCTCCGGTGGGCAGGGCCATACTGGGGTTGACCATCGGTGAAGAGGTCGAGGTGAAGGTGCCTGCGGGATCGCTTAAGTACAGGATCCTGGAAATAAGTTAATTTATTTGGAGGTAGTTAAATGGAGCAGGATCAGCTAAACGAACTGATGAAGGCCCGGCGCCAGAAGATGGTTCAGCTGAGGGAAAAAGGTGTTGAGCCCTTTGGCAGCAAGTTTGTTTCCAGCCACTACTCGGCAGATGTTATCGAACAGTATGACACACTGGGGGACAAAGAGATATCCCTGACCGGCAGGTTAACCGGCATCCGCACGCACGGCAAGGCTTCCTTTGCTGATTTGCAGGATTACAAGGGTAAAATACAGATTTATTTTCGTCTCGATCAACTGGGGGAGGAAAAATACAGCCTTATCGATCTTTTTGATATCGGCGATTTCATTGCAGTCCGGGGGACTGTTTTCAAGACGAAAAAGGGCGAAATAACGGTGGCGGTACATGATTATTGCTTCTTGACAAAGGCGCTGCGACCGCTTCCTGAAAAATGGCATGGATTAAAAGATGTAGAGCTGCGTTACCGCCAGCGCTATGTTGATCTTATTGTCAATGAAAAGGTGAGACAGACATTCATCAACCGCAGCAAGATCATTCAGACCATGCGGGACGTATTGAACGAGTGGGGTTTTCTGGAGATGGAGACGCCCATCATGCAAACCATTGCCGGCGGCGCCCTGGCCCGCCCCTTTATTACATATCATAATGCTCTCGACATAAAACTGTATTTACGCATTGCCACCGAGCTGCACCTCAAGCGACTTCTTGTCGGCGGGTTGGACAAGATCTACGAGATCGGGCGAATTTTCCGCAATGAGGGGATCTCCCCTTTTCATAACCCCGAGTTCACCTCCGTGGAAATATACCAGAGCTACGCTGACTACGAGGATATGATGTACATTACCGAGAACCTGATCTACCAGTGTGCCATGCGGGTATTTGGTAAAAGCGAGGTCACCTATCAGGGCGAGACCTACGATCTGACCCCCCCCTGGCAGCGGGAGACAATGATCAATATCGTGCGCAAGTATGCCGGAGTGGATTTTGAAAAGATCAGCGATGATGCCGGCGCTCTCGAAGCAGCCCGTGATGCCGGGTTGGAGCTGGGCGGCGAAAGCAGCTGGGGCGAGATCCTCAACCTCTTCTTTGACACTTACTGCGAGGAGCAGCTGCGCAAGCCCACATTTATCCTTGAATATCCCATTGATGTTTCGCCGCTGTCCAAGAAGATGAAATCGGATCCGCGGCTGACGCACCGCTTTGAGTGTTTCATTGCAGGCAAAGAGGTGGCCAATGCCTTTACCGAGCTGAACGATCCCATTGATCAGCGGGAACGGTTCGAGCGGCAGCTGACCCGCCGTGAAGCGGGTGATGATGAAGCCCACATGATGGATGATGATTTTGTTACCGCCCTGGAATATGGGATGCCCCCTGCGGGCGGTTTGGGCATCGGGATTGACCGCGTGGTGATGATTTTGACTGACAGCCCCTCTATCCGCGATGTCATCCTTTTCCCTACTCTGAAGCCGCGTTGAGAACCTGTTGCCTTTCTTTGGGCTGATCAGAGATAATAGTTTAATGAAATGAATTATTCCTGGGTGGAGAGATCTTCTATGGCATAATAAGGACATGGAGGCGTTGTAATTTGAATCATACTTTACCGGAGCCGTACAAGATTAAAGTGGTCGAGGCGATCAATCTGCTGCCGCCTGCGGAACGGGCCCGGCGGATCGAAGAGGCCGGTTTTAACACCTTTCTTTTGAAATCGCAGGATGTTTATATTGACCTTCTTACCGACAGCGGGACCAATGCCATGAGCGACAACCAGTGGGCCGGGCTGATGCTTGGCGACGAGGCCTATGCGGGGAGCGACAACTGGCTTCACCTCGAGGAGACGGTGCGGGAGCTTTTCGGCTTCAAATATGTGGTCCCCACGCACCAGGGCCGCGGCGCCGAAAACCTTATCTCCAGATTGTTGATCGAGCCAGGGATGTTTATTCCCGGCAATATGTACTTTACCACTACCCGGGCGCATCAGGAGATGAACGGGGGCACCTTTGTCGATGTGATCATTGATGAAGCGCACGATCCGCAGAGAGATGACATCCCTTTCAAGGGCGACGTTGATCTGAACAAATATGAGGCGCTAATAGATCGGGTCGGTGCGGAGAGAATTCCCTACATCTCGGTGGCTGTGACCGTAAATATGGCCGGCGGACAGCCGGTAAGCATGCAGAATTTGCGAGAAGTAAAGCGTTTTTCGGAAAAGCGGGGGATCAGGGTAATTTTCGACGCCACCCGCTGTGTGGAAAATGCCTACTTTATCAAGGAGCGTGAAGCGGGCTACGGTGACAAGAGCATTGCCGCCATTATTAAAGAGATGTTCAGCTATGCCGACGGCTGCACCATGAGCGGCAAGAAGGACGGCATCGTCAACATGGGCGGCTTTTTGGCCGTTAATGAGGAGGATCTCTACCGCCGGGCTTCCGCAATGGTGGTGGTCTTTGAGGGGATGCCCAGCTACGGGGGCATGACCGGACGCGACATGGAAGCCTTTGCGCGGGGGCTGCGCGAGGCCATGGAGTACGCCTATATCCGCCACCGGGTGGAGCAGGTGATCTCCTTCGGAGCCAGGCTGAGCGAGCTGGGCGTCCCCATAGTCAAACCTGTGGGCGGACATGCGGTTTTCCTGGATGTAAAGGCATTCCTGCCCCATCTCCCCCAGGAAAAACTGCCCGCGCAGGCCCTGGCGGCAGCCATTTATGAGCAATCGGGCGTGCGCAGTATGGAAAGGGGAATCGTTTCGGCGGGCCGTGACAAGGACGGCTGCGACTACTGCCCCAAGCTGGAGCTGGTCCGGTTGACCATTCCACGGCGGGTTTACACTGCAGCGCATCTGGAGTATGCTGCTGTGGCCATTGCCGGCGTCCATGAGCGGCGCAGCGAAATCAAGGGTTTGGAATGGGTCTATGAACCGCCGTTGCTGCGCTTTTTTACCGGCCGCTTCAAAAAACTTTAAAAGAAATAGCTTAATCCGTCTTTCTTTTGTTTAAGCGAGAAAAGGACAGATGGCCAAGATCAATATTTATGTATGGCAATAGATAAAGTAAACGCAACCTTTGTTAAGGTGAATGCAACCCTTTTTGCATTAAGTCAGTCCAAAACCTGGATATACATGTAAGGATCGGTGGAAGGTGGATGTAAAAACAGCGACAAACATCCAAAAAAAAGATAGAATAATGTTTGACAAAGTGACGTCTCCATGTTATTATGAATTTCGCGCCCGTTGGGGCGCGGGAAGTTGTTCTT
>JAPXLS010000017.1:0-19562 GCA_033809435.1 Bacillota bacterium
AAAGAAGCATCAGCTTTGTCTCGCCCGACAGGCTCATGGAGAAGATGTCACTGCCTGCCGGCGTGGTGTCGCTCTTCGGCCTGCTGAACAACGAGGAACGCGATATCAAGGTATACCTGGACCGGGAGATGCTCTCTGAAAAGATGATGACTTTTCATCCCAATGACAACTCGAAGACAGCTTTTATTTCCACAGAGGATATGTACAAATTTATTGAAGAACTGGGCTACGGGTACCATGTTGTGGAGCTGTAACAACAGGGCGGGCGACACAGGGGACAGGTCTGTTGTGTTTTGTTGTCCCCCGCCGGCCCCGCCGGTTTACAGCTAAAAAATTGGGGAGGTGTTGGACCATGCCCGTGGAATGGTTTTCCAGGGATAGATGCATGGAGCTGTTGTCGGAAGCGGTCTATGGCAGGCTGGCCACCTGCGGGGAACAGGGGCAGCCCTATATTACTCCCATCAACTTTGTGCTGCGGGAGGGTAAAATCTACTTTCATACAGGGTTCCGGGGCAGAAAACTGGACAATCTGGAGCAAAACCCGCAGATCTGCCTGGAGATCAGCGAGGCGGGGAAGATCTATGCCGCACCCCATGCCCGGGATTTTACCATGCGCTTCTGGAGCGTGCTGGTTTTCGGCAGGGCTGCAGAGGTTGAGGATGAAAATTTGAAACTGACAGTGATGAACCTATTGCTCGAAAAATACGCCCCCGGCTACAGGTACGAACCGCTCTCCCTTGCGGATATGGGGAGCGTCAACGTTATCGAGATAACCATGGATGAAGTAAGCGGCAAAGTCAGCGTCGATCCCTAGTATATACCAGGGGGGGGATCCGCTGACATATTCAGCGTAAGCGGTTAACACTGAAATGGATTTGGATGTTTCTACCGCCTTGAGCCCGGGCGCTTTGTGAAGCTGGGATTCGGATAGACTGCAGGGAGCAGTTGTCAATTGCAGGTGGATAAATTCTTTTTTTCACGCCGGTAGGTGATGACGGATAGATAGAGGGCGTACAGGTGTTCGGCTATCCTTAGCACCCAGAGCAGGATGAGGGGGGCCCAAATTATCTGGAGAAGCGGGAAGCCTTTCAAACTGCGGAGCGCCCACCACCCCAGGAGAAGATAGAATGCGCCCATTCCCAAAACAAAAGAAGCCCTCTTAAAATTGATGGATAGAAAACGTTTGGCATGGGTAAGCTGTTCTTCCCTGTCTATGTAAAGTCCGTGGACCACGGTGTTACCTGCCTGTTCCTTGCTCCAGATAAAAATGCGGCCGAATTGCTGCGGCAGATCAGCGACCAGGGTGAAGCCCGCCTGTGTATGGATGTCGAAGTATCCCGGTGCAATGTTCTTATGCGCATCGATAAAATATTTTATCGTGCGGGGAGGGCCCTTTTTAAAGTAAAAGCTGTTTTTATGGACGCGTTTCAGGAGCATCCCCCGGGAAGCCTGGTGTTCCAGCCATGCGCTGAGCCGGCCCGGGCTATAGGACCAAAACCATCTGATCATTTTGACCAGGTTTTTTGAATTAGCGGGAGCCTGCAACAGCGGATTAGCGACCTTGATCAGGCTCGGATAGAGGGTGTAACCGGCCCTTGCGGAAAGCCCTGTCAGGCCCATCCTTGTGCGTACAAAGGTGAAGATAATCCAGGTGAGAAATAGAATGCCAAATGTCATCGCCGCGTAAGGGACCAGCTCCAGGATCGGATGGGGTGCCGGGATGCGCTCTACTACGTAATTACTGTCCAATCTGTTCAATACTATATCGACTATAAACGGCATGGCAGCTAGCATGATGTAAGCAGCCGCCAGCAACAACAGGGTGTAAGAGAGGTTCAGCAGGGTTCGGGTTTTGGCAATGACCCCTTCTCGAGGCGGGAAGAGAGCGGGCTTTGGGTTTGCATTGGACAGGACAAACCATCCCTTCCTCGAGCTGATTTCTCTCCAGCCCTCTCTTTCCAGGGTTGGGGTGATCTCCTTCTCTGCCTCGCTGTAGTCGATCCGGTAGATCAGTTTTTGGGGCTCTCCCTCCGCAAAAATAAACAGACGCCTACGGTAATCAACGGATTGCAGCAGAAAACCGGCCATGGCCATTCCGGCCAGCCAGTTCTCCGTAGCCACAACATTGTATTTCCAGAACGGCCTGAATACCCGTTTAATCATGGAAATATGCCTCCTGTTTTCCGGCGTCGGCATGGAGCAGGCCGATACGGGCAATTTCTCTGCGGATAAGTTTCTTCCCGGCGGAAGTAATTTCATAGATTGTCTTGCGCTCGCTGTCTGCGTATACCCGTATAATTTTGTCTCGCTGCATTTTGGTCAGTGTTCCATAGACAGTGCCCGAGCCCAGCCGGATCCTTCCCCCCGTCAGTTCCTCCACGAACCTGATGATCCCGTAGCCGTGCCGGGGTTCAGACAGTGACAGGAGAATATAGAAAGCCGTTTCCGTCATGGGCAAGTATCTGTTCAAAATTTTTTTGGTATGCAAAATCTGCTCCCTGCTCTCGATATGGCGCATTGCAACCGTCGCAATGTGACTATATCACAGCGTGACATATCTGTCAAGTTCAATCGTTGCCCCAAGGCAGGCAGGGTGCAGGTTGAACATTGCTTCTCCTTCGGATATGATTTATGCATATTATATTTACAGGATCAATCCCTGTTCGGACTGGAGAGAGTGATCGGTGAACGATAAATTGCTGCATGATAAAATATCAGTTTTGCTGCCGGGGGGGGAAGTCCTGCCCGTGACCGGGGGATGCAGCCTGCAGGAGATCAGCGCCGGGGTGCAGCAGCGCTACAAGGCTCCCATTGTGGCTGCGGTGGTGGAGAACAACCTTTACGAACTGAACACTGCAATAGAGCCGCCCGCCAGGGTGCAGTTTCTGGATCTGACCGACAAGGAGGGGCGGCGCATATACCAGCGCAGTCTCACCTTTCTGCTCATTGCCGCCGTCGCCGATCTTCTTCCTGAGGCCACGGTTACCGTGGAACATTCTCTGGGCAAGGGGCTCTATTGCGAGATCAACAAGAAGCCCGGGCTGAGCGCTGCAGATGTAACTGCCCTGGAGCAGCGTATGCGGCAGCTTGTGGAAATGGACCTGCCCCTGAAGAAAAGAAGGGTATCACCCTCCGAGGCCATGGAGGTTTTCCGCCGCCAGGGCTTTGACGACAAGGTGACTCTCCTCGATTACTGGCCCAAGGACTATCTCAGTCTTTACTCCATCGGCGATGTGGAGGATACCCTGTACGGTTACCATGTGCCGCGTACCGGGCTGCTGACCGTATTTGAGCTGAGACATTATCCGCCGGGGTTGATACTGAGGTTTCCCGGCGAAGGGGATCCCTCCCGGGTTGCGCCCTTCAGGGAGCAGAAGAAGCTTTTCGAAATATTCCGCGAGTCGGAGCGGTGGGGTTCCATCCTCGGTTTCGATACTGTGGGTGCTATGAACAGGCTTATCGAGAAGGGCGACGGGGAAGAAGTTATCCGCGTTGCCGAGGCGCTGCATGAAAAAAAGATCGCCCAGATTGCCGACCTCATCAGTGCCCGCGGCTCCGAAATCCGGGTCATCCTTATCGCCGGTCCTTCGTCCTCGGGCAAGACCACCTTTGCCCAGCGCCTGCGGACTCAGCTTCTGGTCAACGGACTGCGGCCCTTGCCCATTTCCATCGACGATTACTTTGTCGATCGCGAGCATACGCCTCTGGATGAATCCGATAACCCCGATTTTGAGCATATCGAAGCCATAGACTTGCCCCTTTTCAATGAGCATCTGCTGCAGCTCATCGAAGGCAAAGAGGTGGAGATACCCATCTACAATTTCAACACGGGGAAGCGGGAGTACCGGGATCATAAAATGCACCTGGCCGAGAACCAACCGCTGATCATCGAAGGCATTCACGGGCTCAACGAAACCCTGACCCGCGCCGTTCCCCGCAGCAGCAAGTTCAAGATCTACATCTCGGCGCTGACGGCGCTGAACATCGATCACCACACCCGTATTCATACCACCGATACCCGGCTGCTGCGGCGCATCGTGCGCGACGCCCAGTTTCGCGGCAACTGCGCTCTTGACACGATCTGCCGCTGGCCCTCGGTGCGGCGCGGCGAGGAGCGCAATATTTTTCGCCTCCAGGAGGAGGCCGACATCATGTTCAATTCCGCCCTGGATTACGAACTCGCGGTGCTCAAAAAACAGGCCGAAACCCTGCTGGAGAAAATTGATCGCTCGCAGCCGGAGTATATTGACGCCAAGAGGCTGCTGACCTTTCTTTCCTTTTTCCTGCCCCTGGATCCCTGCGGGGTGCCTTCCAACTCCCTGTTGCGGGAATTTATCGGGCAATCCTGTTTTTTTGACGCCTGAAACAGGGCAGCCGCCCCAGTATAACGGGGATGCAGCATCATGCAGTTCCAGGCTGCCGGTGCTTTGCCTGTTAATCCATCTTCAGCGACTGGGCGAATAGCGGGGTGGCCGGGCTGAAGGCCGACGGATCCGTGAGCACATTGACACAGGCCGGCTTGCCCGAGGCAAAAGCCCGCTCCAGGGCCGGGATGATCTCTTCATCCCTGGTTACAAATTCGCCGTGGCCGCCCAGCCCCTCCACCACCTTTTCATAGCGGCGCACGCCCAGTTCGGCGCACTGCAGGCGATCGGGGCCGATGGAAAGTTCCTGACTGTGCTTGATCATGCCCCAGGCGCAGTCGTTGTTAATCACACAGACCAGAGGGATGTTGTGGCGCACCAGAGTGTCGAATTCCATGGCGTTGAAACCGAATGAGCCGTCGCCGCTCAGGAGCAGTACATTTGCTTCGGGGTGGGCCAGCTTGGCTGCCATGGCAAAAGGGATGCCTGTGCCCAGGCAGCCCAGAAGCCCGGAGGAGGCGCCGATAACCCCGGCGCGGCGGCGCGACATAAAGCCGGTGAGGCCGAAATAGGCGGTATCGCCGCCGTCGGCCACATAGTAGGCGTCGCTGCCCGTGTATTTTCCGATCTGCGCCGCCAGCCGGATGGGATGAATCGGTTCGGAGACTTTCTCCCGCAGACCCAGCTCGTAATCCAGGATGGAGCGGGAGGTATTTTTTAGATCCTGCAGCCAGACGCTGTGATTGCGGGGCTTGACCAGGGCGGCCAGCTCCTCCAGTGCTGCGCCAAGGTCTCCCGCCAGGCCCACATCGGCGGCGCGGTTGCGATCAAGCTCGTGCGGGTCGATATCGATCCGGATCACTTTAGCCGAGGGAGGGATGATCGCTCCCGACTGAAGGAGCCAGTTAAAGCGCAGCCCGGCGGCGATGATCAGATCGGCCTGGGGAATGCCCGTCATCATTCCCAGCTGTCCGCCGTCCCAGATGGACTGGGGGTGATCGTCAGGCAGCTCGCCGCGGCCGCTGTTGAGCAGGATGAAAGGCATCCCGGTCTTCTCGATGAATTGCTGCAAGGGCGCCGCACAGGCGCTGTAGCCCACGCCGCTGCCGCCAAGAAAGAGCGGCTGTGCGGCGTTGTCGATGAGTTCTGCCGCCGCCCGGAGCGAAGCCTCCGCGGGGCGGGCGATATACTTTTGTGCAGGTCCCGGCGGCAGCGGCGCCGATGACTCCTCCAGCGTGACATTGAGGATATCCGGCGGCAGTTCCAGAAAGACCGGTCCGGGTCGTCCCGCGCGGGCCTGCCGGAAAGCGATGGAGAGATATTCGGGAATGCGCCCGGCATCGTAGCAGGTGGCAGCCCATTTGACCACAGGTTTGACCATGTCAACCTGGTTCAGCTCCTGCAGCGCTCCCCTGAGGTCGTCGCGCAGCGGGTGCCGTCCGCAGAGGACCACCAGCGGAGCGTTTTCCAGGGAGGCATTGGCGATGCCGGTGAGCCCATTGGTAAAACCGGGCCCCGCGGTCAAAAAACAGACACCGGTCCGGCCCCTGTAGATCGACCAGGCATGCGCCGCCATCACCGCAGCCTGTTCGTGACGCATGTCGATGGTGCGGATGCCGTACTCGGTGAAGCCATCCAGGATAGATTCGATATGGCCCCCGGAGATGCCGAAAGCGATCTCTGTTTTCTCAACTTCACTCAGGTATTTTACAGCCAGATGTCCGCCATTAATTTTGGCCATGGTCAACCTCCTGTTATGATAGTGTTTGCCTGTTTGCCCGGTGAAGGGCCCTGCCCGGAGCACCGCCGGCGACAGGCAGCACCAGTTTGACGCTTTCATTGAACCATTGGGCGAAATGGGCCGCGCCGTCCAGCTTCATCTTCCCCGCTGCCGCGGCTTTGAACTGCGCTGCATCGCTGCGCGAAGCCGTCACTTTGAAACGGGTGGAAAAAACCTATTATTCTCCCTCTCCTGCGAATACATTTTTCCAGGGATCGGTTAAAACGCCCGGTACTGGGCGCCTTTCCCGGTCTGTAGCCGAGAAGATAGAGTCATGGCAATATTCTATCACACTTTACCGGCAGATTCACCGGTGGGTACTGGACAAAGCAGCATCTATCAATGCCGGTGGTTTCGCATTTCGGGATCGGCCTTTAAAATGTCCCTGATCCGGATCTCCAGCAGGTCCAGATCCAGCTCCGCTTCTTTTTTGATGCTGGTGCGCAGCATGGGCCCGATCTGGCCTATATCGTCCAGCAGATCGTGGAGCAGTTCAAGGGCGGCGGCGGCGCTGATGATTTCAGGAGGGGTTTCCACGATATTTGCAATGATCGACTGCTCTGTCCGGGAGGCGATTATCGGATCGGGCATCTCCTCGACAAAAACTTTTGTCCGGCGGCCGGGGCCTCTTCTTTCCGCGATCGGTTCAAGGGCGATAATCTTGTCCGAACGGACAAACTTGCCGTAGCCCAGCGGTATAATGAGCTGTTCTTTTATTTCCATGAGCCAACATCCTTATTCATATATGGTTAGTTTTCCGGCCTGAGGCAGAATTCATTCGTCATTCCGGGGGTCGCCCCGGGAAAAAAGAAAAGCGGGAGGCAGGAATTTGAAAAATTCATTCCAGCCCGTGTTCATGAATCGGGAGGCTATGCCGGTGACAACTTCTCCATGCCGGGGTTGAATGATGAAGAAAAAGTCCCTTACGGCATAAGCACTGTAGGTCAAAGCAAATTTTTCTGCCTGTTCAAATACTGGGCTGCCCAGAAGTTGATGGAGCCTGCCATAATATTTTTTGACCGGTTCGTGCGACCGATGATTGTAAAAAATCACACTGCATCCCAGTGTATAATAATCCGCAATTTCGTCATCATAGAGGTACTTGATGCTGCGCGAAGTACCCTTTTTGACGCTGGGAACGAGCAAGCCGTTATCGGGATCGAGAAAGACAAGTTCACATGTTTTCAGCGTGGAAAGCGCTTCCTCATGCCACTGCCTTCTGGTTTTGCGCTCCAGCAAGGCGCTGTAACAGGTGACGCCGGGCAGCAGCGCTTGTAGCTGCCGGACATTTCGGTTGCTGTCCACAATTTTTTTCAACTCATGTGCCAGCAAGGTGTCGCATTGGTACAGGGGCGACTGCGGGCTGTCCAGATATTTTGTATGGCTGCCGTCATTTGTTTTTTCACCCGGAATGTTGACCAGGTACCAGTTGACGCCCACCCTCATCCTTTCGGCAAAAGCTCGCAGCAGCGCCAGTTTGCCGAAATCGCCAACATCGCCCGCATATCTATCTTGCATGGGGCTCCTTTCCGTAATGTCCGGTTACCCGGACTGCGGCCCGCAGGATTGCCGGGGGATAAACAGCACCCGCATTACTAGGGATTGAACCGGTCGCCCCTTGTGCGCAGCGACTTGAGGGCCGGACCCTCGATAATATCGCCCTCGTACGTGAAGCGGGAGCCGTGGCAGGGACAATCCCAGGAGCGCTCCGCTTCGTTCCAGACCGGTTCGCAGCCCATGTGCGTGCAGATCAGCTCCACCGCATGCACCTGTCCCGAGTCATCCTTGTACAGCCCCACGCCGTCATCCTCGATGACCGCCGCCTCTCCGGGGGCCAATTCCGATTCCCGGGTGATGCTTTTCATTTCGACGGCCGCCGCCTCCTTGATCGGAGCTGAACCTGTGGCGGCAGACTGTTTGATCAGCGGATCGGGTTTGAAACGCGCAGGATCGTAGACCTCTTTCCAGGGGCTTTCGCCTTGCACGATCAGATCTTTCAGCAGAATGGATGAGGCGGTAGCATTGGTCATGCCCCACTTGCGAAACCCGGTGGCCACGTAAACATTGGGCAGCCCGGGATCGAGGTAGCCTGCATAGGGAACTTCATCAAGGGAGGTGTAATCCTGGGTGGACCAGCGGAAGGGCATTCCGGTGACAGTGAAGGTCTGCCCGGCAAACTGCGCCAGATTGCGGTAATGGGTTCCCATGGGCGGACCCTGGCCTGTTCTGTGACTGTCCCCGGTGACGATGATCAGCTCGCTGCCGTTGTAGGGGGTGCTGCGCAGGGACCGGCCCGGTTTCTCCGCCGAAATGTAGATGCCTCCCGGGAATTTCTCCTCTGCAGTGACGGCGACGGCATAGGCCCTCTCCGGATAGATGCGGGCATAGTAGTAGCCGCCGCCTCCATAGGCGGGGAAATGGGAGGCTATGATCACCTTTGCCGCGATCACCTTGTGCCCTGCCGCAGTAACTATGGTGAAGGGAGCACCCTCATGAAAGTCGACGCACCGGGTCCGTTCAAAGATGTGGCTGCCCCCGCCGGGAATTTTGGCGGCCAGCGCCAGCAGGTACTTGCGGGGATGGAACTGGGCCTGGTTGTCGAAACGCTCCGCCGCCTTGACATCGAAAGGCAGGGGGATCTGCTCCAGGAAGTGGGCACTGATCCCCAGGCTGGATGCGGCCCTGACTTCGTCCTCGATCTGTCTAACATACTGTTCTTCCCGGGTATAGACATAGGCGGACTGTCTCGAGAAGTCGCAGTCGATGTTGTTTTTGTTGATCAGATCCTCGATAAAGGTAATTGCATGCTCATTGGCCTCCGCATACTGGCGGGCTTTTTCCTGACCCAGATTCTTGATCAGTTTGTCATAGATCAGGCTGTGCTGCGAGGTTACCTTGGCGGTGGTATGCCCCGAGGTCCCCTGGCCGATGCGGTCAGCTTCAATAACTGCAACGGCAAGGTTTGATTGCTTCAACAGGTAAGCAGTGGTTATGCCCACCAGGCCGCCTCCCACTACGGCCACGTCAATTTTAAGATCCTCTCCCAGGGCCGGGTAATCAGTTGACCCTGTGGATGCTATCCAGTACGGCTGCGGCGGATCGGTAAAGGTTTTCCCTGTCAAGATCTATCCCTCCCGGCATTGATAGATCTAGTCTTTGTTACTGTCGATGGATCTATGCAGCAAGTTCCAAAAACAGCAGGGGACAGGACAGCACAGGCGTGCTGTCCCCGGATGTTCAGGCTTTACCGATCATTCTGGCCACAGCGGTGATATGCTCCGGCGAGGTGCCGCAGCACCCGCCGACCAACGTGGCTCCCGCTTCGATGCACTGGAGTATACCCCGGGCAAAAGCAGCGGGCTGCATGTCAAAAACGGTTTGCCCCTTTTCCAGGCGGGGCTTTCCGGCATTGGGCTGAGCAATGAGCGGCAGAGCTGTATGGTCGCGCATCGTTTTTATGATCCCGGCAGTTTCAGCGGGGGAAAGCTCTCCGCAGTTGACGCCCAGAGCACAGGCACCCTCTTCGGACAGCCGTTGCGCCGTTTCCTCCGCGGTGTTGCCCATGATTGTTCTGCCGCCCCCGGCAGTGGTGGTGAAAGAGATGGTGGCCAGCACGGGCAGTGAGGCGGCATCACGGCAAGCACGCAGGGCGCAGAGGGCCTCTCTCAGGTCGATGTACGTTTCCAGGATGAATCCATCCACTCCGCTGCCGGCCAGCATCTCTGCCTGCTCCCGAAATGTTTCGTAAACATCCTTTTCGGAATAATTTCCATACGGTTCGAGCATTTGTCCTGTTGAACTCATATCGCCCAGCACAAATTGTCCCCCCCGTGCCGCTTCCCTGGCCAGCCCGGCCCCGGCCCGGTTGACCGCCTCCACATCCACATCCATATTGTGTGACTCGACATAGATGCGGTTCATGGTCAGGGTATTGGTGATCAGAATATCACAGCCGCAGCGGACATAGTCCCTGTGGATCGACAGGACATCTTCAGGATGGGTGATGTTATTCACACAGCTCATCTCCAGTCCGCGCGCCGCCAGCTGGGTGCCCATGGCGCCGTCAAGCAGGATATTATTCTTCCTGTTTATGTATGTAAGCAGATCCATGACTTGCAACCCCTTTCTCACACCTCTTACCCTGCAATTTCTCCAAATATGAGCCAATTATATTAGCTTCCATGGTGTGCGGTCAACTGCGGGTTAAAGGAAGCCCGGATGCTGTTGGCTATCCGGCGCAGCGTGAGGCCTTGCAAAAGTGCTGAAAACGGTGGGAAAGAGACAAAGGGCTCTCCCGGAAAAGACCGGGTTTTAAATGTTCCTGTATTGAATTGGTCAGATATGATATATTTGAGTGGAATACTTGATAAATTCAGGAAACAGGTCAGGTAAAATGAACGCCCGGGACATAATCCTTGTAAACCAACTGCTGGAGGTTCTAAACCCCGAGCAGAATATCTACTACAAAAGCATCGTCCAGGAAATAACGGATGAGTATATCGTTATCGGTATGCCTCTGCGCAGGCGCCGGCAGCTATATCTGGATGAAAACCGGTTCTGGGGCTTCCGTCTTACGCGGAAAGATTCCCTGTATTATTTTCGCAGCAAGCTGCTGGGGCAAAGAAGGGAAGGGGGGCTCCAGTTATTCCTCGTTGCCTGGCCCGACAAACTGAAAAGGGTGCAGCGGCGCCTCTATTTCCGTTTACCCTGTACTTTTGATGCCCACTACTGGGTCTTGACGGAAGGGTGCGGGGCTCCCCTGGAAAAGGCGGCGGAGCAGATGGGGGAGCCGGAAAGGGCCATTATTGCGGATATCAGCGGCGGCGGGTTGCAGCTGATCATGCCCGAACAGCTGCCAATTGGCACCGTTTTGCTGATGATACTATACCTGGAAAGCAAAAGAACAAAAAAATCCATATATGTTATCGGTAAAGTGCTCAGAGTGTGGCCCTATCGCCGGGAACAGGAGATACGTTTTCGACACGGCCTGGAGTTTATGGATCTGACCGGGGAGCAGCGGGAAACCATCGTGAAATATATATTCCTTCTTATGCGTGAACGCCTGTCCTAGGCCTTGCAGCAGATCGGGCCGGCGGATCAAACCGGTTTATGCGGCTTGCAAGCGGTACCGGGGAGTTGATTCAGGCCAAAGCCCCTGTGAGGTACAATGCGCGAACCCCTGTTCCAAAAATAGCCGGGGAGGAGCTACTGTGCGAAGACTTAATCCTGCTCACATCGCAGCAGTAATTGACCTGATCAATGGAGCCCCCTATTTTCAACTGTTGTCCATGCAGGTGATCGGGTTGGGAGCGGGTTTTTCCAAAGTTGTGGTCGATCTGGAGCGGAAACACCTTAACCCCTTTGGCGGCATTCATGGGGGACTCTGTTCCTCGCTAATCGATACCGCTGCCTACTGGGCGATCTATTGCGATGTTGAGGAAAATGCCGGCCATATCACCATCGACGTCAGCGTGGATTATCTGGCCCCGGTAAAGGAGGGCCGCCTTACCGTTGAGGGCAAAAGGATAAAGGCGGGAAAGAGTATCTGCGTTGCCGAGGCCAGGGTGAAGGACCACAGGGGCCGGTCGATAGCACATGGCAAATCCAAACAGATGGTGACCACCGGGCTGCAGTCAATTGTGCAGGCAGTATCAGCGATGGAGGGTCAGGCGCTTCCGCCCAAGTTCATCACGGCCGGCACTTAGCTTCAGCGGAGGTGTAATGCTGTTCAAGTGCAGCATTATATAGCATCCAGTTAAATTCCAGATGCTTACTGGGGTCATTTCTTTTCTCTTATTATGTGCATACTAGTGTAGTGATAGGGGGCCGCCATGGCTGAAGCAAAAACCACAAAAGCGAACAGGTTGTCCAGCGAGAAATCGCCCTACCTGCTGCAGCATGCCCGTAACCCCGTGGACTGGTACCCCTGGGGCGAGGAGGCCTTTGTAAGGGCGCAGGCCGAGGATAAGCCTGTTTTTCTGAGCATCGGTTATTCCACCTGCCACTGGTGTCACGTAATGGCCCGGGAATGCTTCGAGGATGCTGAAGTGGCGGGGTTGTTGAACGAACATTTTATCTCCATCAAGGTGGATCGTGAGGAGCGGCCCGATCTGGATCAGATCTATATGAGTGCATGCCAGGCGCTGACGGGCCAGGGCGGGTGGCCGCTCTCTGTATTTTTGACTCCCGACAAGAAACCTTTCTTTGCCGGGACTTACTTTCCCAGGCGCTCCCGCCACGGGATTACCGGGTTCATGGAACTGCTGCCCCGGCTGGCTGCGCTGTGGAGAGATGAGCGGGAGAAAGCCGTTGAGGCGGGCGAGCAGCTGTTGCAGGCGGTGGCGGCCCAGGGCAGGGGGACCGGCGGCGGAGCGCTGCCCGGCGCCGGGATTCTGGACGAGGCCTACCGCCGGCTACGGGGCAACTTTGATGAGCGCTACGGTGGTTTTGGCGGTGCTCCCAGGTTTCCCGTGCCGCACAGGCTTACTTTCCTGCTGCGCTTCTGGAAGCGCAGCGGAGAGGAGAAAGCGCTGCAGATGGTCGCAGCCACCCTGAAAAGCATGGCCCGGGGCGGCATCTTCGATCAGCTGGGTTATGGATTCCATCGCTATTCCACCGACGAGCTCTGGCTGGCGCCGCATTTTGAAAAGATGCTCTACGACCAGGCGCTGCTGGCCCTGGCCTGTCTCGAGTCCTACCAGGTCACCGGGGAACCGGAATTTGCCGTCACGGCCCGCTCTGTTTTGGAATACATGCTCCGTGATCTGCCTGCGCCGGGAGGGGCCTTTCATTCGGCCGAGGATGCCGATACGGAGGGGGAGGAAGGACTTTACTACCTCTGGACCCCCGCTGAAATAATTGGGGTTCTTGGTGAAGCGCGGGGCCCCCTGGCGGCGGAATACTTCGGAGTTACGGACAATGGGAATTTTAAAGGGGGCCGCAGCATCCTGCACCGCCCCCATGACCTCGACACCTTTGCGAAAGCGAAAGGGCTGGATCCGGCAGTCCTGCAGGGGATCATCGATGAATCCAGGTTGGAGCTGTACCGGGCCCGCAGCGGCAGGAAGCGGCCCTTCAAGGACGACAAGATCATCACCTCCTGGAACGGCCTGGCCATCGCCGCTCTGGCCTGCGGCGCCGCGACGCTGGGCGAAGCGCGTTATGCGAAGGCGGCGTCAGCGACTGTCTCCTTTATCAGGGAGAAGATGGTCGGGCCCGGCGGGAGGCTGCTGCGGCGCTATCGTGACGGCGAGGCGGCTCTACCGGCTTATCTCGACGACTATGCATTTCTGATCTGGGGCCTGCTGGAGCTGTACCGGGCTACCTTCAACGCCGCTCACCTGGAATGGGCTGTTTTGCTGGGTGAATCGATGCTCGAGCTGTTCGGGGGGCATAACGGAGCGCTGCTCTTTGTGGGCGCGGACAGCCCTGAAGAGCTGCCGGCCTGTGCCGATGCCAGCGATGGCGCCATCCCTTCGGGCAATTCAGCGGCGGCCCTGAATCTTTTGAGGCTGTCCCGCCTGACGGGCCGGGAGGAGTGGTGGGAACGCGGAGAGGCAATTATCCGCGCTTTCAGCGGCGATCTGCGGCGGAATCCTGAATCCTTTACCTTCATGCTCTCGGCCCTGGACTTTGCCCTTGGCCCTGCTGCAGGGCTGGTTATCACCGGCGATCCCGCCTCCGCTGAAGCCGAAAAGATGATCTCCGCGGTGCGCCGCGGCTTTCACCCGAACATGGTTACCCTTTTTCAGCCTACCGGTCCGGGTGAAAAGGAGATCGGGAGACCGGCCCCTTTTACCGGAACGGCCGCCGCACCGCCGGGCGGAGTCGCCGCCTACCTCTGCCGCGAGCACAGCTGCCTGGCTCCCGTTGCGGATGCCGCCGCGCTGCAGGAGCTGCTGAAGGAGCAAAACCTCTGATTTGCCTTGAATTTCCCGCTGCCTGTGGCAGGAGGATCCGGTCAGGGGGATGCCTGCAGGCGCCTTTTTTTCAACAGGCGGATCAGCCTTGTGATCAGGATCTTGCCTGAGCTGTAGCAGCCCCAGCCCAGGAGCAGCCCGGCCGCTGCATAGAGCAGCCCCTCCGCGGTGGTGGGGATGCCTGGGGTAAAGCCCCGCCGGGCCTGCAGGGCGATGGACCATTCCGCTTCTTTCAGAAAGACCCACCACCGAAACAGCGGCCCGGCCTCTAGCAGGGCGCTGAAGGAACACTCCAGCCGGTGCAGCCGCTCCAGCAGGGAGGCGATCGCCTGTCCGGTGGAAACGAAAACTGCCGAATCCGAGACCAGGTGGTGTTCAATGTATTGCTCAAGGGTAAAACCGAGAGATGCGGCGGTTTCTTCGTATAGCTCCATGGTGTGTCTGGCCTCGTCAAGATGCCCGCCCAGGCGCTGGAGATACTGCCCGTAGTACTGGGGAAATTGAGCCAGCAGCACCGCTCCCGCCAGGGCGGAAGCCCGGTCCAGAAATCCCTGCAGCAGCTGAAGCGGGTAGAGAAGCAAATTGCGCATGGCCTGATCCCCCTTTGCCCGGCAGTTTCACCAGGAATTTGTTTATTTAACTATTATATATAGATTTCCTCCTGATATGCCCGGTGCGGCAAAGCAAGACTATTTTCAAAAATCAACCTCCTGTGATAAAATCAGCATAAGTTACATTACAGGGGGGAGATCATATGATCAGGTTGACGGGGTCCCCGGCGCGGCGGCTGCGGTTTGGCCTGGCAGCCGTACTTGTTCTACTCTGTTTCTTCTGGCAGGGTACCTTTTTGCCCGGCGACGCCGCACCGGCCCTTTCCGCGGCCGGGAGCGCTCCGGGCGAACTTTTCTTGACCATACTGCACACCAATGATGAACACTCGGCCATGATTCCACATTCCCCGGTCATCGATTTTCATCCCGAATTTGCCGATCCGACCATTGGAGGCTACGCCCGCCTGGCCACGGCGGTGCAGCAGATCCGGGAACTGAAGGCGGAGGCAGGGGAACCTGTTTTGCTCCTGTCGGCCGGCGATTACACCGGGGGGACGCCTTTCGGCTGGCTTGTGCCCGAAGGGATTCCCGCCCAGGCGGCGATGATGCATCTCATCGGATATGATGCTGCGGCCATCGGCAATCATGAGTACGACTACGGCACGGATGTGCTGGCTGCGTACTTTCAGGCGGCGGGCTATCCCGGGGCCAATGCGGAAACAGCACTGCTCGCCTCCAACACCGTTCCGCCGCCGGGCCATCCGCTGGAAGAAATATTCCGGCAGAGGCTGATCATGGAGCTCGATAACGGTCTCACCGTGGGGATATTTGCACTTATCGGCAAGGACGCCATTGCCGTGTCCAACAGTCCCGAACCGATGGAATTCTCTGACCAGCATGAAAGAGCCGCAAAAATGGCGGCGCAGCTGGAAAGTGAGGGAGCCGATCTCATCGTGGCCATCACCCATTCCGGTGTGGAAGAGGACCGCGAACTGGCCCGCCAGGTGGCCGGAATAGATGTGATCGTGGGGGGGCACTGCCATACGGCGCTTCTGGAACCGGTGCTTGAAGGCGATACGATCATTGTCCAGGCCGGCTCCATGCTCCAGTACCTGGGTGTGCTGGAGCTGGCCGTTGATCCCGAAAGCGGTAAGGTCCGCATCTGCAACAGCCCGGGACAGCCCTTTCTGCTGCCGCTGGACGACGGCATCGCCCTGCATCCGGAGGTCAGCGAGGCCCTTGCCGGCTACACTTCGCAGCTCAATGCCCTCGTTGCCGGGCAGACAGGAGGCCGTTTCCGGAACATCCTGGACACGGTGGTCATGAGCCGCTTTGAGCTGCCCGACACCCCGCCGCTGCAGGAGACCCCTTTCGGCAATTTCATCACCGACGCCATGCGCCTGGTCACATCGGAGAAGACGGGGCGGCGCGCCGATTTTGCCGTCCAGGCCAACGGCGCCATCCGCGGCAGCCTGATCCCGGGCAGCCTGGATCACTCCCGCGGGAGACTCTCCTTCTATGATCTGGCCGATCTGATCGGGCTGGGGGTGGGCCCTGACGGGAAAGCGGGCTACCCCATTGTTTCGCTTTACCTGACAGGTGATGAGATGCGCCGTGTGTTGGAGGTGGCGGTGCTCATGGAGCAGATGCTGGGCAACACCTATTACCTGCAGTTTTCCGGCCTGCGCTACGATTACAACCCCCGGAACGGGATTCTCTTCACCCTGCCGGGGCTGGATCTGCCCGTTCCTTCAACGCGTGCCGTGGTGCGGGCGGAGCGCTACACCGGAGAGGGCCGGCAGGGCACTGACGACGACGGCTATGTCCCGCTGAAACGGGGCGATCAGGAGCTTTACAACCTCATCACCGATTCGTACATCCTTTCTTTCCTGCCCATGGTTGGTGAGATGCTGCCCATGCTCAAACTCGAGCCGAAAGACAGCGCCGGCAACCCCGTCCCTCCGGAGGAACTGGACCGGCTCATTGTCAGGGTTGACGGGGAAGAGCTGAAGGTCTGGCAGACACTCATCGAATATGCGGCGGCTCAGCCGCAGAATACGCAGGGCCTGGCCGAAATCGAATCCTACTATGCCGCTCCGGCCGGCCGGATCAACCGGGTCCGGTCCATTCCCTTCCTGCTCTGGCCCATTCTGATCCTGCTGGCCCTCATTGCCCTGATTACCCTGCTCATCCGCAGGGCCTCCCGCCGGAAGCGGGCCCGTAAAGCGGCGCTTGAGAGCGGGAAAGCTTGAAAATGCCTGGAAGGAGAAAGCAGATGAAACAGCTGTGTTACGGCCTGGGCGGCCGCGTGTTCGTCGTTACCGGGGGGAGCCGGGGCATGGGGCTGGAAATTGCGCGGCGCCTGGTTGCGGATGAAGGGGCAAAGGTGGCGCTCTGCGCCCGGAAGCGGGAAGGGCTTGACGCCGCCGCGGCCGCACTCGATGCCGGCAGCAATGTGCTGGTATTTGCCGCCCATGTTGCCCGCGAGCAGGATGTGGCCGATCTTTTTGACCGGACCCTGGAAACCTTTGGCCGCCTCGACGGGCTGATCAACAATGTGGGGATGAACCTGCTTACCGCCTCCGTTGTCGATGCCGATCCCGCCACCTGGCATAAAATTATCGATTCCAATCTGAACGGCGCCTACCTCTGTTCCCGCGCCGCCGCCCGGATCATGAAAAAGGAGGGCCGGGGCAGGATTGTCAATATATCATCCATTGCCGCGCGCCGGGCCGCCCCGGGAATGGGCATCTACAGTGTGGCCAAGGCGGGGATTGAATCGCTTACCAGGGTGCTGGCAGCAGAGCTGGCGCCGGATCATATTCAGGTCAATGCGGTGGCGCCGAGCATGGTCAAAACCGGTTTCAGCGCGCCCTTCTGGTCCAGTCCGGAAACGCATGACGAGATTGTCAGGGGAATTCCCCTGGGCAGGCTGGCCGAGCCTGCAGATATAGTTGAGCCCGTGCTCTTCCTCTGTTCAGACGGCGCCTCCTTTATCACCGGCCAGGTGATCAATGTAGACGGCGGCGCTACCATTATCTAGCACCTCCTTCCCGCAGCAAACCTGCGCCTGCCCTCCCCCCCGGCTGGATTCTCCGGGGGGGGAGGGCAGGGTTCCGGCAGCGCCCGTTTTCATTCACGGTCCTCTTCCCGGCTAAATTTACCCGACACAGCGGGTTCGGGGAGCACGGGGACCTGTTCCGCCAGTTTAAAAGATGATCCATTTAATTCTATAATCATCCAGGCTGTTTGAGGGGATTGAAGTGCGCCGGTAAACATGGAAAGGCGGCGGGGGATGTGTCAAAAAACAGCGGCGCTGCTTATTATATAACAGGGCATGGAAGCAATGGGTGACCTCACCTGACAGTTGGATGCCTCTTTGCAGGAGGTGAAAATATTGGTCACGATAGTAGAAGATTTTATACCGAAGGGCCGGCGCAACCGGCCCGGCTACAAACTTGTTCCCCGGTACGTCACGATTCATGATACCGCCAATCCCGGCGTCGGCGCGAATGCAAGGGCCCATGCGAACTATCTGAAAGGCAGCGCTGCCGCCTCTATCCCGGCCAGCTGGCATTTTACCGTGGATGACGGTTTAATAGTGCAGCACCTGCCGCTGAATGAAAATGGCTGGCATGCCGGAGACGGCTCCGCCGGCACCGGCAACAGGGCCAGCATCGGTATCGAGATCTGCGAGAACAGGGATGGCGTCCGCGTGGAGGCCGAAATGAATGCGGCCTGGCTGACGGCAAAGCTGCTGCATGATTTTTCCCTGGAGCCGGCCCAGGTCAAGCAGCACAACTTCTGGTCGGGCAAGAATTGCCCCCGCGTGCTCCGCGGGCGTTCCGGCGGATGGGATTCCTTTTTGAATGAGGTGCGGCTGCGGCTGCAGCCCCGGATCCCTTCCGGCACTCCCCTTCTCGGCAAGCCCGGGGCTGCAGTTCAACAGGCCCGGGAATGGGCCCGGCGCAGGAAGGCGGATGCGCTTTTCATCGAGATCGCCGCGTTTTACTGGGAATACGGTTTGCTGACGGGTATTCGCCCGGAGGTTCTCTACGCCCAGAGCGCCAAGGAGACCGCCTTCGGGCGCTTTGGCGGTGCGGTGCAGCAGGATCAGAACAACTGGGCCGGGATCAAGGTGCGCAGTCCCAAAGGGGACAGCACTGCCGATTTCGAGACTTTTGCCACGCCCCGTGAAGGGGTCAGAGCCCACTTCAACCATATGTGCGCTTATGTGGGCTTGGAGCCTGCAGGAGTGCCCCATGGGCGCTACTGGATCGTTCTGGCACAGCCCTGGGCGGGGCGGATACGTTTTGTCGAGGAGCTGGGCGGCAGGTGGGCTGTCGGTGCAGATTACGGCACAAGCATTGTGCACGATTATCTGGACGGCTTGCTGGAGACGCCAATGCCGCCCGTCGTCGAGCCGCCGCCCGTCGAAATACCGGACCCTCTTGAACCGCCCCAAGTACCGCCGCCCGCTCCGCCGGAAATACCCGACCCTCTGCCTGAACCTTTGCCCGAGCCCGGGCCCGATCAACCCGATCCGCCGGGAACGGAAGGGCCCCCGGCTACGCTTTTAAGGAGGCTGCTGGTCCTTATCCGCGAATTGCTGAAAAAGCTTGGATTCTTCGCTTGAACTGCTTTGCAAGCAGCGGGGCTGTCCCAAAAGGGCAGCCCCGGATTCACTCCGCAGGCCATCCAAACAATGCATTTAACGGGCCCGGTTTGTGCAGCAGATATTTGTACCCGAACCCCTGTACAGTTGGACCTTTCCGGCCCTGAATTGGCATTTGCATCTTTTCGGCTGACGGGTTTTGGGGCTGGTAATATGCTGTACATGCTGCTTTCTTATTTTTCCATCATGCATTGGGCGGCCCCAAGGGCCGCCTCTACAACTCCGTGCGCATGCCGGTTGCAGGGGCCGGGCATGCCCGGCCCGGCTGCGTTC
>JAPXLS010000018.1:0-19313 GCA_033809435.1 Bacillota bacterium
TTCGGGCTTCTCGTACTCCTTTTTCACGGGTTTCGCCTCCTTGTAAACACTTCCATGTCCTAATAAAATTGCTTCAGAATTTATTGCCGGTTTGGCCCTTTTGGTTTCAACTTCATACTCCAGACACACTGCCCCCGCTCAGCTCGTTAAGATCGCCGTACAGGATCAGTTCGGGCTTCTCGTACTCCTTTTTCACGGGTTTCGCCTCCTTGTACAGATATTGTTTCAATACCCGGTGCAAAACTGCAGCCTGCTTTTCTTTACCTTATTCAGCTAATAATTAGCATATCCCGGCAGCCTTGTCAATATATTTTTAGCTGCCCCGGCGGCGCCGCATGCGGGCAATCCTGTCCGCCATGATACGGGCCAGGGCCGGGAGCCTGTTGCGGTGCAGGAGGGCGGCCCTGTTCCGCTTTCTCTGCAGGGGTAGGATCTTCTGTTTCATCCAAGCCTCGCGCTCCTCTTCGGTCACAGCCGAGAGATGATCCTTCCGGTAATAGGCGCTGATTGCCTCCGCGGTCCAGTTGTTCTTTTCAAAGAAACCACCCCCCCTTTCCCGGTACAGCCGCGTGCCGGGGTAGAGCTGGAGCAGGCCCATGGTGAAGCTGAAAGCGCCGGGGCGCTCCTTGAGCCATCTCCACCGCGCCTCCAGGTCCGCTGCGGTCTCTCCCTCGAAGCCCGTCAGCATGTAGCCGTGTGCCGCCAGTCCGGCCCGGCGGCACATGGCCAGGGCGCGCTCGTTCAGCTCCACCGTGGTTCCTTTATGGACGCTGTCCAGCTCCGCCTGGGAGGCGGTCTCCAGGCCCATCTCCACCAGGGTGCAGCCGGCCCTTTTCAACAGACCCAGTATTTCCAGGTCGATCCTGTTGACCCGGGTCTGGATGGAAAACTTTACCCTCCGGTGCAGGCCCGCGTCGATCATCTGCTCGCATATGGCCCGGGCCCTTTCCCTGTCGGCCAGGAAATCATTGTCATGAAAGTAGATTGCTTCAACGGGGTAATCGGCTGCAAGGCGGCGGATCATCTCCAGCACGTATTCCGGGCTGTGCCGGCGCAGCCCCTGCCCGTAAGTGAGGTGTTCGCTGCAAAAGGTGCAGCGCCTGGTGCAGCCCCGGGAGGTGATCAGCGCCGCCGTGGAAAGGTGGTGACCCTTGATGGCATTTCTCCCCCGCCGGGTATAAAAAGCCATTTCCAGGAGATCGAAGGCGGGGTGGGGCAGGCTGTCCAGATCGGCGATTTGCTGCGGGGCGGAACCGGCCAACCTGTCGTTTGTTTTCCACCAGACTCCCGGCACCTGCGCCGGATCTTCACCGCCGGCCAGACGGACCATGGCCGGCTCGCCTTCACCCTGCACCACACCGTCCAGCTGGGGGATCCTTCCCAGCGTCAGCTCCGGCAGTGCCGTGGCATGATGCCCCCCCGCCAGCAGCGGTCCGGCAAATATATTTCGTATCAGGGCGGCGCAGTCGGCCGTATCGTGGATCAGGGGGGAGACGGTATTGAACCCGACCAGATCGGGTTTGAAGCTGCGCAGCCTCTCCAGCATAGCGGCATTGATCCTGTCCCTGTGCGGGCCTAGAAGGGCGGCGGCGGCAAAGCGGTCATAGATGGAAACTGTATGTCCCGCCCGGCGCAGGGCGGCGGCAATATAGGAGAGCCCCAGCGGGATCCAGTGAGGCCCGGGCCTGTCCGCCATGCGCGGCAGGGGGTAGATGAGCAAAACTTTCACAGCCTGTCGCCTCCTCTTTCCCTCTTTCGCTACTGCTGCCTTTCAGATAAGAGCTTCAGGGCGGCGGTATTTACCTGAGAACAGCTGCCGGGCACAATCATCGCAAAAGTGCAGTGCCCTTCTTATCGTTCTATAATCCGGCAGCCTCTCCAGGGCTTCCCCCAGATCCCCAGATCGCGGGCGCTGGCTAGCTGCGCCGCCGTGAAGGGATCCTCCTTGAAACCCTCCAGGCAGCGGTGCTCCTTTTTCAAACGGTACAACAACCGGTAGCCCTCCACATCCACGGCCAGGGCGTTATCTCCCACCAGGATCGTCTCTCCTGCGGCAGCCCTGCCCTCGGCAGGCCCACCGGTGATGAAAACGGTCCGCGCATCCATGATCACCAGGTCCGGCTGCACCGCCATTCCGATCTCGGCAACCTTCTCCTGCAGATGATCCCGATGCAGGGAGTACCTCTCCAGGGGGTGCATGAAGCCCACCGCCAGCTTGAGCGCACCGGTAAAGAGCGCCAGCGAATGGGTTTTCAAATTGGCCAGGGCAACGATGCATTCCGCCTCCAGGGCCGCCCGGGGTAGGGTCACCCGGGTCAAGTGCCTTCCCGCTAGCGGCACCCTTACCCAGGGCCCGTCATCAAAGCAGATCAGCCGGGCCCTGTCCGCCAGCGCCTCCCGCAATCCCGCCTTTTTCACCTGCCGCCTCGTCGGAAGAGCCGGTATGCCCGAGCAGTCGCCGGCCACCACCTCCCGCGCCCCCAGGCGCAGCAAAAGGCCTGCCAGGGCGCGCAGCATTGCGGGGCAGACGGAGGCGGGGTATGGATCTGCTGTATTCAGGTTATATTTCAGAAGTACCTTTTTGCCCGAAAAGAGGGGGGCGTATTTTTCCTGCAGCAGCCCTTCCAGCTCTTTCAGGGCAGGCTCCAGGCCGGCGGCAGCGCTGAGCCGGTAGACTTCTGCCGGAGCAGCGCCGGCCCCTTCGGACAGGTTCCGGCGCAATCTTGGCTTTCCCCCCTCAGCGGCGACGATTTTACGCAGCACCCGGGGCCGGAACAGCTTTCTTTTGATCCGGAAAAACAAAGGCAGGGCTTTAGTCCATATTTTCACCGTTCACGATCCCTTCCACCAGCTTTGCAAAGCAGTCCATGTCGGTACCGAAATGGATCCGGTAACAGCGAACCTGCTGCAGAAAGCGCAGCAGGAAATCGAACTTGTAAACCGCGTTCTCCGGCTCAAAGCCGCCCATGGTGACGGGGAAAAGGTCGGCCACGGCGCGGGAGGGATTGATTCGCTCCAGGGAACTGCGGCGCTCTCCCGTTTTGACGAGGGTCATCAGGAATTTCGCTGCGGCGGTGGGGGCGTGCCGCAGCCCTGCTGTGGCCGAGGCTTTGTAGTAGCGCTCCCCGTTTACCTCGGCATAGGGCTTTTCCGGAAGCAGCTCGGGGAAAAACCGGGACAGGTTCTCCTTTTCGAGCTTGACCATATCGGTGAGGGTAAAACAGAGGAAGCTGCCCTTTTCCTGCAGGAGCAGGATCGATTCATCGCTCAGGAGGCGATGCCCCCGCCTGGCCAGGGCCAGGGCCGCGGTGGATTTACCGCTGCCGCTGGGGCCGGTAAAGAGGACTCCCTGCGAACCCAGTTGGACACAGGAGGCATGGATCGAACAAAACCCCTCTTTCTGCAGCAGCCTGCTCAGCGCGTTGGATCCGAAGAAAAGATTTGCGTAAAAGGGGTCTCTCCCGGCATCGGTGTAGAAGAGCGCCCGGCCGCTCCCCCGGCTGCTGTCCAGGCAGCTTCTTCCCAGACCGGGCAGGTTGATCCACCGCACTGCATCACGCACGAAGAGTTCGTAAGGTATTTCCCGATCCACTAGGAGCTTCCAGCGAAAACGCCTGTACCTGTCATCGGGCAGGGGGATCCACCCTTGGGCCTCCCCTTCTTCAATGTCCAGCAGCTCCAGGTAAATCCCCGCAGCTCCTGTACTTTCTCCCCCGGGCAGGCAGAGGTAGCTCTCCAGGGAGGCCAGGCGGCGCGGGCTGTTCGAGGCAATCTCGATATCGGTGCGGTGGAGCCTGAGCCGCAGCCCGGGCAGATCTCTTTGCATGGACAATGGATCATCCCTCCATGATGGAGCGGTAACGGGCAAGTGCTGCGGGGTTTTCCTGAAAGGGCGCGCCTTCCAGGAGCAGCCAGGCATGGCTGAGCAGCTCCCCCTTTTCCCTGCACACACCCACCACCGCCCTGGCTTCCAAACCGAGGCGGCGGCAGCGGTGGTAAAGGACCGCAGTCCGGCGCAGGCAGGGCCTGTTGCTGCGATAGATATATCGCAGGTAAAAATTCAAGGCGCGACAGGTTTTTTCCAGGACTTCGCGGTTCCCATCGCCGGAGGCCCCCAAAGGGTGCCCCTCTCCCGGCCCCCTCAAGCCGGCGATATCCGTCAGGATCTCCCTGTAGGGAAGATGCTTCAGGCGGAAGGAGTACCAGGCCAGGAGCAAAAATGAGCCGGCCAGAAGGCCCAGGTCGCGCGGCAGTTCAAAACCTCTCCAGCAGCACACTCCTTGTTCAGCCCGCTCCTTGATTCGTAAGTGTGATCAGCCCGCAGTCAGCCATCCGGCCGGCCAGCTCCTTGATATCGCTTTCCAGCACCGGGCGTTCGACATTGTACTCTTCCAGTAGCCGGGCAGCTATCTCGTCCAGGCTGCTTTTGCCGTCCATCTTGTCCCATACCGAAAGGCCCACCGCATTGAGTCCGAAATATTTGCCGTCAACGGGGTTGAGCAGCACCCCCTCGCCCTCCAGATCACGCCAGACCACGTCCGGGTTTTTGACCGGGACCTGCTTGAGCATATTTTCATCCCCCTGCATTTGATTTGCCGGATCTGTGCCATTTTCGCAATTCCGCGCCCTTTTCCTGCCTGGCGGTTTCCCCGGGAGGATCAGCGGCTGGCGCCGCCCCCGCCCGAGGAGCCGCCGCCGAAACCGCCGCCCCCGCTGAAGCCTCCCCCCCCGCCGAAACCGCCTCCTCCAAAATCACCGGGGAAGAATCCCCCTCCGGAGGAAGGACCGCCGCGCCCCAAAAACCTGGAAACAAAGGGTATGAAAAGGAAAAAGAAAAGCAAAAAAGCTACGGCTATCAGTCCAAGCCGGCCCAGCTCCTTTTTCAAGGGATGCGGCGGCCGGTAATCCTCGAGGGGTGCCAGGGCTTCTTCCAGGCTGACTCCGTACTCCCGGGCCACCACTGACGCCAGGGCCAGGTAGCCCAACCTGATGCCTCCGGCGTAGTCGCCGTTCTCCCATTCAGGAATCACGTAATAGTCAAGAATAGACCCCGCTTTTCCGTCGGGGATGGCCCCTTCCAGACCGTAACCCACCTCGATGCGCACCTTGCCGCTGAGGCCGGCCTGCAGCCTTTCCCGGTCCACCAGAAGGAGCACGCCGTTGTTTTTATCTTTCTTGCCCAACCCCCAGCCGCGGAAAAGCGCCAGGGCATAATCCTCGATGGTTGCGCCGCCCAGGCTTTCCACCGTCACCAGAACCAGCTCGGCTCCGGTTTCCTTTTCCAGTGTTGCTCCAATGTCCGAAAGTTCCGCCAGAGTCCCGGCATCGAGAAGGCCGGCGAAGTCGTTCACGTATACCGCCCGCTCCGGCGCCTGCGGTACCTGTGGCGCCGCTTCGACCCGGGCCGGGGCGAACAATAATAGCAGGGCGAGTGCAATCAGTACAACTATGCCGCCTATCCTGGATGTCTGTCTCATATTAACCCCCTTGGGAAAGAGTCATGGGAGAGTCATGGAGACGGTGATTTTAACTCATCTTAAAACCTGCGTTGAACAGGAATCCTGCCTAATTATTAAAATCAACCTTTGGAACAGTATGGGCGTCCTCGTCCGCCTCGAAGTAGTCCCTGGCGCTGAATCCGAAGAGCCGGGCTAAAACCGCCGTTGGAAAGCGGCGCACTGCGGCGTTGATCACTTTTACCGAGGTGTTGTAGTCCATCCGCGCCACTGCGATGCGGTTTTCCGTGCCGGCCAGTTCGTCCTGCAGCTGGCGGAAATTGACGTCCGCCTTCAAGTTGGGGTAGTTTTCGACAATCATCAGCAGCCGGGACAGGGCCCCGGACAACTCCTGCTCGGCAGCGGCGGCGGCTTCGGGATCGGCCAGCGCGCCGGCCAGTTTTGCGCGGGCTGAGCTGACGCTTTCGAAAACCTCTTCTTCATGTGCGGCGTAGCCTTTCACCGTTTCCACGAGGTTGGGGATCAGATCAAGGCGGCGCTGCAGTTGATTCTCGACCTGGCTCCAGTTGTTGTTGACCTGTTCGTCAAGGTTGACCAGGTTGTTATAAATGCCTATCAGCGACAGGGCTGCCAACAGTAACACAATTACTGTTCCAAGGACAATTATTGCTCCTTTTTTCATTCCTACTCCCCCTCTGTATTGCTAATTACTGGTTACGCAAAATTTGTTTCATCCAAGCAATTGTATCCCAAACCATCGCTATGGTAAAGATACATGCAAGGAAGCAGGCTGGTGGATTTACCCGCAATTATCCAACAGATTCAGTTATCCTCAGTAATATTTTGTGCCAACTGGCAGGGGGAGTATTTCTTCAAGAGAAAAGAATCTTTGGTGTCGGGATATGTCCTTTAACCCGCGATAAAGTTCCCTGGTAAGATATATCTGCATGCGCACACTCATGACATCTTTGCCTCACCCATTATAATGTAATTCTTAAAAGCAGAGCGCTTGTATTTCTTGAAGTTACCGGGGACATTCACCATGGTAGTTGGAAAATGTTTAAAAAATATGCGGATCAGGGCCTTTCGTTTACATCGAAACACGGCCACAAGGGCTGCCCAGGCAGCTGACGCAGTCATGATTAAGTTGCGCCCGGTGCCAGGCACCGGGCGCAACTACAGGCGGTGATCTTTATTCGAAAGCCCCTGCAAAATGCCCATGTAACGACGCGCGATATCCCTGTTGAAGCCGAAAGCTTCGGCATGATATAATTGGATCAATCGGATAGGGTCAGGAGTTGATGGGATGACGGAGCAGAGAACCGATGGCCATGATCTGATTCCCCGAAGGTGGATTTTGTCTTCAAACTGATCTTCGGTGATGAAAAGAACAAACATATACTGGCTGCTTTCCTTGGTTCCGTCCTGAAGCTGCCGCCCGGCGAGCTGGCTGACCTGGAAATTATAAACAATGTACACCCATCAACATCGTCGACTTTGTCTGCACGCCGCTATACCTGTTGCCTAAGAAGCGGAAGCTGAGCATACCCTGACCGATATGCTGGAAGTCCATTTCATGGAGCTGCCCAAACTGTTTGATGAAGGGATCCCTCTTGCCCAGGATGACCCCGTTGTGCAATGGATGACCTTTATCGAAGGGAAATCGAAGGGGGTGATGGAAGTGCCGGCTCAAAAAAACAAGGACATCAAAAGCGCCTATGACCTGTTGCAGATCATCAGCCAGGATGAAAAAGCGAGAATGATCTATGAAGCCAGGCAAGCGGAGATCCATGATCAGCTCACCCGCCTTCACTCAGCTCATCAAAAAGGCAAGGCTGAGGGTTTAGCTGAGGGTAAGGTTGAAGGTTTAGCTGAGGGTAAGGCTGAAGGTTTTGAAGAGGGCAAGGCTGAAGGTTTGGAAGAGGGCAGGGCAGAGGGCCTGGAAGAAGCAAAAATCAACTTTGCAAGACTGATGCTATCGGAAGGTGAAGATATCGTCAAGATCGTTAATTACACCGGTCTGTCCAGGGCAGAAATAGAAAAGTTGTAGCTGCGCAGCAAGATACCCTGTCTGCAATCCGCAACATATACGGCAGGCAGGACATAGAGGTGTAACCGAACCAGACCGATACCACAGTATCCCGTTAAGCCCCGCGCTTTCGCCTTTGGGACATGGGACGGATTTACTCCCGGCCCGTTGCACGGCACTGATTGCGCATCAATGCGCCAAACCCTAGGGGCGAGCATCGCTCGCCCGCTCTCGACCGCGGGTCGCCAAATCAGTGCTGGTGAAGCCACTTGAGCCTTGCATTATGGAGATAACTGGGATGAGTCAAATCCTCCGTCCCCATGACTCAATGACTCAAATCCTCCGTCCCCATGACTCACTAACAGGAAATAAGGGTAGAGGAGTGAAAAACGTGAAATCGAAGGGTATTTGTTTCATCGTACTTTTTGTTTTCTTGATTTTCCTGGCCGGATGCAGTGAAAGTCTCAACAACAGCGAAAACAGGGAGGTGATTAATCCCAATTCCGGGATTTCTTTAAATGCAAGTTACAGGGAAGATGCAACGATCTATAAAACAATTGACCAGATGACGGCAGACGCGGATTACATTTTTAAGGGAATTATATCCCGCACAGATGCTTTTGAAGATCCTTTCTGCTGGTATGAGATTTATACTGTAACTGAAGTGTACAAAGGAGAATTCACTGATCGCGAAATTCGTCTTCTCTCCTCCACGCCACATCAAATTGGAGATGAGTATTATGTTTTTGCCACGGTAGATGAGATGGCTGTATATCCGTACCCCTGTATCAGCCCGATATACACTCAGGCCATTTTTAAAATAGAGGATGACGGTTCCATTTCTCTGGAATACATTGTTGATAAACAGATGTTTCCGGTGATTTATGATGATCAATTCATCAATAAACCGGCCCAGTGCATAATTAAATCGCCAGGCATCTTAAAGACCAGACAGCTGCCCGAGGTAGTAGATGAGTACCCGGACGTCAGGGCAATGGAGGCAGATTCCGATCTGATCGTGAAGGTAGTTTTTAAAGAAATTGAGAAGTGTAACAAATATGTGTGGCGATGCCCTGTTCTAGGAATAAAAGAATGCTACAAGCACGAACAGGAGGTTCCCCTACCAAATACAATATTTGTCAATCGGGAACTGGTTGCAGGAGATGAATACATTGTTTTTTTAAAAAAACTCTATGACGGCACCGAAATATCGGCCAGGGAAGGCGCTATCATTGCTCGCTCTGACAGCACGAAATGGAACGAGGCAATGGACCTGCTGAAGGCAGAGTAAAAGTAAATGATAAAAATGTGGCAGCCATTGCATTTATACTTATTATTGTGGCACTTTGTATTTTACTTTATCTGAATCGTCATAGGCCCTAAGCTATCATGAACTGAGCAGCCGCGCAGCGATATACCGTGGCTGCAAACCGCATTGTTTACGGCAGGCGGCACATGGATAAGCAGTTGACTCAGACCAATAGACCAGGACCCCGTTAAGCAAACTGCAATGTTAGAAGCAAAAAGAACGTCCCCTTGCTTCTACCCTTGCTTCCCCTGCTTTAAACACACGAATATGTAAAATAGTCTTGACATCCGGGAAGACCCTTGCTATAATGGTGTCAAAAGGATTTGACATCATTATATCAGGAGGGTGCTGCGATGAAAGGGTTTTTCGAGAAACTTGGTTTTCGCCGTTCGGACGAAATGGAACTGGAGATCGCCCTAAAGTCCCTGCGCTGGTCTGCTCTCTATTCGGCTTTGGCGCTCTTCGCCCTGACAGTCTATGATACGGTTACCACTGGTGGTGCGGGCTGGGCCTTCTTTGTTCTGATCACGCAGACCCTTGTTTTTTGGGTGGCGCACTTTGTTCTCACCAGAAGAGTGGGTGGCGGCCGGGATGAAGAATAAAATCAGGGAACTGCGCACCGAACGGGGATGGCGGCAGGAGGATCTGGCCAGGAAGGCCGGAGTGACGCGCCAGACCATCAATGCCATCGAAAACGACAAGTACAACCCCACCCTGGTCCTGGCGATGAAACTGGCCCGCCTGCTGAAGACACCGGTGGAAGGGCTGTTCCGGCTTGAGGAATGACCAGGAAGCAAAGGGGAAGCAAAGGGACGTAATTTTTGCTTCCCCCTTGTTACCTATACAAATGATTATGTACTTAGAAACTTGACAATCCCTAAAAATTGACATATTGGTTCATATTTGATAGTTTAATATTAGGATGACCCCGTTGTGCAATGGATGACCCTTATCAACGTGAAATCCTGACTCGCATTTCGCCGAACCCAGAAACTTTTGGGGAGAGGTGACCCTGTTGGGTATCGAGTCTCGGCCCGTCATGGTCCTCAGCCTTTGCTATATCTCCGGCGTTGCCCTGGGGCGGCTCTGGCTGGAGGCGCCGCTGTGGGCGTTGCTGCTGCCGGGGCTGCTGCTCATCGCGGTAATCTGGGCTCTCTGGAAGAAGCGCCTCGGTCTCTTTGCGGCGTTTTTGTTTTTGATGGCGGCGGCTGCCGGGGCGGGCGCCTTTTTTGTGGCTTTCTACCCGCAAAGCGCCGGCGGGGGGCTGCTCGATTATGGCGATCGTCCCATTTATGTCGAGGGGACGGTTACAGAAGAACCGCTGTTTTATGATGATCACAGCGCCTATGTGCTGCAGGCGGACCGGGTGGAGCTGCCGGAGGGGCGCCGCCATGTTGCCGGCAAAGTCCTGGTCAAGATCTACGGCGGCGAGCAGGAGTTCTACCGCTACGGCGAAAGGCTGCGTCTGCGCGGGACCATCGTCGAACCTCCGGGGCGGCGAGTGCCCGGCGGCTTTGACTATGCTTTCTACCTGCGTTCGCAGGGTATCGACGGGCTGCTCTACCCCAAAGCGCTCCAGATCAGCTCTCTGGGCGACGGCGACACCGGGCGGTTGCCTGCAGCGGCTCTGGACCTGCGCAGCCGCTTGGTTGATGTCATTGATAGAAATCTGCCTTCGCCGGCGGCGGGGCTGTTGACAGGGATCCTTTTCGGGCAGCGCAGCCGTTTGCCCGTAGAGGTGCAGGAAAACTTCAGATCGAGCGGCGTGGGGCACTTGCTTGCAGTTTCGGGGCTGCACGTGGGACTGGTGGCCGCGCTCATCCTGGGGTTGTGGCGGCTGCTGGGTCTGCGGGGGAAACTGCCGCTGTTCATGGCTATTGTTCTTGTATTCGCCTATGCCTACCTTACAGGGATGCGGCCCTCGGCGCTGCGGGCGGCAATCATGATCTCATTTACCCTGGGTGCTCTTCTGCTGGAGCGGGATCGGGACCTGCCCACGGCGGTGGCCCTGGCCGCCCTGATCACCCTGGTGCTGAATCCCCTCCATCTGTTTTCCATCGGGTTCCAGCTTTCCTATGTCGCCACCCTCTCCATCATCTACCTGCAGCCGCCGCTGGCCGCGGCAGCCCTGAAGCTGAAGCTGCCCAAGTTTATCCGCCCCCTTCTGACGGTGACGCTGGCAGCGCAGATCGGCGTCCTGCCGCTTTGTGCCTACTATTTCCATCATATACCGGTGGGGGCTCTACTGTTCAATATTATCCTGCTGCCGCTCATGTCGCCGCTGGTGGCGCTGGGGCTGGGCGGTGCCCTTGCCGGGCTGATCTGGCCCGCGGCCGCTTTGCTCATTCTTTTGCCCTGCCGCCTGCTGCTGGAGCTGGTGCTGATTGTTACCGCACTGTCCCGCCACCCGCTGTTCTACCGCCCTGTTTACCCTCCGGGAGCGGTGGCCCTTGTGCTGATTTACGGGTCAATTGCAGCTGCCGTTGCCCTGTTTTACCTCAGCCGCCGGCACAGGGATCAGGAGAAAGAAACCGCGCTCCTTTCCGGGGCGGAGCCGGTTGCGTCCGGGTCCAAATATCCGCAGCTGCCGCCTGCCTGGATACAAAGGCCTTTATCCCGCAAGATAACTCTTTTTATCCTTCTGGGCGCCGCGCTTTTGCTGATCTGGGGCTTCATCCTGATTCCGGCCGCTCCTTCGGGGCTGACGGTCACCTTTCTCGATGTGGGGCAGGGAGCGGCGGCCCTGGTGGAGGCGCCCCGCGGGGTGAAGATCATCATTGATGGGGGCGGGGATCCTCCGCATAAAGGTAATCCCGGCAATACGGGCGAGATGGTGCTTCTGCCCTATTTGCGCAGGGAGGGGATTCGCCGCATTGATCTCGCCGTCATCAGCCACCCCCATGAAGATCATTTCGGGGGTTTTCTGCCCCTTGTCGAGGAGATCCCCATTAAAATGCTGCTGCTTTCCCCTGCGGAAGGCGAATCGCCGTACTACCTCGAGCTCATGGAGCGGGTTGCGGCACTGGGGATCTCTGTTGAAAGGGCGGATGCCGGCTGCTGCTGGGGCTCTTCCTCCGGACTGCTCATCGAGACGCTGGGCCCGCCGCCGGAACTTTTCAGCGGCACGAACAGCGATCTGAACAACAATTCGCTCATCCTCAAGATCGGCTACGGTGCGGTTAATTTTCTGTTCTGCGGCGATATCGAGGACGACGGGGCAGGCGCACTTCTCGGGCAAAAGGCCGATCTGGGTGCGCAGGTGCTGCTTATTCCCCATCATGGCGGCTTCATGGAGCTGATGCCCGAGCTTCTGCGGGCGGTGCAGCCGCAGTATGCTGTTATATCGGTGGGAAAAAATTCTTTTGGTCACCCCCGGCCGGAGACGCTGGCCGCATTGGAAAGGGCCGGAATCACGGTGCTGCGCACCGATCTGCAGGGCAGCGTGATTTTCCAGACGGATGGGCGCTCGCTCCAGGTAAAGACCATGCAGGAGCCGGCCCTAACCCGCTAGCTTGTTGTTTCCCGCCAGTTTTAAAAATGTCGCCACAGAAATGTTTTGCTCCCCGGTAAAGGTATTTCCAGCTATTTACTTCCAAATTTCAACGTCCAATGTGGGGCAAGTTTATGATGATTCCGGGGATAATAAAAAAGGTTCCCGGATCAAATCCTGTATGAAAACAGAGCGGCAGGAGTGGAATATATGCGTATCTTGATGCTTACATGGGAGTATCCTCCCAGGGTTGTGGGCGGAATCGCCCATGTTGTGGGCGAGCTCTCACGGGCCCTGGCGCGGGAGGGCAACGAGGTGGAAGTGATCACCGCCCTGGAAGAGGACCTTCCGGAAAAAGAGAAAGTAGAGGGAGTCATGGTCCACCGGGTGGCGCCGTACCACGGGCGCCCGCTCAATTTTTTTGCCTGGGTCCATCAGCTGAACCTGGCCATGCTGGAGCAGGGGGTTCGTTCAAGTCTGAAAAAGCGTTTTGATGCGGTGCATGCGCACGATTGGCTTGTGGCATATGCCGGCCGGGGGCTCAAGCATATCTTCCAAACACCGCTCATCGCTTCCGTTCATGCCACGGAATTCGGGCGCAACAGCGGCCTGCACAGCGATGAGCAGCGCTACATAGGTGAGGTGGAGTGGTCCCTGACCTATGAGGCCTGGCGGGTGATCTGCAACAGCCGTTTCATGCGTGAAGAAATAGAGGGCGTCTTCAACCTGCCGCCGGACAAGATATCGATCATCCCCAATGGGATCCGACCGGCGGCTTTTCAGGTCTCCGTTCCAGATCCCGCTGTACGCCGGAAGTTTGCCGCACCGGAGGAAAAAATATTATTTTTTATCGGCAGGCTGGTACGTGAAAAAGGGGTGCAGCACCTGCTCGAGGCGATGCCCCTGATTCGGTCTCGCTTTCCCCATGTGCGCGCAGTTATCGCCGGACGGGGTCCCTATGCAGAGGAGCTGCACCACCTGGCCCTGCATCTGGGAATCGATCGCCACGTTACCTTTGCCGGCTATATCGATGAGGAGACGCGGAACCAGCTCTATGCCCATGCCGATGTTGCCGTCTTTCCCAGCCTGTACGAGCCCTTTGGCCTGGTGGCTCTGGAGGCCATGGCCACGGGGACGCCGGTGGTGGTGGGTGATACCGGTGGATTTGCCGAGACGGTGGCCCACGGCGTGAACGGGCTCAGGGTCGGCGCCGGCAGTGCTGATGCTCTGGCCGGGGAGATCTGCGCCCTGCTGGGCGATCCCGAACTGGCCCGCCGCCTGGCTCGCCGCGCCCTGCAGGATGTGGAGGAAAAATACTCCTGGGGCTCCATTGCCCGCCGGTACGAATCCATGTACCAGCAGGTAGTCTATTCTCCCGAGGCCGGGCGCTGGCGCCGTGAAGGCGAGCATCCGGAAACAGCTTTGCCAAAGCGGGAAGCGGCCGGATCCACTGCCGCCTCTCCTCCCTCCCGCTACAATTAGTTGCTCTCGGTGCCAGGCACCGGGTGCAACTAATTGTAGCCAGCGGTGCCAAAGCCAGCGGTGCCAGGCACCGGGTGAGGAGTAATTGTTGAATGGTTGCAAACATCAGGATGACAGGGGTGAGCGCTCTTTGAAAGCGGTGATCATGGCGGGCGGCGGGGGATCGCGCCTGCGCCCGCTCACCTGCGACAGGCCCAAGCCCATGGTGCCGGTGATGAACCGGCCGCTCATGGAGTACAGCGTGGAGCTGCTGCACAGGCACGGCTTCCGCGATATTGCCGTAACCCTGCAGTATCTGCCGGAGCAGATCAGGGATCATTTCGGCGACGGCGCCGGCTTCGGCGTGAACCTGCACTATTTTGTCGAGGAGGAGCCTTTGGGGACGGCGGGAAGCGTTAAAAATGCCGCCTCCATGCTCGATGATACCTTCATCGTCATCAGCGGGGATGCGCTGACCGATTTCGATCTCACGGAGGCGGTGCATTTTCACCGCGCCCGCGGCGCCGCCGCCACCCTGGTTCTGAAATCGGTGGAAACCCCCCTGGAATACGGTGTGGTCATGATCGAGCCCGACGGGGCCGTCAATCGTTTCCTGGAAAAGCCGGGATGGGGCGAGGTTTTCAGCGATACGGTAAACACGGGGATCTACATTCTGGAACCCGAGGTTCTCTCCATGGTGGAAGCGGGAAGGATGTTCGATTTCAGCAAGGATCTTTTTCCCCGCCTGCTGGAAGCGAAAGAGCCCCTTTTTGGCTGTGTGCTGGGCGGTTTCTGGTGCGATATCGGCGATCTGGAAGAGTATCTGAGGGCGCACCGGGAGATCCTGGCCGGGGGCGTCAGGGTAAGGCTCAGGGGCAGGGAGACCAGGAAGGGTATCTGGATGGAGGAGGGCGTGGAGGTACATCCCCGTGCTCTGCTCCAGGCGCCCCTTTATATCGGGGCAAATTGCAGGATCGAAGCGGGGAGCAGGATCTGCGACGGCGCCGTCCTGGGTCCCCATACCCGGGTGGAGGAGCGCGCCTCGGTGAAAAGGGGTCTGACCTGGGAAGGGGCCTATATCGGCAGGGGAGCCGCCCTGCGGGGGGGGATTCTCTGCAGCGCAGCCCAGCTGGAAAGCAGGGCCGCCCTTTATGAAGAAGCCGTTGTCGGCGACGGCAGCATCATACATGAAGCCGCGGTGATCAAGCCCGGGGTAAAGGTCTGGCCGGCCAAGGTTGTTGAAAGCGGTGTGGTCCTGTGCGACAGCCTGATCTGGGGAGGGAAAGCCTCCCGGGCCATCTTCGGGCGGCGGGGCATCCAGGGGGAGATGAACCGGGATATTACCCCGGAAATGGTGGTCCGCCTGGGCGCCGCATACGGTTCCACCATGCAGGGGCCGGTACTGGTCAGCGGTGACGGGCACAGGCCCTCGATAACGCTGCGCAAGGCTTTTATTGCCGGCCTGCTCTCGGCGGGTGTATCCGTTCTCGATGCCGGGGAGCTGCTCATTCCCATGGCACGGCGCGCGGCAACCTATTTGAAGGCGGGCGGCGGGGTTCACATTTCACGGTATTCCGGTGAAAAATATGGCATCTCGCTTACCTTCTTTGACGAGAAGGGGCTGCCCCTGGCGAGAAGCCATGAGCGGAAAATAGAGCAGCTCTATTTCCGGGAGGATTTCTCCAGGCCTGCCGGAGACGGCATCGGCGAGATTCTGCGGCTTTCCAATCTGGAAGAGATATATCGCTCCGAACTGCTGCAAAATATCTCTTTGGAAAAACTGGCCCGGGCGGGGCTGCGCATTGTGCTGGGCAACCCCTCCCCCTACCTGAGGCGTTTCCTCATACCGCTGCTGCAGCAACTCTCCTGCACCGTGATCACGATAAATACTGCGCCTGGATTGGCCGATGAATCTGTTCGATGCCCGGATGAATCGCCGCTGCACTGCAGCAGTGAGTTGGCTGCAGCGGTGCGCAGGAACAGCGCCACCCTGGGCGCAGTCATCGAGCCCGGCGGTGAAAAAGCCTGTATTTTTGATGAAAGGGGAAAGGCGGTGCAGGGCGATCTGTACACCGCCCTCATCTCGCTGCTGGTATTTCGGGAGCGCCGGGGGGGCACCGTGGCCGTTCCCGCGCATGTTTCGCAGGTTGTGGAAAAGCTGGCGCGGCGCTACCGGGGGCGGGTGTTGCGGACAAAGGCGGCCCCGCGCAGCCTCATGGAGACGGCCCTGGGGGGGAGGCCGGAGCCGGTCCGGGAGGGGAGCGCCCTTTCCGCAGTGATCTCCTTCGACGGCGTGGCGCTGCTGGTCTGCCTGCTCGATCTGCTGGCCTCCCAGGATCTTACCCTGACGGGGCTGCTCGATGAGATCCCCTCCATAACGGTCAGGGAAAAAGAGATCCCCTGCCCCTGGACAATGAAGGGGCGGGTGATGCGCCGCCTTCTGGAGGAATCGGCCAGCGAACGGATAGAGATGATTGACGGTTTGAAGATCTACCATCCCCAGGGCTGGGCCCTGGTGCGGCCCGATCCGGAGAGGCCCAGCTGCCATGTGTACAGCGAGGCCTTCTCCGAGGAGTTCTCCGATTCGCTTACCGAACTGTACGCACAAAAAATAGACGATCTCCAGAAAGAAAATTAAAAGGGGCGAGAAAATCGATCTCAGCTGCCGTTTTTCAGCGGCAGAAAATCTGCTTTCCCGGCGCTGAAGCCGTACTTCTCAACTATTTGCAGAACTTTCTCGTACTGGCTGCGGATGGTCTGCACCCGCGCTTCACTGTGATGGTATTTCTCCGGCGGCGCATTCAGGATATAGGAAAGGGGTATTACCCGGTGTCGCCAGTCGATATGGCAGATGTAGACCTCATAATTTACATCCTCGACCCAGGTTTCACCGCTGTTCATATCCTTGCCCAGCTCGATCTCTGAGAGAAGGCCGTAGCGGACCAGATCCGTGGGAATGCCCTCGGTTAGCTGCTGGTTGGTGCAGAAGTTTCCCAGGGTGTAGATCACCAGCGACCTGCGGGTGGTGCCGTCGGGCAGATCCACGCTGACCCATTCCAGCGGCTGGGGCACATGGGAATGGGTGCCGATGATCAGATCTGCTCCCGCAGCGGTAAGTTCCCGCACCATCTCCCTCTGATAGGGCGTCGGTTCATGCTGGTACTCCTCACCCATGTGCAGGTACAGGGCCACCAGATCCGCCCCGGCACCGCGCACTTTTTTCATATCTGCCTTGATCGGTTCCAGGGTATGGAAATCTCGAATATAGTTGATGGCGTACTCATGGCCCTCGGGAATGGCTACTCCGTTGATGTTGTAAGTGTAGGAGATAAAGCCTACCTTTATTCCATTGATATCCTCGATAAAGGGTTCATTCCGCTCCTCCCAGCTCCTGGCGGTGCCGAATGTTTTCAGGCCCAGGGCCCGCACGCTGTCCAGTGTTTTCATCAGCCCGCTGTACCCGCGGTCCATGATGTGATTGTTGGCCGTGTTCAAAATATTAAAGCCGGCCCCCTTGAAAGCTTCGGAGAGTTCGATGGGTGAATTGAACATGGGGAAGCTGGTAATGCCTTCCTCCACGCCGGCCTGGGCCGCTTCCAGGGTGGCTATGGCCAGGTCCGCCTCCCGGACCAGGGGTGCGATAATTTCAAAGCTGGGGGTAAAATCATATTTGCCGCCGCCCAGGTGGGCCTGCTGCAGCTGCGGCTTGTGGGGATAGGTGGTCCCCACGGAGACGATGACGGCCTTTCGGATATCGGGTGCCGGGGGAGCGCCGGGCTCACCCTTCTCCTCGCCGGGCGGATCGACGTCGCCGGGCTCCCTGGCGCCCGAACGAATGAATCCGGCATAGATGCCCCCTATAAATACCGCAATGAGCAGCAAAACCAAACCGGCCAGATACACTTTTCGCATAAGAATTCATCCCCTGCCGCGAGTGTTGGTTGCCCTAGAATTATACCATGCGCCTGCTCCATGAAGCAAAATAGCGGATGGAAAAACAGCAGTTGCGGGGAAAGGCGCCGCAGGGAAAAGTGCACCCCGGCGCGAATATCTAGAGAGGTTAATCGCGGCTGGCATAAAAGCACCGCGCAAGGAGGGGGCCTGTTGGACAGAGAACGCGTGGCGGAACTGGCGGGGCAAAATGATGATGCTTCGCGCCGGGAACTGTTCGATCTTTTCTACAGGTGCACCTATGCCGCGGTCTACGCAATCCTGCGCCACCGGGAGAGCGCCGAGGATATCACCCAGGATGCTTTTATCAGGGCTTTCCAGAATATCACCCAATTGCGGGAAAGGGAGAAATTTGGGGCCTGGCTGGCGGCCATTGCCACGAACCTGGCCCGGAACCATCTGAGGCGGGAGAAGCGGTTATGTTATTCCGGCAATCCGGCAGAACTCCCGGGTGCTTCGGCGGGAGATATCTGCTGCAGTACCGAGGATCAGGTTATCCGTGAGGCGGAGATTGACCGGGTTCGAGCGGCGCTGCGCACCCTGCCCCCGGAGCAGTACCAGGTGGTGATCATGCAATATTTTTACGATCTCAAGCTGACCGAAATAGCCGGGCTGCTCAAGATCCGCCCCGGCACTGTCAAGTCGCGTCTTTTCCGGGCCCGCAGAAAACTGTCCCGGCTCCTGGAACCGGAAGGGGATCCTGTTTGTCAACTAGACAGGGGAGGCGGTGAGGATGCATGAATTCTGCTGAAAGATATGGCGAAGGCGAGAGTATCATCCGGGAAGCGCTCCGGCGGGAGCTGGAGAGCGCACCTCTTTCCTCACCGGAACCGGCCTGGGCACGCATCCGGACCGGGCTTCACCGGGAGGGGAAAAACAGGGGTGCCGCTTTTATGCGGCTGCACCCCATGCGCCGCTTTGTTGTAGCAGCTGCGCTCCTGCTTGTTGTTCTGGCCGGTGGACTGGCTCTTGGGGGGTCCGGGATTCTGCCCCTGCCGGGCTTTTTGGGGAGAGATTGCAAACAGGCCGGGGCGGAGGAGGGGAAAGCTGCGGAGGATATGTCCCTGAATGCGGGCTCTTCAGCGGTGCTTTGCGGCGGTTTTATCCCTGTAAATATGGATGAAGGGGATTATTTTCAAGCAGTGGATCACTTTCCTGCCGCGCTGTACCGCAGGGGAAGCGAGAGCCTGCTCTGGATCAGCGCACCTTCCTTCCCTTCTACAGATTTGCCGTTGTTCATTGCCGAGATCGGCTGCCAGCTGGGGTCGGAGATCGAGATACTGGATGAAGAAGCGGCAGTCCGCGGGCATTGCGGCGGCATCCTCGAATTCGAGGCCGGCGGGCGTTCGGGCATTGCCTGGCCTGTTGAGGGCGGCCTTTGCGCCCTCCTTGCTTTGAGCGGTTCTCCCGATCTGCACGCTCTGATCAGCCTGTGGAATACGGGGGAGCAGCCCTGTTGCCCCCTGGAATAAAGGAACAGCCGGAATTTTAGCCCTTTGGAGGGAAAGATGATTAGTGGAAAAAGGGTACATGGAAAGGTGCTGCTGGCGGCCGTACTGCTGGCGCCGCTTTTTCCGGCGGGCTGCGGCGCTGCGAAACCGCCGGTACTGCATATTC
>JAPXLS010000019.1:0-18519 GCA_033809435.1 Bacillota bacterium
TCTACAGGGAAGCGGGGCTTTGCCGGGACGACAGGCCCTCCCCGCCGGAGGAGTATTCCGCCCTGGCGTCTTTGTTTGACGCTTCACCCTCCTTCCGGAGATTCCTGGAACTGCGGGAAAGCTGTGAACATTACCAGGAAAGACTCCTCAGCGCTTCGGCGGAAGAACTGGCGGCCTGCTGGGATGAACTGCTGAAGGGCTGATCCAAAGGGATGTGCAGCGCGGCCCTGACGCCGGTGCACCCCGAACAGGCGGGATCGGCCGGTGTCCAGGCTTATGGCCCATTCATATATGATGAAAGATGGCATGTGAACAGGATGGCGGTAAAAGAGAGAAAACTGGGCGAGCTGAGAAAGCTGCTGGCGCGCCACTACCCCACCGATGAGGATTGGGCGCTGGTGGAGAAGGCCTATGCCTTTGCCTACCGGGCCCATACCGGGCAGCGCCGCGAATCGGGGGAATCCTTTATCACCCATCCCCTGGGTGTAGCCATGATCCTGGCCGAACTGGGGCTGGATCTCACCACCATCATTGCCGGGCTGCTGCACGATGTGGTCGAGGATACAGCGGTGACGCTGCCGGAGATAGAGGATACCTTTGGAGAAGAGATTGCTTCGCTCGTGGACGGCGTGACCAAGTTAAGCCGCCTGGACTTCTCCTCCAAGGAGGAGCAGCAGGCGGAGACGCTGCGGAAAATGTTTATTGCCATGGCTGAAGATATTCGCGTCGTACTGATCAAACTGGCGGACCGGACCCACAATCTGCGCACCCTCCGTTATCTCAAAACCAGCAAACAGCAGGAGATCGCCAGGGAGACAATGGAGATCTACGCCCCGCTGGCCCACCGCCTGGGCATCTACAAGATCAAGTGGGAGCTCGAAGACAATGCCTTTCGCTACATGCAGTCCGCCGACTATTACCGCCTCGCCGACAAGCTGGCCAAGAAAAGGCGGGAGCGGGAGCAGTTCATCAGCCGCCTGATCAAGATACTTCTGAAAAGGCTGGAAGCCCTGGGGGTCACTGCGGAGATTCAGGGACGCCCCAAGCATCTTTACAGCATCTACCACAAGATGAAAGAGCAGGACAAGGATTTGAACGAAATATATGATCTGACCGCCATCCGGGTAATCGTAAATTCGGTGAAGGATTGCTACGGCGCCCTGGGTACGGTTCATGCCCTGTGGAAGCCCATCCCGGGACGGTTCAAGGATTATATTGCCATGCCCAAGCCGAACATGTACCAGTCGCTGCATACCACGGTGGTGGTGGCCGAGAATGAACTGGTGGAGGTGCAGATCCGCACCTGGGAAATGCACCGCACCGCCGAATACGGCATTGCCGCGCACTGGCGTTACAAGGAGAAACTCACCGATGAGGGTGAGTTTGACAAGAAACTGGCCTGGCTGCGCCAGCTTCTGGAATGGCAGCAGGATTACCGCGATGCCCGCGAGTTCATCGAAAATTTGAAGATGGATCTTTTCAGTGATGAGGTCTTTCTCTTCACCCCCCGCGGCGATGTGATCGATCTTCCCGCAGGCTCCATTCCCCTGGATTTTGCCTACAAGATCCACACCGATATCGGGAACCGCTGCACCGGCTCCCGGGTGAACGGAAGGCTGGTGCCCCTGGATCATGTGCTGAAAACGGGGGACATGGTCGAGATCATTACTTCAAAGCAGGGCTCCCCCAGCCGCGACTGGCTCAACATGGTGAAGAGCGCCCAGGCGAAAAACAAGATTCGCGGCTGGTTCAAGCGTGAGCGGCGGGAGGAGAATATCGAAAAGGGGCGCGAGACGCTGGAGCGTGAAAACCGCCGCCTCGATTTTGATCTGCGCCTGCTGCTGAAAAGCGATCTCGTTGAAGAGGTGGCCAAGAAATTCAACATGCTTTCTCCGGAGGACCTCTACGCCGCGCTGGGCTACGGTGGGATCACCCCGCAGCAGGTTATCGGGAGACTGCGCGAGGAGTACCGCCGCAAGTACGGCGTCAAGGAGGAGCCTCTGCCGGAGATCAGACCGGAGCGGCGCGCGCCCGGTTCGGCGCCGGGGGTGATCATAGAAGGGGTGGACAATCTTTTGGTGCGCATTGCCCGCTGCTGCAACCCAGTGCCCGGCGATGCCATTGCCGGCCTGGTCACGCGGGGGCGGGGCGTCTCCATACACCGCCGCGATTGTCCCAATCTGGTTCAATTCCAATCAGCGAGCGGCCGCCTGCTGGAGGCGGACTGGGAAGAGCAGGCGGATCGATCCTACCAGGTGGCCATAGAAGTGCAGGCCAATGACCGGAACAATCTGCTGGCCGATGTCATGGCGGCGGTAAACGAAAGCCGGGTGCAGATCACCGCGGTGAACGGGCGCACCGAACCCGATCACACGGCCATGATACACCTGACCATAAATGTCAAGGACCGGAACCAGCTGGAGAAGATCATGAACCGGATCAAGAGGGTGAAGGATATCTACAGCGTGCACCGCCATCTTTACGGCAAGAATTGATCAAGGGGGGTGCTGAATGCGTGCCGTTGTGCAGCGGGTGGAGAAGGCCCGCGTCATGGTTGAAGAAGAGGTGACGGGCCGGATTGGCGCCGGCCTTGTTGTTTACCTGGCCGTGGGGCAGGGCGACAGCGCCGCGGACTGCGCCTACCTGGCGGAGAAGATCGCCGGCCTGCGCATATTCGAGGATGAAAAGGGGCTGATGAACCTGTCGCTCAAAGAGAAGGCGGGCGGGGTGCTCTCTATCTCCCAGTTCACCCTTTACGGGGATTGCCGCAAGGGGCGGCGGCCCAGCTTTACCTCCGCCGCACCTCCGGAAGAGGCCGCCCTGCTTTTTGAAGAGTTCTGCAGGCAGCTGCGGCAGAGAGGGCTCGATGTGGCCACAGGCCGTTTCGGAGCCATGATGCGCATCGAGCAGCTCAATGACGGCCCCGTGACCATCCTCCTGGACAGCCGCAAAACTTTCTGATCACTTATTCCGGTGCCGGGTTCCGGTGTGGAGTATTTTTTGTTGGAGATAATAAACCTGACCGGAGCAATCTTGGCAAAGGGGTGATCTGATGGCCGGGCCGTTGAGCCGCTGGATGAACCGGGTACGGGCAAGGCGCAGCAGCCGGGAGGAGCTGCCCGATTTTTTGGCCGAATACTTTGCCGGCGAGATCGGCGAGGATGAAGCGGTGGCCCGTGGGGAGGGGCTCACTGCAGCGGAAATGAGCCGCCTGCGGCGCGAGTTCGAGGAATGAAGCAATTGACAGCGCAGCGGCTCCCGGTTTAGAATTAGAATAATTTTTGGGAAGGGGGGAAGGGAATTGCAGTATCGGGCACCCCGGGGAACGAGAGATATCCTGGCGGAAGAGGTCAGCGAGTGGCAGTTCCTGGAAGAAACATTTAGAAAATTGAGCGCTCTTTATGGATACAGTGAAATTCGCACCCCGCTTTTCGAGCAGACGGAGCTTTTTACCCGCAGTGTGGGTGAAGAGAGCGATATAGTATCTAAGGAGATGTATACATTCAAGGACCGCAGCGGGCGCAGTTTGACTCTGCGGCCCGAAGGGACCGCCCCGGTGGTGCGGGCCTACCTGGAAGGCAATCTGGGAGGGGGTCCGCAGCCGGTCAAACTCTACTATATCGGGCCCATGTTTCGCTATGACCGGCCGCAGGCGGGACGCTACCGCCAGTTTCACCAGGTGGGGCTGGAGCTCTTCGGCGTGGCCGGCCCGGCCGCGGATGCAGAGATTATTGTCCTGTCTCTTAATTTTTTACAGGCGCTGCATATTGATAATTTCAAGCTGGAGCTGAACAGCGTGGGCTGCCCCGGATGCCGGCCCGCTTACCGCGAGGCGCTTCTTCAATACTTGCGGCCGCTGGAAGGGGAGCTCTGCAACGACTGCCGGCGCAGGTTTGCGGCCAACCCGCTGCGCGCACTTGACTGCAAGGAAGGGCGGTGCCGGGACCTGGCGGCGCGGGCGCCGCAGATCACGGAGAGCCTCTGCCCGGAATGCGCTGCCCATTTCCGGCAGCTCCGTAATATCCTTGACGGGCTGCATCTTCCCTATCTGATAAACCCCCGCCTGGTCCGCGGGCTGGATTACTATACGCGGACCGCTTTTGAATTTGTCCCGGGCGACGGAGATTCCCTGGGCGGCGGCGGACGCTACGATTACCTGGCGGAAGATTGCGGCGGCCCCCACGTGCCTGCCGTGGGAGTGGCCCTGGGCGTGGAGCGACTTGTTGCAGCGGCGGGAAACGCTGCGACGCCGCCTTTTCAACGGGGGAAGCCGCCCCTGTACATCGCTTCCGCCGGGGAGGAGCTCACGGTGGAGACGCTGGGCCTGGCCGAGGAGCTGCGCCGGAAAGGGATCGCCGTGGAGACGGAGCTCATGGAGCGCAGTCTGAAGGGGCAGATGAAATATGCCGGGCGGAGGGGCTTCGAAAAAGTGATCATCATGGGCTCGCGGGAACTGGCCGCAGGGACGGTCACGCTGCGCTGCATGTCCACGGGGGAGCAGGAGGAGATTGCCCGGGCGGAGCTCCCGGGAAGATTGCTGCCGCAAGAGGCCGTACAGGAAGAAAGGGGATCTGCAGCCCCTGGCATTACGGATGCAGGCCCTGGAGCGGAGGAGCCGCCGGGCTGCGGGGAACTGGGCGCCGCCGACACCGGCAGGGAGGTTGACCTGCAAGGGTGGGTGCAGCGGCGCCGCGATCACGGCGGCCTTCTCTTTATCGATCTGCGCGATCGCACCGGCCTGATCCAGCTCGTATTCAACAGTGAGGGTGACAGGGATCTCTTCGCCGCCGCGGAGAGGCTGCGCAGCGAATATGTCATTGCGGTCAGGGGCGAGGTGGTCAGGCGGGATCCGGCCAATGTCAACGCCGCCCTGAAAACGGGGGAGATCGAGATCCGGGCCGTCTCTCTGGAGATCCTGAACCGGGCCAAGACACCGCCCTTCTACATTGAAGACGGACTTCATGCCGATGAGAACCTGCGCCTGCGCTATCGCTACCTGGACCTGCGCCGGCCGGAGAGCTACCGGCGCCTGGCGTTGCGCCATCGCGCGGTGAAGCTGATCCGCGATTATCTCGACAGCCGCGGTTTCCTGGAAATCGAGACGCCCATGCTCACCCGCAGCACCCCCGAGGGAGCGAGGGACTATCTTGTGCCCAGCCGCACAAGCCCCGGGGCATTCTATGCGCTGCCCCAATCTCCGCAGCTCTTCAAGCAGCTGCTCATGGCCGGGGGAGTGGAGCGCTATTTTCAGATAGCCCGCTGTTTCAGGGATGAGGATCTGCGCGCCGATCGCCAGCCGGAGTTTACCCAGATCGATATCGAAGCTTCCTTCCTGGGCCGGGAGCGTCTTTTTGCCATCATCGAAGGGATGATGGCCCTGCTTTACAGCGATCTGCTGGGATGCAGGCTTTCCCTGCCTTTCCCCAGGCTGCCCTACAGCGAGGCCATGGCCCGCTTCGGTTCGGACAAGCCGGACCTGCGCTTCGGAATGGAGCTGGCGGACCTGAGCGAGCCGGCCCGGGGGAGCGAATTCAAAATTTTCCGTGCCGCCCTGGAGGCGGGCGGGGCGGTCAGGGCGCTGCGGGTGCCGGGCGGGGGAGGGGCCACCCGCAAGGAGCTGGATGATCTGGTCGCCCTGGCCGTGGAATCCGGCGCCCGGGGGCTGGCCTGGATGATCCGCGATGCGGAGGGATGGCGTTCGCCCATTGCCAAATTTTTCAGCCCCGATCTGCTGGACAGGATGGGGGAACGGACCGGCGCCGCGCCGGGGGATCTGCTTCTTTTTGCCGCCGGCGACGCTGCGCTCTGCTCCGAAGTTCTCGGCCGGCTGCGCCTGCACCTGGCTCCGGAGAACCTCCCTGCGGAACCGCACTTTCTTTGGGTTGTCGACTTTCCTCTCTTTGAATATGATCCCGTTGCAAAGCGGCTCGATGCGGCCCACCATCCCTTTACCGCCCCCCTGGAGGAGGATCTCCCGCTGCTGGAGAGCGATCCCCGGGCCGTGCGCTCGCAGGCCTATGACCTGGTCCTGAACGGGGTGGAGCTGGGTTCGGGGAGCAACCGGATCCACCGGCGTGAAACCCAGCTGCGCATATTCAAAATGCTGGGCCTGTCGGAAGCTGAGGCCATGGAGAAATTCTCCTTTTTGCTGGAAGCCTTTGAATACGGGGCGCCGCCGCACGGCGGTATAGCGCTGGGGCTGGACCGGCTGGTGGCTCTCTTTACCGGAGACGACTCCATCCGCCAGGTTATCGCTTTTCCCAAGACCGCTGCCGGAAGCTGCCTCCTGACGGGCGCACCGGCTCCGGTTGCACCGCAGCAGCTGCAGGAACTGGGGATAACTGTTAAATCCGCTTTAAAAGGCGGCGCCCCAGACCGGTAAAGGCGCCGATGAGATCATGCATCACTCCCGAGCCGCGTGAGACAAGCAGCCCGGTGAGCAGGTAATCGGCATAGGGACAGCGGATAAAACCCTCGGCCGCGGCGGAGAGAAGACCCCTGCCGGTAAGATAGCAGATCAATACGCCCGCGGCGGCGGAGAGCCAGCGCGCCGGCAGACGCTTGAGAAAGGGGAGACCCTCTCTCAGCGTCTCGGTGATGAATTCGACAGCCACCGCCAGATAAAGCAGGGTCACCAGGGCATCAGACATGTTGTTGGCCCCTCCTTTGCGAAGCCCCGCTGCAGGATCGAAATATATTCAATAGATCATATGCCCGCTATAGAGGGGGTTAGAAGTCCCGCGGTTTTTGGGCCTCTTGATTCTTGAATTCCGATATGCTATGATCCAGGTACGCAAAGCCCTGCTGTGTTCGTGTTTACCGATAAAGTTTTGAGCTAACACATGATTCCAGGGAGCCTGCCTTTAGCGGTGGCGTAGCAGCCCCTTCGAGGGGACCTATAAAGCGGCTAAGAGGGCACCCACCTATAGGGGGAACAGTTCAAAACCCAACGGTCCACGGCATAGCGGGGTTTTTATGTTGGAAAGAAGGTGAAAAACATGCTGTTTTCAGTACCGCAAATCCATGAACAGATCCGCCGGGGCTTGCAGGAAGGAATTCACCCGGGAGATCTGCTCGAACTGCTCCATGGGCTCGATGATGAAGGGATGGAAAAGCTGCTGGGCCTGCTTACCGACGAGGAGGCCGGTGCGATGATCCAGGAGATGGAGCAGTTCGAACAGGCATCCCTGTTCCGGCTTTTGAACAGCAACCGCGCCTCGGCCATACTCAGGCGGATGCCTTCCGACGACGCCGTGGACCTGCTGGGGGAACTTTCCCCGGAAAAATCGGCGGAGCTGCTCGGGATGGTTGACGAGGACTACGATGAATTCAGCGGGCTGCTGAAGTATCCGGAGGAGAGCGCCGGGGGGATCATGACCACCGAGTTTATCTCGCTGCCCGCCGAGCTGCACGTTGAGGAAGCCATTGCCCGGCTGCGCGAGATTGCTCCCGATGCGGAGACCATCTACTATGTCTTTGTGGTTGACGAGGAGAACAGGCTCAGCGGGGTTCTCTCGCTGCGCGACCTCATCGCCGCGCCCGACGGCACCCCGCTGAAATCGATCATGCGCCGCAATGTGATCAGTGTCCATGTGGCCACGGATCAGGAGGAGGCGGCCCGGGTCGTGGCCCGGTATGATCTGCTGGCCGTGCCTGTAGTGGATGATGAAAAACGGCTGCTCGGGATTATTACCGTTGACGATGTCATCGATGTCCTCGAACAGGAAGCCACCGAGGATATCTATCGCCTGGCCGGCGCCGGCGAGGTGGCGGGAGCGGAGCTTCCCGTGCACCGCATTGCCTGGCACCGTGCACCCTGGCTGGTGATCTGCCTGCTGGGAGGGCTCCTTTCGGGCAGCATCATCGGTGTCTTTGAAAGCACCCTGCAGTCCATTCTGGTCCTGGCGGTTTTTATTCCGGTGATCATGGATATGGGGGGGAATGTGAGCACCCAGTCTTCAACGATTTTTGTGCGGGGCATTGCTACGGGCGAGATCGGGCTCACCGGGATGTGGCGCTTCTTTGTCCGTGAAATAAAGGTGGGCCTGTTCATGGGTGTGCTTTTCGGCCTGCTCATCGCCCTGTCCGCCTTTCTGTGGCGGGGCAGCCCTGTACTGGGCCTTGTTGTCGGTACTTCCATGTTTGCCACCGTCTCGCTGGCTACATTGATCGGATCTCTGGTGCCCATACTCTTTTACAGGCTCAATATCGATCCGGCCATCACCTCGGGCCCTCTGGTGACGACGATCAAGGATATCACCGGACTGCTCATTTATTTCGGCATGGCCACACTCTTTCTCGATTATCTGTGCTGATGCGGCATCGGGCGACAGGTTGCCGCAGCAAAACCGGAACTGTTATTTCGAGGATGACGCTTAAATTTTTATGCTGTTTGAATGGGAAGATCGCTTGCAGAAAATGGCGGTACATGTAGATCCGGGGACCGCGGCCGGGTGTAAAAAGAACAAAAAGCGTCAGGATTCCTGAACATTTATTGCTATTATATGTCAACACTGTCATTTAGTAGTACGAAGAGGAATTATTTTTCCTCTTTTTTTTTATTTGGGGCCCTTTTCAAGAAGGAGTTTCAAAAAGTGGCGCGAATTGATTATCAGGTGGAGGATAGTGGGGCAAAGTGGATGGAGGCGGCTCATGTTTACCGGAGAGTACCAGCATACGCTCGATGAAAAGGGCAGGGTGATCATTCCGGCCCGGCTGCGAGAGGGGCTGGGCGAGAACTTCATGATCACCCGCGGGCTGGATCGCTGCCTTTTCATCTACCATTTCGATGCCTGGGTGAAGATCGAGGAGAAGGTGAAGGAGCTCCCGCTGGCCCGCAGCGATGCCCGGGCTTTTGCCCGCTACTTTTTTTCCGGAGCCGCCGAGGTGGAGATCGACCGGCAGGGGCGGGTTTTGATCCCGCAGAACCTGCGCGACTATGCGGGCATAGAAAAAGAGGTCATGATCATCGGCGTCTCCGACAGGGTGGAGGTATGGAGTGAAGAGGCCTGGAAAGAATATACCAGCGCGGAAAATCTTGATTTTGAAGCGGCTGCCGAAACACTGGCGGACTTTGTTTTCTGATGGGGGCCCCTATGCCTGAAAAACATATCCCGGTCATGGTCGACGAGGTGCTCCATTACCTCAATTGCCGCGGAAGCGGCATCTATGTTGACGCCACCCTGGGAGACGGCGGACATGCCGCCGCCATCTGTGCCAGACTGGAGCACCCCGGCCTGCTCATCGGGATCGACTGGGACGATGAAGCCCTGGAACGGGCGGGGCGGCGGCTGGCCGGATTTGCCGGCAGGTTCCGGCTGCTGCAGCGCAGCTACACCGAACTGGGCTCCCTTCTGGGAGAACTGGGGTACAGCAGGGTGGACGGTATCCTGCTCGATCTCGGCGTCTCCACCCTTCAGCTGACCGACCCGGCACGCGGCTTTTCATTCCGCCGCGATGAGAGACTGGATATGCGCATGGATCGCCGCCTTGAAAAAGGCGCCGCCGAACTTGTCAACGAGCTTTCCGAACCATCGCTGGCCGGCTTGATCTTTCGTTACGGCGAGGAGAGATGGGCCCGGCGGATTGCAAGAAGGGTGGCGGTCTACCGCGAGCGGGAGGGCCCCATCCGGAGCGGCGCAGAGCTGGCCGAAATCATCAAGGAGGCCATCCCCGCCGCTGCCAGGCGCAAGGGCGGCCATCCGGCGCGGCGCACCTTCCAGGCGCTGCGCATCGCCGTGAACCGGGAGCTGGAAAATATCGAAGCCTTTCTTCCCCAGGCGGTGTCGCACCTGGCCCCGGGAGGAAGGATCTGCATCATCGCCTATCACTCCCTGGAGGACCGCCTGGTGAAACATTTTTTCCGGGAGCGCTCCCGCCGCCGCTGCAGCTGTCCTCCCGATCTGCCCTGCAGCTGCAGTGAGGAGGGCACACTGCAGCTTTTGACCCGGAAAGCGGTGCGGCCCGCTGCTGAAGAAATAGCCTTGAATCCACGCGCCCGCAGCGCACTTCTGCGCGCCGCGGAGAGGCGCGTTCTAATAACTGAAGAAGGTGCATAAAGTGTTACAGGCCAGGAATACTGCTGCAGCCCCCCCGCCGGCGCCGTCTCCGGTTTCTTCCCATGGCCATGACGGGGCAAGGGTGCATAAAAAACGGCGAAGCCCCCGGGCATTGAAAAGCACGCCTTTTCTTCTGATTGCCGGTTGCTTTCTGTTCAGCCTGGTGATCATTGCCCAGTATTCGTCCATGATCACGCTGCATTACCGGCTGGGCCGGGCTGAAAGCAGGATGGAGGCCCTGCAGGATGAATACCGGCAGCTGGAGCAGGAGGCGGCCCGGCTGAGCTCACTGGCCCGTATCGAGACGATTGCCCGTTCAGAGCTGGGCATGCGGGAACCGGAGCCGAGCCAGGTCAGGGTGCTCACAGCAAGTCGGGAAAACGGCTCCGCCATCGGGGAGTGAGCGCTTCTTGATCGAGCTTTCGGTTACGCTGCCCGCCGTGCGCCGCAGGGTTGCAGCCATGTTATTTATATTCCTGCTGGCTGTGGCCGCCCTTGTCGGCAGGCTGGCCTGGCTCCAGATTTTCCGCTCCGAGGAACTGTACGCCGCTGCCTGGGAACAGTGGAACCGCAGCATCCCTGCGCGTTCGCCCCGTGGCGCCATCTACGATCGACAGGGCAGGATGCTGGCCGGAAGCGCCACGGTGGATACGGTGGTGGCCGTGCCGGCGCAGATCGAGGATGCCGGCAAGACGGCAAAGCTGCTCTCTCCCCTTCTGGAGCTCTCCGAGGATGAGCTTGTCGACAAGCTGACAATGGAACGCAGCTCCATCTATCTGAAACGCAAGGTGGCGCCCGGGGTCTCTCTGGCGGTGCGTGAGCTGGAGTTGCCGGGCATTGTCTTTACCACCGAGGGGCAGCGATTTTATCCCAACGGGACCCTGGCCTCGCAGCTGCTCGGCTTTGTAGGAATGGATGAAGGCCTGGCCGGCCTGGAGGCCTATTACGAGGAATACCTGAAAGGGAAAGAGGGCTACCTGCTTTTTCCTTCCGACAACCTGAACCGGCCCATACCCCACGAGATCAAGCGCTTTGTTCCGCCCAGGGAGGGGATGGATCTTCATCTGACCATTGATGAAACGGTTCAGTACATTGTGGAGCGGGAACTGGCCCGGGTCATGATCGAATTTCAGCCCAGGGCAACGATGGCCATTGCCGCAGATCCGCATACCGGCGCCATTCTGGCGGCGGCTTCGAAGCCCGATTATGACCCGCTGCATTATGAAAATTTTGATTCAAAGTACTGGGCCCTTCCTCCGGTAACGGGTTCTTTCGAGCCGGGTTCGACCTTCAAACTGGTGACGCTATGCGCCGCGGTGGAGGAAGGGATTTACAATGAGAATGAACACTTTTTCTGTCCCGGATATGCCACTGTGGGCGGGCACAATATCCGCTGCTGGACCGGCAGCGGCCACGGCAGCATCACCTACCTCGAAGCCGTGGAGAGCTCCTGCAACCCCGCCTTTATCAATCTGGGGCAGCGCCTGGGAGAAGAGAAACTTTTCAGTTATGTACGCGCCTTTGGCTATGGAAGCCCCAGCGGCATAGATTACCCCGGCGAGAGCGGCGGCCTGGTATTTGAACCGGAACAGGTGGGGCCGGTGGAGCTGGCCACGACCGCTTTCGGCCAGGGGGTTTCGGTGACGCCTCTGCAGCAGCTCATGGCTGTTTCAGCCATAGCCAACGGGGGCTACCTGATGAAGCCTTTTCTGGTGCAGAAAATATGCAGCGACGGGGGAGAGATCGTTTACGAGCGTCAACCCGAGACTGTCCGCCAGGTGATTTCGAAGCAAACGGCCGACAAGGTCACCTGGGTCATGGAAAATGTGGCCATCCGGGGCAGCGCCATGAATGCGGCCATCGAGGGCTACCGCATTGCCGCCAAGACGGGAACGGCTGAAAAGGTGGGGGCCCACGGCGGTTATATCGCCGGGGATTACATTGTCTCCTTTATCGGTTTTGTTCCCGCCGAAGATCCGCAGATCGTGCTCTACGTGGCGGTGGACGGGGCCATTCGCGGACCCCAGTGGGGTTCCCAGATGGGCGCTCCCCTTTTCAGAAGGATCATGGTCGATGTGCTCAACTATCTGCAGGTGCCTCCCTCGGAAAGCGACTCCGCCCCGGGAGCGCCCGTGACGGTGCCCGACCTGCGCGGCCTTACCGTGCACGAAGCGGCGGCCCAGATCGACACGGCCGGATTGATGCTAAGATTGGTCGGGGAAGGGCAATATATTGTTAATCAAACGCCGAAAGCGGGGGCTGCCGTCCCCCGGCAGACGGAAATAGTGGTGTACCTGGGCGAGGATGACGCCTTTTCCGGGGGCGTCATCAGCATGCCCGATCTGAGCGGATTCACGGTGAAGGATGTGGGCCAGGTGTTGAACTGGCTGGGGTTGTACCTGGAGGCGGAGGGTTCGGGAATTGCCCTGCGCCAGGAGCCCGCTTCGGGGTCACCGGTGGAGCGGGGCCAGGTGATCAGGGTGTACTTCGGCAGCCCGCTGGAGCAATAATTCGAGCGGCGGCACAGCTTTCTCTCCCGGGAATATGATAAAATACCGGGTTGGGAGAAGAACCCGGAAATGCAATTACCGGGGGAGAGGCTGCATGAGGCACATGGCGCTGGAGGAGTTGCTAAAACCGCTGCTGTTGAAACGTGTGGAGGGAGAGATTGCGGGTGAGGTGAGCGGATTGAGCTGCCATACCGGAAAAATTGAACCCGGCGCCCTGTTTTTTTCACTGCAGGGGCGCCGCGGCAAAGGCTGGCAATATGCTGCGGAGGCCTTTCAAAAAGGCGCCCTTGCCGCCGTTGTGGGCGGGGATTGCCCGCTGAGCTCCTTGCCCCTGGTGCGGGTGCCGCAGGTAAGAACGGCCATGGCGCTGCTGGCCGATCGTTTTTTTGGGCATCCCTCACGTGACTTTCGCCTCATCGGGGTAACAGGGACAAACGGGAAAACCACGACGGCTCATCTTATCGACGCTCTTTTCCGCGCCCGGGGGGAGGTTACCGGGCTTCTGGGAACGGTGGGCTGCCGCCTTGGAAGCGAGACCGTTGACGCGGCGGCGACAACGCCGGAAGCGCCCGAACTGCAAAAAATGCTGGCTCGCCTTTCGCAGCTTGGCGCCGCCCATGTAACCATGGAGGTGTCCTCCCATGCCCTGGCCCAGGATCGGGTCCTGGGCTGCCGTTTTGACATTGCTGTGTTGACGAATATTACGGGTGATCACCTTGATTTTCACAGGAGCTTCGGTTCCTACCTGCAGGCAAAAACATCGTTTTTTGCCCACAGGGAATGGGCCGGCGGGGAGGGGTCAAAGGGGCCGCAGGCGGCGGTGCTCAACGCCGATTCGCGCTGCTTCCGCTATGTTCGGAAGTGGACCAGGGGGCAGTGCATCACCTACGGCATCACCGCCCCGGCGGATGTGCGGGCCGAGGATTTACATTGCGGGCCCGCGGGGATCACCTTCCGTCTGGACTCCTTTGCCGGCAGCGAGCGCTTTCGCCTTCCCCTGAAAGGGCGGTTCAATGTTTACAATGCCCTGGCCGCAATTTCCGTGGGCCTGGTGGAAGGGCTTGCACTTTCGGAAATGTCGGCAATCTTCGATTCCTTTCCGGGTGTGCCCGGGCGTTTCGAGGCGGTGGAGGCGGGACAGGATTACATGGTTCTCGTAGATTATGCGCATACCCCCGACGGCATGACCAGCGCCCTGCAGGCGGCCCGCGAGCTGACGGCCGGTCGGGTAATCACCGTTTTCGGCTGCGGCGGCGAGAGGGACCGCGGCAATCGCCCTCTCATGGGCGAGGCCGCCGGAGGCAACAGCGACCTGGTCATACTGACGGACGACAATCCGCGCGGTGAGGCGCCGGCGCGGATCCATGCCGAGGTGCTGCCCGGCCTGGAGCGGCGTCCTCCCGGTGAAGGCTACCGGGTTATTCCCCACCGCAGGGAGGCCATTGCGGCGGCGCTGGCTGCGGCGCGGCGGGGCGATATTGTGCTCATTGCGGGCAAGGGCCATGAGGCGGAGCAGATCTATGGCGATGCAAGTTTACCTTTTGATGATCGGGCGGCGGTGCGGGAGCTGATTCAGGCACAGCTGGAAGGGGGTAGAAGGGGCCGTGTCAATTAAAGGAGCGGAGCTGCTGGAGGGCAGCGGGGGAGAGCTGCTGCAGGGGGATCCGGATCAGATCATTTCCGGGTTCTCCATTGATTCCCGGAGCATCACGAGAGGCGATTTTTTTGTGCCGCTGCGCGGTGAGAAAGAGGACGGGCATATCTATGTCCCGGGTGCCGTTGCCGCCGGAGCGGCCGGTTCCTTTTACGCCCGCCGTCCGCTGCCCGAACTGCCGCCGCGGGCCCTGCTCATCGGGGTTCCCGATGTTCAGGCGGCGCTGCAGCGGACCGCCGCCTTTCACCGGCGCCGCTTCACTCTGCCGGTCATCGGGGTTACCGGGAGCAGCGGCAAGACCACCACGAAGGATTTTATCGCCGCCGTTCTCTCGGGCGGGATGAAAGTCCTGAAAAATGAGGGCAGCCTGAACAATGAGATCGGCCTTCCCCTGACGCTGCTGCGCCTCGACGAAAGCTGCCGTGCGGCGGTGCTGGAGATGGGGATGAGCGCTCCGGGCGAGATCACCGAACTGGCCGGGTGGGCCCGGCCCGATACTGCGGTGATCACCAATATCGGAACAGCCCACCTGGAGATGCTCGGCACGGTGGATGCTATTGCTGCGGCCAAGGGGGAGCTGCTCCGCTGCATCGGCCCGCAAGGTACTGCCGTTCTGAACGGCGATGATGCGCGGTTGCGCAAGATGGGCGCAGCTTTTGAAGGAAAAGTTTATACTTATGGATTTACCTGCGGCGACATCCGGGGCCGCAGCCTGCGGAAATGCGGTGAGGGCAGCCTCTTTACCGTGAGTTTTCCCGACGGCAGGGAGGGCGATTTCACTCTTCCCCTTCCGGGGCGGCACCTGGCCAGCAATGCGCTGGCCGCCCTTGCAGTGGGCTACATTTTTGGTGCAAGCCTGCCCGGGATGCAGGCGGGTCTGGAGAAAAGCAAGATCACGGCGGGACGGATGCAGCTGCTGACAAGCCCGGCCGGGCTGCGGATCATCGACGACAGCTACAATGCCAACCCCGATTCCCTCCGGGCGGCGCTGGAGACGCTGCGGGAGCTGGGCGGGGAAAGATCGCTTGCCATCCTCGGGGACATGCTTGAACTTGGGCCTGCGGCGCCGGAGGCGCACCGCGAGATGGGCCGCACCGCCGCCCGTCTGCGCATCGGAGGGCTGGTTACCGTGGGGAAGCTGGGCGCCGAGATCGCCGCCGGGGCTGCGGCGGCGGGACTTCCGGCTGCATCCTGCCGGAGCCATGCCCGGGCCCTCGAGGTTGCGAAAGAGCTGCTGCCGGCGGCGGGCGCCCGGTGGTATGTCCTGGTAAAGGGTTCGCGCGGTATGCATATGGAAAAAATCGTTCATGCGTTAATGGAGACGGCGGAGGGAGAATGAATAGTGCAGAAAAGTGTATTGATGACCGCGCTGCTTGCTCTTCTGATCAGCGTGGTGCTCTGCCCCTTTTTGATCAGGATGCGGCGGCGGCGCCAGTTTGGCCAGCAGATTCGTGTTGACGGCCCCACCCGCCACCTGAAAAAAGCGGGGACCCCGACTGCCGGGGGGGTGGTTTTTCTCATCGCCGCCGTGGCCGCCCTCATCATGGGAGGACATTTCAGCCCCCGCCTCTGGATCGCGATCCTGTTGACCCTGGGCAGCGCCCTTATCGGGTGGCTTGACGATTACGCCAAGATGGCGCACGGCGATTCGTTGGGACTGAAGGCGCGGGGCAAGATCGCCGGACAGGCGCTGCTGACAGCTCTTTTTGCCGGCCTGCTCTATCTCACCGGCAATTACAGTCCGGCAGTGGAGCTGCCTTTTACCGGGATCGTGCTCAACATGGGCTGGTTCTACCCCTTTTTTATTTTTGTGATTATTGTTTCGACAACGAATGCGGTCAACCTTACCGACGGCATTGACGGGCTGGCCACGGGCACGGCCATCATTGCCCTGCTGGCCTTCCTGTACATTGCCCTGGAGGGCGGCCGCCCCGATCTGGCGCTCTTCTGTGGGGCGCTCGTGGGCGGCTGCTTCGGTTTTCTCATATTCAACCTTCATCCGGCCCGCATATTCATGGGCGATGTCGGTTCGCTGGGGCTGGGCGGCGCCCTTGCCGCCGCCGCCATTTTGACGAAGGCGGAGCTGCTGCTGGTGGTGATCGGCGGGATCTATGTCATCGAGGCGCTCTCGGTGATCCTGCAGGTTTTAAGCTTTCAGCTGACGGGGCGGCGGATTCTGGCCATGGCTCCGCTGCATCATCATTTCGAATTGAAGGGATGGAGCGAGTGGCGGGTCGTTGTCGCCTTCTGGGGATTGACCTTTATTTTTGCCCTCATCGGGCTCCTTGAATGGCGGTTATAATGGGCGGGTGGAGGTTGGAGCGTGATGATTGATCTGATTCGGGACAGGACGAATATCGTGGTGGGCCTGGGCCGCAGCGGCGCCGCTGCTGCGGCGCTGCTGGCGAGGCTGGGGGCCCGCAGGATCGTCGTAACCGACCGCCGCCCCGCCGCAGCCCTGCAGCGGGAGCTGGCCCGCCTTAAAAAATACGGGGCAGTGGAGGCGGTGACTGGGGAAAACCCGCCGGAATTGATAGATTCCGGGGTCAGCCTGGTGATCAAGAGTCCCGGCGTCCCCCCCGATCTGGAACTGTTTACAAGGGCGGCGGCGCTGCAAATACCGGTTTTATCCGAGATCGAGCTGGCATATGCTTTTATGAAGGCTCCCCTCATCGGGATTACCGGGAGCAACGGCAAGACCACGACCACTGCGCTGGTGGCGGAGATGCTTTCCGAGGCGCGCTTCGGCCGGACCCTGGCTGCGGGCAATATCGGACTGCCCCTCTGCGAGGCAGTGAGCCGGAGCGGTTCCGCCGGCGCGGTGGCCGCGGAGCTGAGCAGCTTTCAGCTTGCCGATATCCGGAATTTCAGGCCTCTGGTGGCCCTGTTCCTTAATTTTACCGAGGATCACCTGGATTATCACGGCAGCATGGCGGAATACTACCGGGCCAAGGCCAGGCTTTTCGAGAATCAGGGCGCAGGTGATTTTGCGGTGCTCAATGCCGCCGATCCCGCGGTGGCCCGGCTCTGCGATGAGGTGCGGGCTGAAGTACTCTGGTTTGCCCGTGAAAGGGTGGGACGCGGCGCCGGCATCGAGCGGGGCCGGATAACCCTCTTCAACAGGGGTGAAGCGGTGGCCCATCTCTGTTCCATTGACGAGGTGGCGTTGCCGGGTGAGCACAACCTGGAAAATGCCCTTGCCGCCGCAGCGGCGGCCTGGGCCGCCGGAGCGGCACCGGAGGCGATGAGCCGGGTGCTGCGTCGTTTCAAGGCCATTGCCCACCGCCTGGAGCCCGTTGCCGAAATTGGCGGCGTGAAGTTTATCAATGATTCCAAGGGAACCAATCCCGGTTCGGTGATCATGGCGCTGCGCTCATTTCCCGGGAAAAACAAGATTCTGCTGGCCGGGGGCAGGGACAAGGGCAGCGACTTTTCGGCCTTGATGGAGGTAATCAAAAGGGAGGTGGGCACCCTGGTTCTCTTTGGAGAGTCCAGGGGTAAACTGGCCCGGGCAGCCGCCGGGGCGGGTTTGGGTCCGTACCTGGAGGCGGCCACCCTGGAGGAGGCCGTTGCCGCGGCATGGTCCTGCGCCCGGCCCGGAGATGTGGTCCTGCTCTCGCCCGCCTGCACCAGCTGGGATGCCTTTACCGATTACGAGGCCAGGGGCGACCGGTTCAAGGAACTGGTTCATGAACTGCGCGGAAAAGAGGGCGAAGCATGAAAAAAGAAGAGCGCCGCGATCCCGATTATGCTTTGATCATGGCAACGCTGCTGCTGCTGGGGATCGGCCTGGTCATGGTCTTCAGCGCCAGCTACGTCATCGCCGAGGAGGGGCGGGGAGACCCTTATTTTTTTCTGCGGCGTCAGGCGCTTTGGATTGCCCTGGGTCTGGTGGCCATGTATCTTCTCTCCCGGATGGATTACCGGAAAATGCGGCGCTTTTCGCTTATCCTCATCCTGCTCAGCTTCACCCTGCTGGCCCTGATCTTTACCGGTCTGGGCACGGATATGGGCACCGGGGCCAGGCGCTGGCTTGATCTGGGCGCCTTTACTTTCCAGCCGGCGGAGCTCTGCAAGCTCTCCCTGGTCATTTTTACTGCGGCTTTCATGAGCAGCCGCAGCATAAAGATAGATCGATTCTGGTTCAGCAGTTTTATTCCCCTGCTCCTTGCGGGGGCGGCCTTCGGCCTGGTGGTCCTGCAGCCCGATCTGGGAAGCGCCCTGATCGTGCTTGCGGGGACGGGGGTAATTGTTTTACTGGCGGGGATGCCCTTCAAACAGGCCGCTGCGCTGGCCC
>JAPXLS010000020.1:0-18083 GCA_033809435.1 Bacillota bacterium
AGGAGATTGGACCGCTGTTGAAGAAATATTTACAGGGTGCCGCCGGGATGAACATTTACTGCCGGCTGAGGATGCTGCGCCTTCCGGAGAATTTCACCCCGGGGCCGGCAGCGGCGGCATGTCTCACCGAGTCCATGCACGGCGCCGGTTCGCCCCGGGTGCAGCGGCTGGTTATTGCCGGGCAGGCGGATCTGGAGAAAAAGAAAAAGCCGGCCACAAGACTGGCCGGAGCGGAGGGAAAGGATAAGAAATAGAGATGATGAATTACCGGCTGCTGGGTAAAACAGGTTTACGGGTGTCTGAAATCGGCCTGGGGGGGATCCCGCTGCAGCGGGTTTCGCCGGAGGAGGCCGTCGCCGTGGTCAAGGGGGCCCTGGAGAGGGGGATCAATTTTTTTGATTCGGCAAGGGGTTATACCGACAGCGAGGAGAAGATGGGCCAGGCCCTGGAAGAAATCCCCCGGGCAAAAGTTATTCTGGCAACAAAATCGGGAGCGCGCCGGAAAAAAGAAATGAAATGGGATATCGAGCTGAGCCTGCGCAATTTTGGAACCGATTACATTGATCTTTACCAGCTGCATAACCTGCGCAGCAGGGAGATGGCGGAGCAGGTTATGGGCCCCGGAGGGGCCTGGGAAGCGCTCAAGGAGGCGCAGAAAGAGGGTAAGGTGCGCTATATCGGCATAACGGGCCATATTCCCTCGTTGCTGCTTGAACTGCTGCTCAAAGGAGACTTCGATACGGTGCAGTTTCCCTTCAATTTCGTGGAGCAGGGAGCGCTGGATGGGCTTCTTCCTTACGCCCGTGCACAGGGGATCGGCACCATCATCATGAAACCGCTGGCCGGCGGCGTTTTCAAGCATACGGCCGCCGCCCTGAAGTATGTCCTCCAGCACCCTGTCTCCACCGCCATTCCCGGGATGCAGAGCCTGGAAGAGGTGCGCGAGAACACGGCGGTATCGGGCGGCGTATTGAGCGCGGAGGAAGAGAAACAGCTGCAGGAAGAGGCACAGCGCATGGGGGGCCGTTTCTGCAGGCGCTGCGATTACTGCCGGCCCTGCCCCCAGGGGATCGACATTCCCTCGCTGCTGACCCTGCGGCTCTATTCAGAAAGTTACGGCCTGCACCGGTGGGCCCGGGAGCGTTATCTGGACCTGAAGGCCAAGCCCTCTATGTGCAGTGAATGCGGCGCCTGCGAAGAGAAATGCCCCTATAACCTGCCCATCAGGGAACTCCTGCAGGAAACGCGCCGCCTTTTTGAAGATCAGCAGGCCGGGGAGACCGGGGCCGAAAATTGAGAGGGGCTGGAGATCGGGAAGGTATTGTCAGTCTTTTTACCCCGGCATGAAACAATAACAGGGAGGGAAACAGTATGGAGGCAAATGCTCCCTGGTGGGAGCAGGCGGTTTTTTACCAGATCTATACCCGCAGCTTTTGTGATTCCGACGGGGACGGCATTGGGGATCTTCAGGGGATCATAGACAAGCTGGACTACATCAGCGAGCTGGGTGTCGACGCCATCTGGTTGAATCCCATTTACCCTTCACCGCATTACGACTTCGGTTACGATATTGCAGATCACCGGGGGATAGATCCCCAGTACGGGACCATGGATGATTTTGATCGCCTGCTGGAGGAGCTCCACCGGCGGGGACTCCGCCTGATCATGGACATCGTTCCCAGCGTCACCTCGCATCTGCACCCCTGGTTCCTGGAATCCCGCTCCAGCCGGCGGAGCCCCAAGAGAGACTGGTACATCTGGCGCGACGGACCGCGGCCCGGCCGCTATCCCAACAACTGGCGGGGCGTATTCGGCGGTCGGGCCTGGGATTGGGACCGGAAGACGCAGCAGTACTACTATCATAATTCGCTGCCGGAGCAGCCCGATCTGAACTGGCGCAACCCCGAGGTGGAGGAGGCTCTCCTGGCTGCGATGGAATTCTGGTTTGCCAGGGGCGTCGACGGTTTCCGCATTGATGTTCTGAACTATGTTTTCAAGGATGAACAGTTCAGAAGCAATCCGCTTTGCCTGGGCAGACGGCCCTACGAGATGCAGCGGCACCTCTACGACAAGGACCGGCCCGAAGCGGTGGAGGTAGGCTTGAAAATGCGGAAGCTGGCCGACAGATATCCGGGGCGGCTGCTGGTGGCGGAGATCTTCATGGACAATCCCGGGGAGGCCGCCCGCTACTATGGAAAGGCCGGCGACGGCGTCCACATGGTTTTCAATTTTACCTTCATGTTTGCCCGCTATGACGCCGCCGCTTTTCGGCGGATAGTGGACCGCTGGCAGGAGCTGCTCGGCGAAAACAACTGGCCCTGCTATTTTCTATCCAATCACGACAATTACCGCCACATCAGCAGATATGCAGCGGGGCGGCGGACGGAGGCCCGGGCCCGCGTGGCTGCGGCCATGCTCTTGACCCTGCGGGGCACACCCTTTCTCTACATGGGAGAGGAGCTGGGGATGCGCAGCAGGCGCATCGGCAGGCATGAGCTCATGGATCCCGTGGGGGTGACGTACTGGCCCTTTCATCCCGGACGGGATCCCGCCCGCACGCCGCTGCAGTGGACCGGCGAACCCCATGCCGGTTTCTCCACCGCCAGGCCCTGGCTGCCCGTTAACCCGGATTACGAGCTGATCAATGCGGCGCGTCAAGAGGAGGACCCCTGCTCCTTGCTGGCCTGGTACAGGGAGCTCATCCGCCTGCGCCGGGAACGTCCGGCCCTGACGCAGGGGAGCTACCGGTCGCTCAAGCAGGTGCCCGGCGGTGTCTATGCCTATCTGAGGGAGAAAGGAAAGGGGCGGATCCTGGTGCTTTTAAATTTCACCGGAAGAAAAAAGTGCTTCTCCGCCTCTGCAGAAGCAGAAGCGGCGGGGGCGCGGCTCCTGGCCTCTTCCACAGGGCGGCGGGAAGGGGCGCCGGATCTGGGCCGTCTTCGGCTCGAGCCTGACGAGGCCCTGATCCTTGAGCTGGAAAATTAGAGGGAAGATCGAGAAACGTGGCGGCAATGCCGCCAGGAAAGGAGCAATAGAGCATGGATCTGGAGCAGTACCTGGCCGGGAACAACCTGCCCGTTGAATACATCCCCAGGGGCGACCGGTACGAGGAGGCGGCAGCGGCGCTGGAGGGGCTCTTCTGTTCCGCCGGCGTCTGGTACCTGGTGGGCAAGCTGGGTGATCGCTTTTCTTCCATCCAGCAGGAGCGAACGCTGACCATGGAGCAGGCACTGGAATTTCTCTACCGCCTGGGAGTTCGGGGCGCTTCATTCCATTACCCCGGCGAATTTTCGGATGAACACGCCCGGTGTCTGGAGACGCTGCTGGCGGAACGGGGGATGCAGGCCGTATCCATCGGGGCCAATACCTTTGGCCACCCGCTGTTCAGGTTTGGCGGCCCCGCCTCGGCAGATCCGAAGGCCCGGGAGATGGCCTTCGAGCTTCTGCGCCGGGCGCAGGAGTACGGGGTCAGACTGGGGGCGAAGTTTCAGAACAACTGGGCCGGCCGCGACGGTTACGACGGCTCCTTCATCTGCGATCCGGCACAGCAGTGGGCCTGGACCCGGGAGTGCTACAAAAAACTGCTGCTGGCGGTGGAAGGAAAATGCGGCATCTCCATCGAGTTCAAGCCGTATGACGCTCCCGAGCAGACTGTGCTCAAGACTGCGGAGGATGCACTGCAGATGGCGCGGGAGGTGGAGGAGGAGATCGCGGCCATGCCCGGCGTGGATGCGGAAAAATACCGCTGCAAGATAGGGGTTAATATCGAGGATGCCCATGTGTACCTGTCGCGCTGCAGGGTGGCGGAGGCGGTGGCGAAGACGACGGCTGCCGGCCGGCTTTTCATGCGCCACGAGAATGACTGCGAGGGGCGTATCGACAATGATCGCATCTTCGGCACGATTCACTTCTTTGATGCCCTGGAGGCAACATACCTGCAGCTCATCAGCGGCTGGGATGACTGGGGCGGCATCCATGAACCGGATATCTTTCCCCAGAAGGAGGATCCCCTGAAAGCTTACATTCAATCGCTCAATTCCATCCTCTTCTACTATGCGCTGGCCCGGCGCATCAGGGAGGAGATCTCCGGTGACCCTCTTGATGTTTTTTACAAGGGGCGGGGTGCAGCGGAAGTACATGATCGCTTGCTGCGGATCATTGCCGGGGGCATCGATTATCGCCCCATTGATCTGGACCTGGCCGATCGCTTTCGCCGGGAGATGGGTATATAAAGATGGGCTGCGCTGTGATCGGGCTGGGTCTGCGCTGCCTGGATATTACCGTTCGGGTCGGTTCGTCCCCGGGCGGGGAAGGTAAGCGGGAGGCGCTGGAGATAGCTGTTCAGGGGGGAGGTCCGGCGGGAACGGCGGCCGTTGCCGCCGCCCGGCTGGGGGTCCGATCAGGTTACGTGGGCACCGTGGGCAGTGATACCCTGGGGGAGCTGAAATACAGGACGCTGGCCGATTACGGGGTAGATCTGCAGGGCTTGATCCGGCGCGAATCACCCGAGCACCAGGTTGCTCTCGTCTTCGTCAGCGATGAGAGCGGGGAGCGCAGCTTTCTGCCCAACAGGCGGCTGCGTGAGGCTCCCTTGGGCGCCGCAGAGCTGGATCGCGCCTATCTGACTGCGGCGGAAATCCTGATTGTGGACGGGTTTCATCCGCAGGCCGCCCTGACCGCCTCCGGCTGGATGCGCTCCGCAGGCAAACAGGTGCTGTTGGATCTGCAGAAACCGGAATGCGATATTCCTCCGGTGATGGAGCAGCTGGTGCCGGCAAGCGATATTCTGATCTGCGGGGAGGGCGCACTGCGGGCCATCACCGGAGTTGATGATCCCCTGGAGGCGGGCAAAAAAGTACTCTCCATGGGTGTGAGGGTAGTTGTCGAAACACGGGGCGAGCGGGGCTGCCTGACCGTGCTTCCGGGAGAGCATTTTGTCACGGAAGCCTTTCCCGTCAGCGTGGTCAACACAACGGGCGCGGGCGATGTCTTTCATGGAGCCTATGCCGTGGGGCTGCTGGAGGGCCTGGATCTGCGGCAAACCGCCCGCTTTGCATCAGCCGCCGCAGCGCTGACCTGTACCAGGCTGGCCGGCTTCGATCGCATTCCGGATCGGGCGGCGGTGGAGCGGCTGCTGCTCCGGTAAGGGGGAAGGCGGCTGGCGGACAGCATTTTCTGAAGCGGCGGGGAGACCGGTTTTGGTGCAATGCAGCGCAAAAAGCGGGGGAGGGTAAAAATGAGGGGCAAGGAACCGCAGATCGTGGTGGTGGGCAGCTCGAACCGGGATTTGACTCTGGTCTGTCCCGAGCTGCCGCGCCCGGGGCAGACGGTGCGGGGGGCCGAACTGAGGATCTCGGCGGGCGGCAAGGGGGCCAACCAGGCCGTTGCCGCCGCCAGGGGTGGGGCCCGCGTCAGTTTTATCGGGCTGCACGGTGATGATGAATGGGGGGAATCCGCCCGCAGGGGGCTGGAGCAAGAGGGGATCGACACCTCCTTTTTCCGCAGGCGCGGCGGCCTGCCCAGCGGTGTGGCCCTTATCCTTGTTGGCGGGCGGGAGAAGGAGAATATCATCGCCGTGGCCCGCTCGGCCAACGACAATTTGACGGAGGAGGATATTTACGGGGCGGAGAGAATTTTTGCCGGTGCCGGAGCAGTTGTAGCCCAGCTGGAGATCCCCATGGCTGCGGTAACGGCCGCCGCCGGGTTGGCGCAAAAACTGAAAGTTCCCTTTGTGCTCAACCCTGCTCCGGCAGCGGTACTTCCAGAAGATCTTCTGCAATATGTTCATACAATCGTACCCAACGAGACGGAGGCAAAGATGCTTACGGGGGAGGCGGATCCCGGGCGGGCCGCCCGGGTGCTGCTGGAGAAAGGCTGCCGTCAGGTGGTGATCACTCTGGGGGCGCAGGGCGCCATGCTCGCCGGGGAGAACGAAACCCTGCATATACCGGCGCCTGTTGTGCAACCGGTGGACACTGTCGGCGCAGGCGACTGCTTTGTGGGCTGGATGGCGCTGGGCATTGCCCGGGGACTTCCGGCAGTGTCTGCTGCACGCCAGGCTGCAGCAGCAGCCTCCCTGGCGGTGACCAGGGAGGGGGCGCAGGCGTCCATGCCCTACCGGGATGAAGTGGAACAGCTGTTAGCGTAGATATACAGGCAGGCAGCCGGCGGTCCAGGTTTCCTGAAATAGCGGAGGGAAGATTGGCCCGGCCCTGTCGCTGACACATGTGCGCCGCAGCGGATACCGACTGCAATAAATGATCTGTACCCATGCAGGCAGGGACAGCTCTCTGGCCTGCTTTCTTTTTTCTTTCTTGAGACATCCTTTTTCGGTCCCCAGGCCTCCCTGTGGAAACCGGGCATAACAAGGGTCCAAAAAGAAAAAGATATAACAAGGAACGGATTGATTATCCGGCATGCAAATGTCTACTAGGAGGAGCATCCATGGCAGAAACCACAGTCAAGGAAAAGGAACAGCAAAAGCGCGGCGGCGGTGCAGCAGGATTCAAGCATCTCCTTTCGCCCGGGCAGATCGGGAACATGACGGTGAAGAACCGCATGGTCATGCCCCCCATGGGCACGAATTATGCGGCCGGTGACGGCTTCATTACCGAACGGCTGCTGGGCTACTATGAAGCGCGGGCCGAAGGGGGCACCGGCATGATCATAGTGGAAGTATCCGCTGTGGCCCCGGAAGGCAGGGCCATTTCGCATCAGATCGGAATCTGGGCTGACAAGTTCATCCCCGGTCTGCGCTGCCTGGCCGGCGCGATCAAGAAGCACGGCGCCAGAGCGGTGATCCAGCTGCACCATGCCGGCCGGCAAACAACTGCTTTGAAGACGGGCCTTCAACCGGTGGCGCCTTCGGAGATCGCCTGCCCCGTATGCGGGGATATACCCCGCGCATTGAGTATTGATGAGATCAAGGGTCTTGTTGAAGCCTTCGGGCACGCCGCCCGCCGCGCTCGCGAGGCGGGTTTCGATGCTGTCGAGATCCACGGGACCCACGGTTATCTGATCAACCAGTTTCTCTCGCCCTACAGCAACAAGCGCGACGATGAGTACGGCGGTTCCGCAGAAGGGCGGCGGCGTTTCCCGCTGGAGGTTTGCCGCGCCGTGCGCGCCGCAGTGGGTGAGGATTACCCGGTCATTTTCCGGATGAATGCCGATGAAGGTGTGGAGGGCGGTATAACGCCCGAAGAGGGTCTGGATTTTGCAAGACGCCTGGAGCAGGCCGGCATGGATGCGCTCCACGTCTCTGTTGGTGTCTACGGCTCTCCCCTGCCCATCATATCCACCATGTATGAACCGCCCCTGCCCCTGGCCGGTTATGCCGCCGCCATCAAGGATGAAGTGCAAATACCGGTCATCGCAGTGGGGAAAATCCACGATCCCCAACAGGGAGAGGAGCTTATCGCCGGGGCCGAGGCTGATTTTGTCTCCCTGGGGCGGGCGCTGATCACGGATTCGCATTTTGCCCGGAAGGTAGAACTGGGGCAGTTGAGCAATATTCGCAAATGCATCGAATGCAACCAGCTCTGCATAGATCCGCTGCTGGTCCTTGATGAACCTGCCGGCTGCATTTACAATGCCCGGGCGGGCAAAGAGCTTGAATTTCCCTTTGTCAAGGCCCGCCGCAGCAAAAAGGTGGTTGTCGTCGGCGGCGGCCCGGGGGGCCTTGAGGCGGCCCGGGTGGCCCGGGAAAGGGGACACAAGGTGGTTCTGTTTGAACGCGGCGGCGAGCTGGGCGGGCAGGGGCGCCTGGCCCGGAAGGCGCCGCACAAGGAGCGGTTCGGGGAGATCCTGCGCTACCTGATTCATCGCATTGGAGCGCTCGATGTGGATGTACGCATGAACTGTGATGCCACGAAAGAGACCATCATGGGCGAAAAACCGGATGTCGTGATCCTGGCCACGGGAGCGGTGCCGCTCATTCCGGCTCTGCCCGGCATCGATCCCAAATTTGCCGTCACCGCCTGGGATGTGCTGGAAGGGAAAGTGCACCCCGGACGATTCATCGCCATCATCGGCGGAGGCTTTGTGGGCTGCGAAACGGCCGCCTATCTTGCCGGTGAGGACCGCCGCGTGATCATCCTCGAAATGGGTGAGGAGCCGGCTCCGGAACAGAGCCCTTCCCTGCGCGGAGAGCTGCTCCGGCGATTGCATGAGAACCCGGCCGTGGAGATCCGGACCAGTACCGAGGTTGTCTCCGTTGGCGAAAAATCGATCATTACCCGCAGCAACGGCCACGAGTCGGCCATCGAGGATCTGGACACCATCATCATCGCCGCCGGAGCCCTTCCCTTCAATCCCCTCGAGGGTATGCTTAAACCCTTGCTGAAGGAGGTATACGCCATCGGTGACTGCGATCGTCCGCGCAAGGCAGCGGAAGCGATTCACGAAGCCTTCCATGTCGCCTATCGCCTCTAGCTGCCGGATCAAATAATATGACGGATCTGTGTCCTCGGGTCTGCCCCAGGACCTTGCCCTGCGCAGTAAAAAACCGCCGCATATCCGGGAAAATCCCGCAGGCGGCGGGTATCAATTTGCAATACGATGTTGAAGACAGGGGCTGGAAGAGCAGCTTTTCCGCATCCCGGTAATTGCGCCGCTCTGATCCTCCCGTCGATTACAGGCGAACCCCGGGGATGCACTGGCAGCTGTTTCACCCAGGGGGGCAGTGCTGTTTAATTGAGCCGGTGCGTTCCCTACTTCAGGAAACCGTTGATTATCGCTTCCTCGGCCTCATCTTCCGAAAGGCCCAGGGTCATCAGCTTGATCAGCTGATCCCCTGCGATCCTGCCTATCGCCGCCTCATGGACCAGTTCCGCTTCGGCATTTTCCGCCCAGATCTCGGGGATGGAGCGGACCACCGCCTCATCCATAATCATGGAATCGCATTCCACGTGCCCGCGCCCGCGGGCCCGGGCTATCAGACGGGCTTTAAAAATCTGTTTTGAGCTTCCCCGGGCCACGGAGCGGGAGATGATCCGGGCTGTGCTGTCCACCCCGGTCAGCTCCACGGTGATCTCGCTGCAGGCCTCCTGGGCGTTGTTTGTCAGCAGCCGCTCGAACATGGCCAGACGGCCGCCGGCCTGGATGCGGGCTTCTGTATCGCGGATGGTATCGTCCACTCCTCCGATCTGGATCAGCTCCAGCTCGGCGTATGCATCCTCCTCCACCAGCAATACAGTCCTTGGATTCAAAATCCTCTTTCCGCCGCCCTCTCCCTGCCCGTAGTGTTTCTCCTGGTAGTGCAGGGTGGCCCCTTTTCTGACAAAAATCTCGTGCTCCCCGTCATGGCGGGCCTCCGCATGGCCCGGGTTGTGGATGCCGCATCCAGCTATGAGCAGGATGTCCGCGCCCGCCCCGATCTCGATGGTGTTGTAGACGAGATCGGTAAGCCCTGAAGCGGTAATAATGACGGGGATATGCACCGTGCCTTTTGCACCCGGTTCCACAATAACGTCGATGCCCGGCTTCCCATCCTTCGGTCTGATCTCGATCCCCGGCATCGAGCGCCGCTCGACGCTCCGGCCGTCTTTACGGATGTTGAAAGCTCCGGGCGGCTTTCCTTCGAGGTCGGCAACCCGCTGGAGCATGGTTTTATCTAGGGCATTCAACATATTCCTTTCCTCCCAGGGGGCAATCTCTGCGGCAGGCGCAGCGAGTGCTTTCGCTGATATGGGGCCACACTTCTTCACGGGGGCCTTGCATGGTCACCGAGCCCTCTTCCAGAAGTATTATTTCATCCACTATATTCAAGATCTTCTCCTGATGGGAAATGATGACAGTGGTGGTGTCCGGGCGGTGGCTGCTTCTGATCACATCGATGAGCTGTTCAAAACTCCACAGATCGATCCCCGCCTCGGGCTCATCGAAAATACGGAAATCCGGATCCTGGGCCAGCAGAGTTGCAATTTCGATGCGCTTGCTTTCTCCCCCGGAAAGGCCGGTGTCAAGAGGCCGATCCAGGTATTCATCGGGGCAGAGGCCGATACGCCGCAGGAAATCACACTCATGGTTATCGCTGCGGCGCAGGGCAATCTCCAGAATATCCGTTACGCGCAGCCCCTTGAAATGGGGAGGCTGCTGGAAAGCATAGCCGATTCCCTTGCGGGCCCGCTCCGCGATCCCCAGGGCGGTGATATCCTCACCCTTGTAAATAATATTTCCCGCATCGGGATGATGAATGCCCATGATCACCCGCGCCAGCGACGATTTGCCGCTGCCGTTGGGCCCGGTCAGGGCGTACAGCTTTCCCCTGTCAAAGGAAAGGCTGATTCCCTTCAAAACATGGTTTTCCTTTTCATCCGTAAAGAATTTCAAGCCTATATCCCTTAACTCCAGCATGGCTCTTCTCTCCTTTCCGGCGGCTCTAAACAGGCAGAGACCGCATCTTTCATGTCCGGCGGCGGCGCCCGGGGAATTTTCATGCGGTTAGCTGTTAAAATTATAGCACAGCTTGGTATAATGATATAGGGGTGCCGGTAACCAGGTTCGGCCCGGGCGCGGCTCTCCCTGTAGAACAGTGATCGAAGGAGAATACATGTCTTTACTGGTGGTATCGGAAGTCAGCAAATCCTTTGGATCCCGGAAAGTGCTGGAGAAGGTGTCGCTGCAGCTGCAGCCCGGTGAAAAGGCGGGGCTCATCGGTCCAAACGGCGCGGGTAAAAGCACACTTTTGCAAATTATTGCGGGGCGGCTGGAGGCGGAAAACGGATCCGTGGCCCTGGCCCGGGGAACAAAAACAGGCTATCTGCCCCAGGAACGGAGCGCAGCCGGCAAGACAACACTGCGCCACTTCCTTGAAAGCCCTTTTCTCTCTTTGATCAAGCTTCAGGAGACTATCGCCTCTCTGGAGCGGGAGATCGCCGCCCGGTCGCATATGGAAGGAGCCGATCTACAACAGCTTCTGGAGAACTACGGCGAGCAGCGCCGCCGTTTTGAAGACGGGGGCGGCTACCTCATGGAAAGCCGCATCAGCGCAGTTGCCGGCGGGCTCGGTTTTTCCGGGGAGGACCTGGATCGGCCCATGGCTCAATTCAGCGGCGGCGAGAAAAGCAGGGCCGCCCTGGCGGCACTGCTGCTCAATGATCCCGATCTGCTGCTGCTGGATGAGCCTACCAACTATCTGGATTTCGGCGGGCTGGCCTGGCTGGAAAGTCATCTGACCGATTCACGCTCCAGCATGCTCATTGTTTCCCATGACCGCTATTTTCTCGATGCCGTGGTTACGCGGATCTTTGCCATGGATCGGACCGGCCTTTCCGCTTACCGCGGCAATTACAGTTCGTACCGGAAAATGCATGATGCCGCCCAAAGCAGCCGCGAGCGTGCGTACCTGGAGCAGCAGCAGCTCATCGAGCATACTGCGAGACAGATCCGCCGGTCAAAAGCGGACCGCCGTTCCAAGCGCCAGGCTCGCAGCCGCCAGAAGGCGCTGGACCGGCTGGAAGTGCTGAAAAGGCCCGGGGAGGAGAAAAGGTTTCACCTTGATTTTGATTATGCGGGGCGCAGCGGGCGGCAGGTGATCACCTTCGACGGGGTGAGCAAATCATTCGGCGAGAGAAAGCTCTTTGAGAACCTGAATTTTCAGGTTCTCTGGGGTGATCGCCTGGCCCTGCTGGGTCCCAACGGTTCGGGTAAAAGCACGCTGCTGAAAATGATTGCCGGCGAGGAAGCGCCCTGTTCCGGGAGGATCGGCACCGGTCCTTCAGTTGGCCTGGTCTATTTTGCCCAGGAGCAGGAGCCGCTCCATCCGGGGCGTACCGTGCTGGAGGAGATCACCGCATCTTCAGATCTTGATCTGAAGCAGGCGCGCAACCACCTGGGCCGCTATCTTTTCAGGGGAGACGATGTATTCAAGAAAGCGGCATCGCTGAGCGGCGGCGAAAAAAGCCGCCTGGCGCTGGCCCGCCTCTCCCTGCACAGCGGCAACTGCCTGCTCATGGATGAACCGACGAGCCACCTGGACCTGCCGGCGCTGGAAGAGCTGGAGACAGTGCTGGGCGCCTACCCGGGCACAATGATCATCGTATCCCATGACCGCTACTTTTTGAACAACCTGGTCAACAGGGTCTTCGAGATCAGGGAGGGCGCACTGCATATTTTTGAGGGTAATTTCCAGGAGTACCTGGAAAGCAGGGAAAAAGAGAATCCGGCGGCAGACAGCGGCAAAGAGAAGGTAAAGATGCAGAAGCAGCAGGGCCAGGCGGAGCAGCGCCGGCAGCGGGAACTGGAGCGGCGCAGGCGGCGGCTGCAGGAGGAGCAGGCCGGCCTCGAGGATGAGATCCACGTTGCCGAGGCTGATGTCGCCCGCTATGAGAGGATCCTATCGGATCCCGAGGAATACGGAGATTTCAACAGGCTGCGCCTGCTGAATGACGAACTGACGGAACTGAAAGAGAGGCTCAGCGAGCTGCTTCGCCGCTGGGAGCAGGTCAGCCGGAGCCTGGAGAGGGTGGCGGGTCCTGATCGTTGAAACTCGCTGCTGCCGCATGCTGTTCAGGGCGCCGGCAGCGCAGCTGCCCTCCCGGGGGAACATTTTGCCGCCCAGTCTGTAAAATGGATCAGCAGCACTACCGGGATCAGCGGATGCAGCAACTGTTTTCCCCGCCTGCAGCGGGCAGCCATAGCAGGAAAAGACGTTCACAAAAATGATCCCTTTCATTGACTTTTTGACGAAGTTTGTTAAAATGTTAGCTGATCGCCTTGCCTACAAAAAAGCTACAAGGAGGTATTAGAGATGAGCGCTTTAGGCCGTCATATTCTGGCTGAGTTTTACGGCTGTCCACCGGAGAAGCTGAACGATCCGGTTCAGATCAAGCAAGAGATGGTGGCGGCGGCTCTTGAAGCGGGAGCTGAAGTCCGAGAGACTGTCTTCCATCAGTTCAGCCCCCAGGGAGTCAGCGGCGTAGTCGTAATCTCCGAATCCCATCTGGCCATTCATACATGGCCCGAGTTCGGTTATGCCGCCGTGGATATATTTACCTGCGGTCAATCGGTTGACCCGTGGGTGTCGTGCGATTACCTGAAACAGAAGCTTTCGGCCCAGAACATGACTGCCAGGGAAATCAAGCGCGGCATCTTTGATGTTCCCCTGCAGCATAAAACAGTGGTGAACTACTAGAGAAGGGGGACCTGTAATTTGCCCTCTGCAGAGCATAAATGGTATATCGAGCAGACCACGCCCTCCACGGCGCATATGTTTGCCCTGGAGAGCTATGTTTCCTGTACAAAAACGCCGTACCAGCAGGTGGAGATTGTTGACAATCCGCTGTACGGGCGAATGCTGATTCTGGACGGCAAGATCCAGTCTGCTGCCTTTGACGAGTACATCTATCACGAAGCTCTGGTTCAGCCGGCCATGCTGTTACACGAATCCCCCCGCCGCATCTTTATCGCCGGCGGGGGCGAAGGAGCCTCCCTGCGCGAGGTATTCCGCCATCCCGGGGTGGAACAGGCGGTGATGGTTGATATTGATGGCGATGTCGTCGAGATCTGCCGCAAACACCTGGAACAGTGGCATCGGGGCAGCTTTGACGACGCCCGTCTTGACCTTGTCATTGCCGATGCCCGCAGCTATCTTGAAGAAAGCAAAGGGCTCTTTGATGTGATCATCATCGATATCCCGGAGCCCGTGGAAGGGAGCCCGGCGCTGAAGCTTTTTACGCGGCAGTTCTATGCGCTGGTCCGGGAACGCCTTGCTGCGGGGGGCCTGGTTGTACTGCAGGCCGCAGATTTCAGCACCGCCTTTCTCGAAGCGCATTGCGCAATCTATCATACCATGGGGCAGGTGTTCCCCCATGTCTACTCCTATCACGCCTTTGTGCCTTCATTCAACACGGAATGGGCCTATATTCTTGCTGCGCGGGACAAGGATCCCGGCTCCGTTGCGAAAGGGCTGATCAACAGCCGTATCGAGGAGCGGGGACTGCAGCTGCGTTTCTATGACGAGGAGACACACCGCGGCATGTTCTGCATATCGAAGGATGTGCGGAAGGTGCGGGAAGCCGAAACCAGAATCATCGATGATGAGCAGCTGCTGACCACATACTAGAAACGGTGATCAAGATTAAAGGAGGATGCCAGATCAATACCAGGGAACGTACCTTTGTCATGGTTAAACCTGACGGTGTGCAGCGCAGATTTACAGGGGAGGTTATCGGCCGCCTGGAGAGAAAAGGTCTGAAACCGGTGGCCATAAAGATGATGCTGGTGGAAGAGGGGCTGGCGGCGCAGCATTACGGTGAGCACAGGGGAAAGCCTTTTTATGAAAGCCTGATCTCCTTTATCACTTCGGGGCCGGTGGTGGCCATGGTCTGGGAGGGAGACAGCGCCGTTGCAGTGGCCAGGACCCTCATCGGAGCAACCGACCCGCAACAAGCCGCTCCGGGTACGATCAGGGGCGATCTGGCACTCTTTACCGGCAACAATCTTGTCCATGGCTCGGATTCGCCGGAAAGCGCCCGCAGGGAGATTGCCTTATTTTTTACGGAGGCAGAAATATGCAGTTACCGCGATGCCTCCGAGGGCTGGCTCTATGGGGTTACCGAATAACACAGGGTTGGAGCAGAAATAGGGATAACCTTGGGGGCTGTCCCGGAAGGGCGGCCCCGGATCCGTACCGCAGACCATCCGGAAAACCATTTCTATCAGCCTGATTTCTGCAATGGGTATTTGCCCATCAGGCCCGGGGGCGGCCCTTGTGGCCGCCCAAATATGTTTTGGGAAATATAATCATAATGTAGTGCCCGGTGCAGTCGCGCAATTATGGTTGCATCAATGCCCAAATACAACCGCAATCAAGGCCGCATGGCCGTCCCCTTTAACTTTGAGGTTATTACCATTATAATAGAGTTAACAAAGAAAACCGCTCTAGCAGGAGGTGAGTGTGTGAGTCCACGGAGGGGCAGATCAGGTGTAAACATCGCCGCTGTGGTTATATTTCTTTTTACCGTTATGCTGCTGGCTGCAGCCATATCCGATCCGGCTTTCGCCATTCCCGCCAATCAAGATCCCATTGTGGTTATCGAAGTGGAAGGGATGATTACGGCGGGACAGAAAAATTTTATCATCAGGCAGGTTGAAAAGGCGGAATCCGAGGGGGCCCGGCTCTTTGTCATCATTCTGGACACACCGGGCGGGCTCGTTGACGCCACCATCAAGATCAACCAGGCACTCATGGGTGCCTCGCTGCCGGTGGCCGTGCTCGTGGCTCCCTCTGGAGCCATTGCCGCATCGGCGGGCTCCTTCATCGTTCTTTCAGCCGATATTGCCGCCATGGCACCCGGGACCACCATCGGTGCAGCCCACCCGGTGGAGCTCACCCCCGAGGGTTCTGCACCGGCAGATGAGAAAACCACCGCCTTCCTGGCGGAGCATCTGCGCAGCCTGGCGAAGGCAAAGGGGCGGCCTGCGGATATAGCCGAGAAATTTGTAACCGAGAATTTGAGTCTGAGCGCATGGGATGCCGAAGAGGCGGGGGCCATTGATCTGCTGGCTTCGGGCCTGACCGATCTTCTGAGCACCATTGACGGAATGACGGTGGAGAAGGAAGGGCTGGAGTACCGCCTGGATACATTATCGGCACCGCTGCGCTATCCCGGCATGACGCTCAGCGAAAAAATGCAAAATCTTTTGAGCGATCCCCAGGTTGCCTTTATCCTTCTCGCGGTGGGCATGCTGGGGCTCTATTTCGGTTTCTCCAACCCGGGCACATTTGTCCCCGAGGTTCTCGGCGGCATTCTGCTGATCATGGGGATATACGGGATCGGTTTATTTGATACCAACACCACGGGCATCATTCTGCTTCTGCTGGGGGCGGCCCTGATCGTTGCCGAAATATTTACTCCCGGCTTTGGGATTCTCGGCGTCGGCGGCGCCCTTTCCCTTATGGCCGGGGCGGTGCTGCTGCCCTTTGAGCCCTTGATGTCTGCAGAATGGTATGGATCATTTCGTCTGACGGCCATAGGCATAGTGCTGGCCGTGGTTTTGCTGGGCGCAGCGCTGACCGCTGCCGTTGTTTACAGCCGCCGCCGCTGGAAGGAGGGCGGGAGCTATTTCCAGCCGCCCCGGCATGGAATAGCCGTATCAGATCTTGACCCTGATGGGCAGGTTAAAACCAGGGGGGAACTCTGGCTGGCCCGCAGCGATGACGGCTCCAGGATCGAGGCGGGAACGGAAGTGGAGATTGTTCGTGCGGAGACGCTTTATCTCTGGGTCCGCCCGCTGGAAAGTGTTGTTGAAACGAATAAAAATAAGAAGGAGGTGTAGAAATGCAGCATTTTATCGTTCCGATCATTATCGTTGTCCTGCTGTTTCTGCTGTCGTCGATCAAGGTGGTGCGTGAATACGAACGGATCGTGGTATTCCGTCTGGGACGTCTTATCGGAGAAAAGGGGCCCGGTCTGATCCTGGTGATACCGCTCATTGACCGGACCATAAAGATCTCCATGCGCGTGGTGACCATGGATGTGCCTTCACAGGAGGTAATCACACGGGATAACGTCACTACCAGTGTCAATGCGGTGGTCTATTACCGGGTCGTCGATCCGAATCGCGCCATCGTCAATGTTGAGGACTTTCGCTTTGCCACCGCCCAGCTGGCCCAGACTACACTGCGCAGCGTTACCGGGCAGGCGGAGCTCGATGAGCTGCTGTCCGAAAGGGATAAACTGAACCAGTTGATCCAAAAGATATTGGATGAGGCCACTGATCCCTGGGGCATCAAGGTGACGGCCGTGGAGATCAAGGATGTGGGCATACCCGAGATTCTCCAGAAAGCCATTTCGCGGCAGGCCACAGCCGAGCGGGAGCGCCGTGCTATTGTAGTCCAGGCCGAAGGTGAAAAGGAGGCTGCCGAGAAACTGTCCGAGGCGGCGCAGATCCTGAGCAGCCAGGACGGAGGTTTCTTTGTCAGGCTCCTGAGGGCTATTCCTGAAGTGGTCAGCCAGCCGGGCTCCATTATCGCCTTTCCGCTGCCGGTGGAGCTGCGGCATGTTTTGCCGGGCCTCAAGGATACACCCGAAGAAAAAGAGTAAGAACTATTGTGTTCAAGCCCAGGCCGTCTCTGCGGAGACGGCTATATTTTGAAAGGGGGTAAAGAATTGCTCCCTTTCCAAACTGCATTTATTGTCAATCCCGGGGCCGGAGGGGGGCGGGCGGAGCGGATCTGGCGCAGCCTGGAACCCCTTCTGCGCAGTGCAGGGCAGCCCTGCCGGGCCTACTGCACCACCCGGCCCGGAGACGCCGGCACCATTGCTGAAAAAGTGCGCTCCAAAGGCGCCGAGCTCATCGTCGCCGTGGGCGGCGACGGCACCCTGCTGGAAGTGGTCAACGGTCTGGATCTGAAGAAAAATATTTTGGGGATCATCCCCGCCGGCACTGGTAACGGCTTTCGCCGTTCTCTGGGTATCCCCGGAAATTGCCGCAAGGCGCTGCTGGCCATGTCTTGCTGGGAACCGCAGCCTATCGATATCGGCATATTCAATGGCATCCGTTATCTAAATATGGCCGGCTTCGGTTTTGATGCGGCAATCGCCCGTTTCGCCAAAGACGGCGGTGGGAGGTTACCCGGCTACGCCGCCTATGTAAAGGGTTTTTTCAGTGAGTTGCCTGGATTCCGGGGTTTTTCGGTAAGGATCGAAAAAGACGGCGGGTTCATCGAGGAAGCACAAACACTGATGGTTGTCGTAGCAAACGGACGCTACTACGGCGGGAAGCTTTGCATTGCGCCCCATGCCCGCCTTTCAGACGGAGAGCTGAATCTGCTCCTGGTGCGCAGGGTAAATAACGCTTCAACCATATCGCTGGCCGCCCGGGCTTTCATGAAAAAACACCTCGGCCACAGCTCCGTGTACACGGTTCCCTGCCGCGAATTGACCATCAATGCCGCCGATGGGGTCCCCGTACATATTGACGGCGAACTGCTGGGTTCGCTGCCGGCAAAGATCGGCGTTCTTCCGGGCGCCCTGCAGGTTCTGGCTCCGCCCCTGTTTCCGGAGCGGCAGGGAGCTAACCACGCATGAGCGGCAAATCTGCAGCTCCTCCCGGGCAATCAGCCCCAGGATCCCGGCCGG
>JAPXLS010000021.1:0-17677 GCA_033809435.1 Bacillota bacterium
ATTGAAGAAGAGTACACCTGTTTCAAGGGCTGCCTGGAGAAGAACACCGGCTTTAAAAGATCCGAGGGGCAGGCGCTCAATGGTGAGTCAAAGTCAACGTCCCTCCGACTCAACGTCCCTCCGACTCACTCATACGCATTTTGCCCTATAAATTTTAGCCATTTTTCAGTATAATATGGTTGTCATGCTTTGTTGGCGCCGGCTGACTGGTGAATAAGGGGGCGGAAGGATGGATAGAGGCAGGAGGATGTTTCCGCTGCTGCCGCTGCTGGTGGCTGTGCTGGTGATTGTCGTTGCCGGCTGTTCCGGCGGAGAGCCGGTGAAGTCTGATCAGTTGAATGGAGAGGACGGGGAGCATCCCGGTCCGGGCCGCCCTCTACCGGAAGATCCGGGGTACTGCGCCTCCATACTCATACCCGATTTCTGGGGGGAGGGGGTTGTTCTGGAAGGTAGCCCGGAAATGGGATATTTAATGCTGGGCTTCAGCGTGCCCGCCGGGACATTGCTTTACGCTCCCTTTGACGGTATCACCGGAGAGGTCAGTCTTGAAGATTACAGCACCGGCAAAGATAAAAAAGCGGCCGCCTTTGAAGGGCGTTCCCTCTGCACACCGGAAAGTCTGAACGGCTTTTCCGCCTACAATGTCACCGGCATGGCGGAGGATGCGGTCCAGGCTGGAAAAGCCTTCGCCAAAGTGAGCTCGGATCAGCATATCTTTCCCAAATATTATGGCCGGGTAAATTTGATCCTGGAATTCAACCTTTTTGACCTGGAAGCGGCGGATTACGAAGAATTGCGGACCCTGTTTAAACAGATATTTGAGCGCCTTCAAAAAAATGGGGAGGGGCAGTCCCGGTGAGGCGCCCATGCTGCCGGGCCCGCTCCTGCGGTTGCCTGCCGGCAGGGCCTGCCGCCGCCCTTCTTCTGGCGCTGCTCTTGCTGCTGCCCGCCTCCTGCGGCGTTCCGGGGGAGCCGGCAATCGAGGACAGCTGCGGCGGGATGGTTGAAGCAGAGGGAAGCCCCGCCGCGGAAAAAGCCACATGCATGTTCTATCCCGCCTCCCCGGGACCCGGAGATTTTACCTTGCTTGCAGTGGGGCCCTGCCCCGAAGGCAGCGATATCAAGCTGGAAAGGGATCCCGGGCTGGTCCTCTCGCCGCCCTACCGTCACGGCGATTATGTTTACTATATAGTGGGGATCGATTTTCAGCTCGCTCCCGGTCCGCAGACCATGCTTCTTTCCCTGGAGGGTCCGGGCGGCCGCCGTGAAGAAATTTCCGGAGAGCTGGAGATCGGGCGCCGCGACTTTAAAACATCGCACTTCAGCGTGCCGGTGAAATGGAGCGGGGAGGAGGCGGATCGGAGAATCCCCGAGGAGCGGGAGAGGGTCCGCCTGGCCCTCGAGACCACCGCACCTGCTCCTCTGTGGAGCCAGCCTTTCATCATTCCCCTTGATTCCCGCATCAGCTCCGAATACGGGGCGGTGCGGATCATCAACGAGGCCCCCCCGCGGCGGCACCTGGGGCTCGATATAGCCGCTGACAGGGGCACGCCCGTTGCGGCGGCCAACGACGGCATCGTCAGGCTGGCCGCGCCGCTGCTGGCGCAGGGGAACATGGTCATCATTGACCATGGAATGAGCCTGTCCAGCTCCTACCTGCACCTGGACAGCATGGAAGTTGAAGAAGGCGCCCCCGTCAGGAGAGGCGAGATCATCGGCCTGGTCGGTGAGACGGGCTTTGCCAATGGCCCCCACCTGCACTGGGAGGTGAACCTGGGCCAGACAGCACTGAACCCGCTGCAGCTGGTGCAGGGCGATCTCTTCTATCTGCCCACCGTCGCCGTCATCCACTGAAATGCCTTGATCTTCCTTTGCATCCCTGCTCCATTATTCCGACGCCATCAGTTCCTCCCCCAGGGGACAGGGTGCGCCGTGAAGCTCCTGCCGCAGGAACAGGAATAAAACGAGCGAGAGCAGCGTTGTGGAGATATCGGCTGCCGGCAGGGTCCAGACAAAACCGTCAAAACCCCAGAGCCGGCTGAAAATGCTCAGGAAGGGGATGTAGAAGAATCCCTGCCGGCCCAGGGAGATGACCAGCGACTGGGTCCCCTTGCCCAGGGCCTGGAACATGGACATGAGGAGCATCTGCACTGCCAGCACGGGCATGCCAAAGGCAAAGCGTTTCATGATTATGGCGCCCAGCTCCACAACGGTGGGATCATTGATAAAGACCCTGATCCAGAAGTCGGAGAATAGAAAGAACAGAAGGCCGAAAGCGGTGCACATGATCGTTCCGCTGAAGACGGACTTCTTGATCGTCTCCAGTAGACGCTTGTAGTTTTTGGCTCCGTAGCTGTAACCCATCAAGGGCTGGCAGCCCTGCCCCAGACCCATGGAAAGCATGACCGTGATATTGGAGATCCGCCGGGCCAGCCCGTTGGCCGCCACGACCTCGTCACCGAAACCCACCGCATAGACATTGTTTACGGCAAATCCGGTGCTCGTGAGCAGCATGGCGATGGAGGCCGGTATGCCGATCTTGAAAATCTCCGCATAGACCTGCCGGTCGAAGCGGAAATGGCTCCAGGATATCGAAACGAGCCCCTTTTTTCTGGTGTAGAAAGAGAGACAGTAAGAGAAGCCGACGATATTGCCGATGACCGTGGCAATGGCGGCTCCGGCCACATCCATCTTCAGCAGAAATATAAAGATGGGGTCCAGCACTATATTCAGCAGGGAGCCGCTGACCATGCCGATCATTGCTTCCTTTGTTGCCCCCTCCGAGCGCAGCAGCCCGGCCATGGCCATCTTCAATCCGATAAAGGGGCTGCCTATGAGCATGATGGAGAGGTACCTTTTTCCAAAACCAAAGGTGTTCACGCTGGCGCCTGCAGACATGAGCACGGGTTTGATAAAGATGAGCCCGATGATGGAGACGGCGGTGCAAACAGCAGCAGCCGACCAGAAAGCAACGGCGCCCGCCCTGCTGGCGCCGTCCCTTTCGCCCTGCCCCAGCAGCCGCGAAATGAGTGAGGCTCCCCCCACGGCAAAGATATTGCCGAAGGCCTGGATCATCATAAAGATGGGCATGGATATGGCAATGGCGGCGACCATGTTCGGCTCGTTCAGCTTCCCGATAAAGAATGTATCGGTCATGTTGTAAATAACCTGCACCAGCATGGCCATCATCGTCGGGACGGCCAGGGTCCAGATGGCCCTGTACACGGGCATTGAATCAAGAATATGAGTGCGTTCCAGCTTCTTTTCCATCTCTATCTATTCCCTCTGTTCCTCAATTTTTCGGCCATGGCGGCAATGGTTTCCAGTGCCTTCTCCAGGCTGTTCAGATCCTGTTCCGTCAACGGCGCCAGCCTGGCGGCGACATGCTGCCTGAAGCGGCTGTTGATTTCCCGGGCGGCCTTCTTACCTTCCTCCGTGAGCACCAGGCCGTACTTTCTGCGGTCATCGGGGCCGGATACCCTTCCCACCAGACCTTTTTCCTCCAGGCTGTCGGCGACGGCGGTAAAGGAGCCCCTGGCCAGCCCCACCCTTTTGCTGTAATCGGTCATGGTGCCGCCTTCATGCCTGTGGATATACATGAGCGTTTTCTCCTCGCTCATATTCAAGCCGGCTGATGTTCTGAAGTTGCCGCCCTCCAGCAGTATCCCCATGAACATGGGCAACTGGGCAATGAGACCGGCAATAATCTCCTTTTTTTGATCGGACATGCTCTTCTCTCCATCAAGCAGATGATTCGAATTCTAACATTTAGATTTCGAACTGTCAAGGTAAAAAGAGGGGCCAAAGATGGGGTGAGGTCTTGTAAAGCTAGTTACCAGGGGCGCAAGGGGGGGTCAGGTTTTGAAAAGCCAGTTATTCCACTTTACGCAGCGGTTACAACGGGCTATACAAAAAGACGATATTCAAGGCCTGACCCCATTGACGAAAAAGGGTTTGCCCTGCTCCGGGGGGAAAGTACGGGTAAAGCGGAGGCAGGCCAGGCAAGGGATGAACCTGCCGGGAAAAGGCAGGATCGAAAATCTTTGCTGCAGGGCGGGCCCATAAAAAATGAACCTTTGACCCTCCATTATGCTCTTACTTGTAGAACGGGGTGATCAGCTTGGAAACAGAGCTCGTAGAAAAGGCCCGGGCCGGGGACAAGGAGGCCCTCATCCGTGTGATCATGGATCATCAGGAGGAATACTACCGGCTGGCCTATGTTTATACCCGCAACCGCGAGGATGCCCTGGACGCCATGGCCGATATGACAGTGATCATCTATGAAAATATCAAGAAACTGAAGACCCCGGCCTCCTTTGCCGCCTGGAGCAAAACCATACTGGTGAACTGCTCCCGGAAGATCAGAAAGCGGCGCAGCCGCCTGGTCACATTGGCGCAGGTGCCGGAGGTCCCCTACCGGGAAAAGTACGAAAACAGCGAGATCAATTACGATCTGCAGAGCCATCTGCAGGGCCTGAGCAGCCGGCAAAGGGAAGCGATTCAGCTGCGCTATTTCATGGATCTGGATTACCGGACCATTGCCGGCCTGCTCGGCATCCCCCCGGGTACGGTCAAGTCGCGGATCTCCACAGGTCTGAAGAAATTGAAAGAGAGTCTCGGAGGTGGCTACTGATGCAGGAGATAGAAGCGATGCTGAGGGATGAAAGCAGGGAACTGGATAGAATTACGGTGCCGGAAGAGCTGGAAGATAGACTGAGAGCGGCCCTGAACAGGAAGAAGAAGCGCAGGCCCTATATTCCGGCAGCGGCGGTGGCCCTGTTTCTGCTTTTCTTCGCCTACAATTTTAGCGCCGTCGCCTATTATGCCAGGCAGATCCTGGGGTTCGATCAGATCATGACCGGAACGCTCAAGGACCTGAATGAACTGGGCCGGGGTCAGATCATCGACAGGAGCTGCACCCTGGACAGCGGGATCCGTTTCACCCTGGATGGGATCATGGTGGATGGAAACCGGCTCATCGCCTTTATTACTCAGGAGAACATGTTGGCGGACCCCTGTGAAACTGTGCCCCATTTTGAAATAAGGGGTTTGCTCGGAAAGCGCTACGGGAGCAGTTCGGGCTACGGTGAATTCAACGACGACCGGAGCGTGGTAAAATATATTTTCAATTTCGAACCTCCCGGCCCCCTGGAGAGGAATCTGACCCTGGGCCTCTCCTGCCTTGTGGACGGCCTTTTTGAGGAAAGTGAAATAGGATTCACCCTGGATCGCAGAAAGGCCATGGGCTTCAGCCTCCGGGAGAATATCTCCCGGACCATGGATCTGGATGACGGCGGCAGGATCGATTTCAACACCATCGCCGTCTCTCCCTCGATGACCACCATCGAAGGCGTCCTGCTTCTGCCGGCGGGGGCGATCCCCCATGGGGATTCCTTTCCCCAGCTCATGGGCACCTATCTGGAACTGAGACTTTTCGCTGACGGCCGGGAGATACCATCCGAGGGCGGCCGCCTCGGCAGCAGATCGCCGGGTAAATATACCTTCAAAATGAGCTTTGACACGCTGCCGCCGGACACCTCTGTCATCGAGATCGCTCTAACCGCCCTGACCGACCATAAAAAGGTGGGCCGGCGGGTGGAACTGGCTTCCGGCGATCTGGATATCCCGCTGGAGCTGGAAGGCAATGCGGTGACTTTGAGAAAAGTGGAAGTCGGGACGGACCGGACGGTCCTGACCCTGTCCACGGGTTCCAAGAATCCCTTGATCGAGGAAGCTTACATCTCTGCCGGCGGGGTGAGGGCGCCGCTGGTGGGTATCGAGGGCGGGATTGTTGAAGAAACCGGGGGAGAGCAGGTCACCGTTGAATGGATGTTCATTTTTGAAGGCCTGCCCCCCAGCGACGTCTATACCCTGGAAATAGCAACGATCAGCTATCTCAGGGACTATGATCAGTCTGTCACAGTCCCCGTAGCGGAATAAGCAAGGGGGGGTCAGGTCTTGAAAAGCTAGTTATTTCCCTTTACGCAGTTTTTACGATGGGGCCTAAAAAGTGACATTTCAAGACCCGACCCCCCTGGCGGTTGGGTTCAAGGCAACAAGATCGTCTCGGCGTGAAGCCTGGTAAAATGTTTGCGGTCAAAAGTAATAACGGTTGTCGGGCCGACCTGTGAAGCGCAGGCCGCCAGGTAAGCATCGATATAATCGACGTTGAGCTCCCGGTAATCGAGCAGCGCTTTGCACACCGGGGCTCTTTCCGGGACAATAATGCCTTCGGCCCCGATCAACTCCAACAGGGTAATCGTTATTTCTTCTCTTTGGTAGCCATAATAGGAATCGAGGGTCCATACCAGCTCGGCAATGATCAGGGGATGAAGATAAAGGATGAGCCCTCCCTGTTCCGCTTTATGAAATACCCGGGAAGCAGCCTGAAACATTTCTTCATGGTCGCGAATCAAATAACGAAGGATCACGTTTGTATCCAGCCAAGCCCCTCTCTTTTCGCTCATCAGCCTTTGTCCTTTTGTTTTGCCGGATCGTCGGTTGGCCCTGCAAAATCTGCTTCTTTCTCCGCCACCGCCGACCTGGTCAGCTCTTCCTCCGCGTCGATCCCCGGAAAGACCTTTTGCACCGGGAGAACACCGGCCAACTGGGAGAGGCTCTTCTTTTTAACCAGTTGCAGCATTATTTCACCGTTTTCCTTGACTATGAATAATAGTTCATCGCCAATCACCGCCCCGATTTTTTGTCGTACTTTAGCCGGCACCTGCACTTGCCCTTTACCCGTAATCAAAGCCCTTTCTATTAACATTTCAACCGCCCTCATTGCAGCAGTATTTTGTATTTTATATATTATCAATGACTTTGTGTTTTGTCAATGATTTGATCAATAATGGGGGGATATCCCGGGGGTCAGGTCTTGAAAAGCTAGTTTTTCCGCTTTACGCAGCGGTTGCAATGGGGCATAAAAAGTGATATTTCAAGACCTGACCCCCTTGGCGTGACCCTTGCCCACGGCGGCGAGAAATTTTACAATGGCTGGATGAAGAATAAAAAATCGGCGATGATATTCTGCAATGACGGTTTCCGTCCGCTGAGCTTTTTGATCGAGGCGCCGGCCGGGGAGGCGGAGTAACTTTGCCGGGAACCAAACTCCCCTGGCAGTTGTCTTCAAGGTAGAGAAACGGGGGTGCACATCAATGTTTAAAAAAGTTCGGGTGGGGCGCAGATGGGTGTTGCTTGCAGCTTGTGTTGTACTGCTATCCTGTACGGGGTTGCTGCTGCTTGCCGGGTGCAGGGACGGAAACATACCCTCGGGGGCGATCAGGGAGGTGCTCTATCCCAAAGCTTACGCCTTTGATGATTTCGATGCGCGCATAAGGATTGGCGAAGAGAACCCAGTTGATGATAGTTTTATGGCTGCCCTCAATGAATTTTCCTACAGGACAGGTTCCCTGATTCTTGAAGGGGCCGGGGAAAACATGAACTACTCGCCCCTTTCGCTCTACTATGCTCTCTCGTTGGCGGCTTCCGGCGCAAGGGGCGATACGGAGGCCGAGCTGCTCGCCCTGCTGGGGGTGCCCGACAGAGGGTTCCTTTCGGAGCAGTGCGGGAACCTGTACCGGGTTCTGTACCGGGATAATGAAATCGGCAGATTGAAGATCGCCAACTCCCTCTGGATGGATGACGACATGAACGGGGAACCTGTTGTATTCAAGGAGGATTTTGTGAGGCAGGCGGCAGAGAATTTCTATGCCGCCTCGCACAGCGTGGATTTTGCCGGTGATGCGGCCGGGGAAGCGATGGCCAAATGGATCTCGGCCAACACGAACGGCACCCTCACCCCGGAAATCAAGACAGATCCCGAGCAGATACTGTCCATCCTGAACACGGTCTATTTTTATGACCAGTGGATCGACCGCTTTGACGAGAGCAAAACCGCCGCCGGCCCCTTTCATCTTTCGGACGGCACCGATGTAAGCTGCGATTTCATGAATCAGGCATTCGGCTCGGCGGGCTTTGCCAGGGGGGAGTCCTTCACCCGCGCCGGCCTGGCGCTGAAAAATGGAGGCCAGATGGTGTTTGTGCTGCCCGATGAAGGCATTTCTCCTTGCAGCTTGCTCGCCTCACCCGAGCAGATGCGGGAAATTTTTGAAGGCGGGAAAGACGGTTACGGCCAGGTGACCTGGAAAATACCCAGGTTTTCTTTCGGTTCCGCGCTGGAGCTGGTTGATGTGCTGAAAGCCCTGGGCGTAAGCGCTGCCTTCGCCGCTGATGCTGATTTTACCGGCATTACCGATCACCTTGCCTTTATTTCCGATGTGCATCAGGAAACGCACATCGCCATCGACGAAAAGGGTGTGGAAGCCTCGGCCTTTACCCGGATAGATTACTTCGGCGCAGCGCTGCCCGAGGACCGGGCCGAAATGATTCTCGACCGGCCCTTTCTTTACGCCATCACCGCGCCGGGGGGCGGCCTGCTCTTTGTGGGCTTGTGCGAGAATCCCGTGGAATAAAGAGGAAGTGAGGCAAGGGGACGTCATGACTTTGACCCAAGCCCCGCTGTTCCTGTTCTCCGGGATCAAGGCTGCAGCTTTTTCCATAACAGGCGGCGGATCAGCAGATAGCCGGCGGTTGCGCCCAGGAAAAGAAGCGGGGGGCCCGCGGTAAAGCTGAAAAAATGATAGCTCTCCCCTTCAGCCGTGGTCACGATGCCCACCCATGTGGTGAGGTAGGTGAGCACAAAGAAGTAGAGAATATTTCTGATCCCCGCCGCCAGCAGCAGGAGTCTCCCGGTGCCGGCCTTGCTTTTTGCAACAATAACGATCATGCTGACAGCGGCAAATAGAAGCGCGATGAAAAAGACGCCGACGACAGGGCAGCTTACGGATTGAAAAAAAGCGTCGGCAATGACGGGGACAGCGGCCAGGAGCAGGGCGCCGCCCTGGATCAGATTCAGCAGGCGCATTCTCTTCGCGGGGTAACCTCCGGGCCAGGATCTTTTTTCATAGCCCAGTCTCTCTTGAAAAATATTGAAGCAGAGCGCGCAGAGAAGCCCGATGATGATCAGCAGCAGCGGCAGCCGGGAAAGGTACGTATCCAGGCTGATCACACTCTCCACGTAGTAGCTGTCCCGAACGACGATAAAGGGCAGCGAGAGAATGAACACGGCAGCATTGATCATGAACAGGACAAAAGAATATCTGCTCATCGTCTTCTGCAGTGGAGCAAGAATTTCCTCGTTGTCAGCGATGATTTCATGGTCCCCGGCAAAGGTGCGTACTGTATTGATCAGGTAAAGCTCCAGCGTCACACTGGCAATTAAAAAGATCATCATGATGCCAAAACTGAGCACGGGCCGGTAAAAAGTGTAGGCTATGGTGAAGAGAATGACGAACCCCGCCAGGGCCAGGGCTGCCGCCAGGTAGGAATAATTCTGAAACCGGGTCATGCTGCTGCTGACGATCCGCCGGATCTGCTTTTCCGCCCTGACGGCCTGTTTTTCGGAATCCCGATCCTGCTGCGGGATCCGCTCACCCCGCAGGATCTCATCGCTCGTCACATCGAAGAGCTCCGCCAGCGCCGGGATGATCGTGATCTCCGGATAGCCCTCATCGCGCTCCCACTTGCTGATGGTCTTGTTCGAAACGTTCAGCCTGTCGGCCACTTCCTGCTGGGTCATCCCCCCGGCCTTGCGCAGCGCCGCGATAAAGGCGCCCATTGTTTTCTTCTCCACGGGTAACCGCCCCCCCCTGATCCTGATCCAGGTTGATTAAATTCTATGGCCGGTAGAGAAGTAATGCAACCTATGATTCGGCGATTATCTCCACGGAACGTAGAAAAGGCCTCATGCGGCGGACAAATACTTTCCATCTTCCAGCAACATCCATGCCGCCCCCTGATGATCATCCTTTCTGAGGATTTGAAATGGTCCTTTTGGCCGATTCCCTTCAGGCCGCGCCGGTCCATGATCGGGGCAGGTGATCAAGAGGAGGCGAAAAGTAGAATGGAATGTCCGGCCGTTGAAGTGAAAGATTTATGCAAGCGCTACGGGGCATTTGCCGCGCTGGAGGGGATCAGCTTCAGCGTTTGCCGCGGGGAAATATTCGGACTGCTCGGGCCCAACGGAGCGGGTAAAACCACCGCTCTGGAATGCCTGGAGGGGCTGCGCCGCGCCGACAGCGGGACACTCGCGATCATGGGAATCGATCCGGCCGGCGGGCCGCGGCGTCTGGCCGAATTGATCGGGGTGCAGCTGCAAACCGGCGCTTTGCCGGATTATATCCCTGTGGGCGAGGCCATGCGTCTCTTCAGCGCGTACCGGGGCGCCGCCCCGGATTACGGCCTGCTGGAGCGGCTGGGATTGGGCGGGAAGATGGCGGCGCAGTACCATACCCTTTCCACGGGGCAGAAACGGCGCCTGGCTCTGGCCCTGGCCGTGGTGCACCGTCCCCCGGTGCTCATCTTCGACGAGCCCACCGCCGGACTGGACGTGGCCACGCGGGCCGCCCTGCACGAGCTGATGCGGGAGCTGCGCGACAGCGGCGCCACCATCCTGCTTTCGACGCATGATATGGCCGAGGCGGAGCAGATGGCGGACCGGGTGGCCATCCTGCTGCAGGGGCGCATCGCCGCAGCGGGCACCCCCCGGGAGCTGACCGCCGCCGGTGAGGGGCTGACCAGGATCTCGGTGCGGACCTCTGGCGGCTGCCTGGCGGGGATCGACTTCAGCGGGGTAACCCGGACCGCCCGCCGCGATGATTACGCCCTCTACTTTACCGCCTCCCCCGGCCCGGCCGTGGCGGCGATCATCGCCTTTATCGATGCCGCCGGCGACGAGCTCATCGACCTGCGCGTTGAACGGCCCACCCTGGAGGAACGTTTTCTGGAACTGACGCGGGGCGCACCCTCCCCGGCGCCGGGAGAAATCCGCAGGGAACCGGCGGCGCCCGGAACAACATATTAAGGAGGTTTTGCCGGTGAAAGCCTTTGCCCTTCACTTTTCCTTTGAATTCCTGGCAGGCTTGCGCAACAAAACCCTGCTGCTGATGAATTACCTGCTGCCCCTCGGTTTCTTCGGAGTGGTGGGCGGCATGCTCTCCGCCGTAAACCCCTTTTTCGGGGAGCAGATGATCCCGGCCATGGTCCTCTTCGCCATCCTTTGCGGGACCATCCTGGGCCTGCCGGCGCCCCTTGTGGAGGCACGCGAGGCCGGAATCCTGCGCAGTTTCAAGATCAGCGGGGTCCCGGCGCTCTCCCTGCTGGCCATACCGGCCCTCTCCTCGGCGCTGCACCTGCTCCTTGTCTCCGCCCTGATCACGGCCGCGGCGCCGCTTCTCTTTCACTCACCCCTGCCGGTAAACTGGCCGGCCTACCTGCTGCTCGGCTTGCTCTTTCTCTTTACCTGCAGCAGCCTGGGTCTGCTCATCGGGGTGATCTCCGGCAGCAGCCGCTCCACCATCCTCTGGTCGCAACTGATCTATCTGCCCTCGATGATCCTGAGCGGCATGATGGTCCCGGCGGAATTCTTTCCGCAAACATTTGCCCGGATCGGTCACCTGCTGCCGGCCTCCTACGCGATGCAGTCCTTCCTGGGTCTGGCCTACGGGCGGGAGACGCCCTATCCCCCCGCCGCCGGCGGGCTCGTTCTCCTGGCCGGCGGCATCACCGCCTCCGGTCTCGCCGTCTACCTCTTCAACTGGGATCGCCGCAACAACGGCCGCCGCCGACACCCCGCTTTGGCCGCCCTGGCCCTGCTGCCCTATATCCTCGGCGCCATGCTGCTGGTCTGAGGCGGGCGGCTTTCGGCGGCAGACAAGAGGATTTGCGCCATGCATGGGGAAAAATACCTGTAACAACGGTGCCCGCCCATTAAACCGGTGGCGGGACGAAGGGACAAATGGATCAGGCCATGGATCAGCTGAAAGCCACTCTGCTCATTGTGGATGATCATCCGCTGTTCAGGCGCGGCGTCCTCTATTTTCTTGAAACGGTGCCCGGCCTGGAGCCCGTCGGCGAGGCGGGAAGCGGCGAGGAAGCCCTTGCTTTTCTGGAGCGGCGGAGCGTTGACCTGGTTCTGCTCGACCTGCAGATGCCCGGTCTGGATGGGATCGAGACCACCCGGCGCCTGCTCGCCCTGCAGCCGGCAGTGAAAGTCCTTATCCTCACCTCCTTCGGCGGCGGGGAGCGCGTCCGCGAAGCACTCATGGCGGGAGCGGCCGGTTATGTGCAGAAGGATGCTGCGCCCGAAGAGCTGGTGGCGGCCATCAGGGCGGCGGTCGCAGGAGGCAGCTACCTGGGTGCGAGAGCTGCCGCCGAGCTGGTGCGGCACACCGGAGCACCACAGGAGCCGCTTTCCACCCGCGAAAGGGAGGTCCTGGCCCTCATCGCCGGGGGCTTGAGCAACCGCGAAATAGCGGGCCGCCTTTTTTTGAGCGAGACAACGGTGAAGACCCACGTGGCCAATATATTGGGCAAGCTGGGCTTGAAGAGCCGCACCCAGGCCGCCCTCCACGCCATGCGCAATAATCTGACGGGCGGGGTGAAGGAAAATGACCCTGAACCATGAACCGCAATACCTCAAAACCTTTATGCTCAGCGCCGGGGCCGGAGCCCTCTTCGGCCTGGTCACAGCCCTGATTTTCCACCGGATGGGGTTGTTCCCCGGCCCCGCTCCTCTGTTCATCGCTGCCGTGACCCTGACGGCCGGGCTGCTTTCGGGCCTGGCGGGGATGGGCGGCGCCTGCCTGGAGGAGCAGCTGCGGCGCCGCGGCATGGAAAAGGCGCTGCCCAGGCTGGCGATCAGCTTCAGCGCCGTGGCCCTTTTTACCGTGGCTCTCTCCTGCGCGGCCATCAAGTATCTGGGTGCGGCGCCTCCGGGAACGGAGCTGCGGCGCATTGCCTTCGGGGGGATGGCTGCGGGGCTGGCCTTCGGGGCAATTTTCGCCCTGGGCAATTACCTGGTCTGGCGGAACCGGCAAAGATTGATGCTGCTGGAGCTGGAAAACCGTCACCTGGCGGAACTGGCGGCCCGGGAGGAGCTGCTGCGGGAAACTGCGCGGAACATGGCCGTATCCGAGGAGCGCAGCCGCATGGCCCGCGAGCTCCATGACACCATCTCCCAGGGCATGCACGGGATTGTTTACTCCCTGCGCTCCCTGCAACCCCTTCTGGCGGACAGCGGCAGGGGCCGGGAAGTCCTGGATCACCTGGAGCGGACCGCCGGGGAAATCCAGCAGGAGCTGCGCCGGCTGGTGGCGGAGCTCTCCCCCTCACCCCTGGAGAAATATGGATTATGCGGGGCTCTGCGCCGCCACTGCGAACTGATCATCCGCCGCCATGGGCTCCGTCTGGAAATGCGACTGGACTACGATGGGGGGCTTAAGCCCGGGCAGGAGGCGGCGCTCTACCGCATTGTCCAGGAAGCGCTGGCCAATGCCTGGCGCCATGCCGGGGCCGGGCAGGTTTCCGTGGAGCTGACCGGCGGACCTGACGGGGTGACTCTCATCGTCCGCGACGACGGCTGCGGCTTCGATCCCGCCTCCGCACCCCGCGGACAGGGCCTGGCCAACATGGAGGCTCGCGCCCGCCGGAACGGGGGGAGCCTCAGCATCACCTCCGCCCCTGGGAGCGGCACAGCGATCAAGGCCAGGTTCCCGCAAGCATGACCATTGGGATGAAATGATGGCTGTGGAGGGGGGACAAAATGAAAAAAGTGAAGATCACGGTGATGAAACAAACGATCCATCAGGATCTGATCGATAAATATGAAAACCCCATTGAACATGCCTGCGATATGAAGATAGGGCAGGTGTTTATTGCCAATGGATGGGAAAAGCCAGGGGGAATATGCGACAGCGCCTGGCAGAGCATGTCTGCCTTTGTCATGGCCCTTGCCCACGGCGCAGAGGACTTCTATGGCGGTTGGATGAAGAACAGAAAATCAGCCATGATTTCATGCAACGACGGCTTTCGCCCGGTCAGCTTTTTGATCGAAGCGCTGGAAGAAGAGGCGGTATAACAGGCAAAGCAGAATAAGGTAAAGGCCGCCTGTTGCAAATCAATCCACATCATGAGCCAAAGTCACCGTCCCCTTGGCTCAGCCCCTTGACTCACCGGGCCGCCGCAAGCAGGTGTAGGGGCCGGTCCATGACCGGCCCAAATTGGCAACGCTCCGGCACACGGTTGGATTCATATTACAAAGAACTGTCTCCGGGTTCACAGTTTTTGAGTCAAAGTCACCGCCCCCTTGACTCAGGCCCGACTGCGTACAGACCATGAAGGGCTTGCGGGAACTGCTGGACGGGACCGGCAGGGCCGGCGTCCGCTGCCTCAGCTTCGGCGGACAGATGCACGGCCTGGTTGCCCTGGACAAAGACGACAGGGTGATCCGCCCGGCCATTTTATGGAATGACGGCCGGACGACAAAGGAGACGGACTATCTTAACAACGTCATCGGCAAGAATCGGCTTTCCGAGCTGACGGGCAACATCGCCTTCATCGGTTTCACGGCGCCCAAAATCCTCTGGATGAAAGAAAACGAGCCGCAGCTCTTTGAGAAGATTACCAAAATCATGCTGCCGAAGGATTACCTGGCCTATCTGCTGACGGGCGTGCATAGCACCGATCCTTCCGACGCCTCCGGCATGCTCCTCTTTGACGTTAAAAACCACCGCTGGTCCAAAGAAATGATCGACATCTGCGGTATCAGCGAGGAGATGCTGGCCCCGGTCCATGAGAGCTATGAGCCTGTGGGCGCTCTGAAACCCGAACTGGCGAAGGGACTGGGGCTGGGCCAGGTCATTGTAGCGGCGGGCGCCGGCGACAACGCCGCGGCAGCCGTGGGCACGGGCGCAGTGGGTGAGGGGCGCTGCAACATATCGCTTGGTACCTCCGGCACGGTGTTCATCCCCTGCGGCAGTTTCACCGTTGACGCGAACAACGCGCTGCATGCCTTTGCCCAAGCCGACGGCGGATACCATCTCATGGGCTGCATCCTCTCCGCCGCCTCCTGCGGCGACTGGTGGCTGGAAAGGATCCTGCAAACAGATCACCGCGCCGGAGAGACGGCGGACATTGCCGCCGGGGGCGCGGGCAGCGTCTATTTTTTGCCCTGCCTCATGGGAGAACATTCACCCCATAATGACGCCCATGCCAGGGGCCTCTTTTTCGGCATGGATATGGGGACCACACGTACGCAGATGACCAGGGCTGTCTACGATGGCGTCACCTTTGCCCTGCGGGACTCCATCGAAGTGGCCCGCAGCATGGGCGTCTGCCCATCCCGCTCCACCCTTTGCGGCGGTGGGGCCGCTTCCCGGCCCTGGCGGCAGATGGCTGCGGACATCCTCGATCTTGATCTCGACATCCTTGAAGCAGAGGAGGGACCCGCCCTGGGCGGCGCCATGCTGGCCGCCGTCGCCTGTGGTGAGTTCGCCTCCGTCCGGGAAGCGGCGGACAAAATCGTCAGGATCAAAGAAACCGTGCCTCCCCGACCCGGAAGCCGCGCAAATGTACGAACAGTGCTACCATTTCTTCCGCGAACTCTACCCGCCGCTGAAAGGGCTTTTTCAGCACGCCGCAGATCAACCCTAAATTAACCCACTATTTGAGCCAGAATAAATATTGTTAATTATGAAGGAATTGCATGTCGTTTGCCGAAACCTCCTGCATTAATATGGTATCCTGACAATCGTTTTGCTGGATTCCATTAAGCGTTTTTAGAGAATATTTATGAGAAGCTTGGAATCATGAACTGGCCGTTACAGAATGATGTATTTTAGTTGGGGGTATTGCAGCTAAAATGTTCGATTATAAATGCGAAAACTGTGGCGAAGTGTATCATGTGGGTGAAAGTCACATAGGAAAAAGGTTTATTTGCCTTAAGTGCGATCATATAAACACAATTAATATTGGTCAACAATACAAGGTCGCAGCTGAACCATATCACGAAAATGGTGTTAAGATAGACTACCCCCAGATGTCTGGTTCCGTCAAGAATGTTTGGGATATATTTAGAAGGCACAAAGTTTTAGTTGTAATCGTTGTTTTAATTTTAGGGGTGCTCTTCTATATTGGACTTACAAATAAAAACCATAATGACAGCTACCTCGCAAATGGAACAATAATTACAGAGCGGGGCAGTTCTGGACATGGAGAGCTGTTGATAGAGAACGGTACGACTAGTGATGCGGTTGTTAAACTAGTCAAAGGTAAATTTATATCTAAATTTGTGTACATCAGGAAAAAGAGTAGTGTAACAATTTACGGGATCTCTACCGGTACGTATACAGTTATCTTTGCCACTGGCCTGGACTGGGATGGGGTTAAGCAAGATTTTAAAAGGAATTGTTCCTATGCCAAGTTCGATGATTCGTTAGTTTTCAGAGAAACTGCAAATGAATATACGGTATACACTATAACGCTGCATCCTGTTGCAACGGGAACAGCAAAAACACAAAATATTAGACGCGATGAATTTCTAGGTTATCAGTAGTGGGCAGGGCGGGCCCGCTGTGTGATTCCTAAATGTAAAATTGGCTTATGCTTTTTATTATTCTCTCGGTACTGTTCCTGCTGGTGGGTTGTGGTAATTTCACCTTTCATGAGCACCATTTTGTTGGAGGAATTTCATTGTAGGGGGTTTTAGACTTGGGCAATGCAGAAATCATCATGCAATACTGCTGTACGGTCAATATGCCAGTAACGGCAAAACAAATCATTGATGCCTGTTTCCCTGGAAAACTACAACCGTATATAAACTCCACGATTAGTGTCCTTGTTCAAAATAAAAAACTCGTGCGTAATGATGAAGTCAGACCATACACAGTTAGGCTTCCCATGGACGGCGAAGTTATTCCCGAACCTCAGGATTATTCAAGGAGTAACCGAAGCGTGCCGGCCCAAACGTGGAGTAGAACTGAGGTGCCTTTTATAAGATTTACAGAGGAAGAACTGGACGAGACAGCTCGACGCGTAAACAGCGACCCACGGTATGGTGAAGAAGGTGCAATTATAAATAACTGTCTTAATAAGTTTCCCCAAAACGTGGACGATGACATTATTGCAATGAAAATCGCCTTGATTGATATGACGAACTCCACGAACCTGAATAAGCATTTGAGCAAGATTTATTTGACAAGACTGATTAAAAAAATTAAAGACTGCAATTTCGATGAGCGGGTAGCAGCGGGTGATATTTCTTTAGTTGGCGAATTAGCGAGGAATGAAATTAACCTTTTTTCGTTTTTCAGCAAGTATTGCCTATACCATAATTATTATGTTTACCAAAATGACGACTATGTAATATTCGATGGCGTCATGCAAAACCATGTAGGGCAGTTTTTTTCCCAGTACGAGTATAAAGGCAAAACATATAGAGCATCACAAATCAAAAACTGTATTGAAAAAATGCGTCAAACTTATGACTACGAGGGATATTTGGCACTGATAGATTCAATCCTTGAGCAAAACAACATATATAGCAATGGTCGACATAGAAAATTTGACTGGTTTGTGTGGTATAACAACCGATAGTCCAATGGGGCAACAATCAGGGGTGTGCAAAAGCGGTGCATCTTTTAACGATTTGATTTGATCGGTGCATTTGCATTTTATCAATAGGTAGTACCTTTGCCACTGGAGACAACATGACTTGAACCCCATGCATTGACTTGTTTCCGAGAACTAATAAAAACTATGGAACTGTTCCCCCGAATAG
>JAPXLS010000022.1:0-17368 GCA_033809435.1 Bacillota bacterium
TCAGGCACTTCCAGATCAATGTGGTCGAGTACCGTGTTTTCTCCGTATATCTTGGTAAGGTTTTTTACCGTCAAGTTGGCCATGCCTACAGCGCTCCTTTTGAAAACAGCTCTTTTGTTCCTGCCGTGCCCATCACAAGACCCACCCCCAGAATACAGAGCAGCGAAATACAGATGATCAGCGTTGATACAGCGTTGATCTCCGGCGTAAACCCAAACCGTATGGAGGACTGTATCTCTATGGGCAGTGAGGAGATCCCCGCCGGCATCAAAAAATAACTGATGACAAAATTGTCGAAACTGATCATGAAGGCAAGGAAGCCCCCGGCCACCATACCCGGGGCCAGCATGGGCATGATGATGCGGCGAAAGGTGGTCGCAGGCCCCGCACCCAGTGAGGCGCTCGCCTCCTCCAGCAGGGGATCCATGCCCTGTATCCTGGCCAGAAGCACCAGGGCGGCGTAGGGCAGCGAGACCACAATGTGGCCCGCCAGCACGAATCCCATCCCCTTGGTCATACCCGCGGCGCGGATCATCAACAGCAGCGACAGCCCCAGAATCAGCCAGGGAACGGCCAGAGGCATCAGGATCAGGGCATTGAGATTCCGCCTCACTTTTACCCCCAGGGCTCTCATGCCCAGCACCATCATGGTGGCAAGGATGACGCAGATCAAGCCCGTGATCGCGGCAATCCAGATGGAATTCCAGGTGGCTCTCAACAGTTTTTCATTGTGAAAGAGCGCCTCGTACCACTTGGTGGTAAATTCAAAGGGAAGCGAATTGTAGCGGGAGCGATTGAATCCCATGATGATGACAACGGCAATAGGCGTATAGAGAAATAGTATGACCGCCAAGACCAGAAAGTTGGAAATAATATTCCCCTTTTTCATACCATCCTTACCTTCCCCATCCTGTTGAACAGGCCCATGGCAGCCAGTACAAGGGCCAGCAGCAGGAAGGCGATGGAGGCGCCAAAATTCCAGCCGTAGACCTGGAAAAATTGAGCCTCGATCACTGTCCCGATGACGCTGCCGCCCGTTCCCCCCAGGATGCGCGGTTCCACAAAGCTTCCCAGGCAGGGTACGAAGACAAGCATAACCCCCGAGACCACGCCGGGCCAGGAAAGAGGCAGGGTGACCCTGCTGAAAGTGGCTGCGGGACCGGCACCCAGGCTGCGGCTCGCCTCCAGCAATGAATTGTCAATGCGCTCCATGGCCAGGTAGATTGTGATCACCATGTATGGAAAATAGGCATGAACAAGTCCAATGATCGCCGCCGCCCTTGTATATAGCAGGCCCAATCCGCCCTGCACAATACCCAGCGCGGCAAGAAAGTCGTTGAAAATTCCGCCATCCTGCAAAAAAACGATCCAGGAGTAGATCCGCACCAGCTGATTGGTGAAGAAGGGAATAATGATGAGCAGCAGAATGATATTCCGCATCCCCTTCAATTTTTTGGCCATGACATAAGCCAGAGGGTAAGCAATTAACAGGCTGATCAATGTGACCATGAGACTGTTCACAATGGTTTTACCCGTCAATTTAAGGTAGAAACCCTTTTCAAAAAAATGGATATAGTTTTCCATGGTGAATCCAGCTGCACCGGAATCGCTTAGAAAGCTGTAGTAGAGCATGATGAACAGGGGGGCTATGGCAAAGATCAAGAGCACAAGTGTACCGGGCGCCGTAAGCCACTTTGCCTTATCTCTCAAAGATATCCCCCCGGTCTGACTGTAAGTGTTGGGCGCAGGGGGGAATCACCGCCTGGGATTCTCCCCCGCTGCTCCCCGGTGGAATTACTGTGCCTTAACTTCTGTCCAGATCTCGCTCCAATGCGTTTTTTCATCGTCAGAAATATATTCCATGAAATGCAGCTTGTTCAGCGATGCTTCGTCCATGCACGCAGACGCCGCATATTCAGGATCCAGCGCCTCAGCAGCGCTCTGGTTGACCGGCGCAGGACCGCCCGTCGAGGCCCACCTGTACTGTACATCATGGCTGATCAGGTAATCAATGAACTTCAGGGCCAGTTCTTTATTTTTGCTGTTCACGGAAATACCCCAGTTGTCAACCCAGCCCACCGCCCCCTCATTGGGAATGGTGAAGCCGATGGGCTCCCCCTCCAGCTTCATGGTTGCCGCCTGGCCTGACCACATCAGGCCCACCGCTATCTGTCTGTTGGCAAAGAGGGTGCTGAATTCATTTCCCGTTTCCCAGTAGGTTTTATTCAGAGCTTTCTGTTCGATAAGCAGCTCCTTTATCTTATCCAGATCGGAGGGATGGTTGGGATCCTGACCATCGATCATTGCCGCCACCATGATGGCATCCTTGTAATCATCCCTGAAGGTAATTCTGCCTTTGTAAGCTTCGTCCCAAAATATGGCCATGCTTTCCGGTTCTTTAGGCAGCATCTCCGTATTGTAGGCGATAGATGTTGAACCCCACACGAAGGGGACAGCATAATGTTTACCATCCCTCATGCACTCTTTTTGCGTTTTGAAACGTTCAAACATGCTGTCGAAGTTTTCCATCCGGGTCACGTCAATTTCTTCGAGCAGCCCTTCATTGACAGCGGAAGTCAGGATAGAGACATTGGGCAGGCAAATATCGATCTCCCCCGGAGCAGCTGTCCGCAGCCGCGTAAGCAGGTCCTCCTCGCTGGACATAAAGGTGTTTACAATTTCACAATTATTTGTTTCCTCAAAATCCCTGACCAGTTCCTGATCATCCGTCGCATAATCTTTCCAATTCACCACATAGAGCTTGGTAGTCTCGCCCCCAACCCCGCCGCAGCCGGCAAGGCAGCACACACCCAGTACCAACACCAGAAGCAAAATGAGCCCGCTCTTTTTTCTCATCGCTTTCTCCTTTGTTTTATATATTTAGCTAGTCTGCCTCAGCTACTGGCACACAAAAGGCCGGGTTCTTAATTCCAATGCCCCATTTCTCCTGGCTGGACACCCTCCTTTCGCGTCTCCTGCCGTTGTACAGGATACCTTTTGCCTGAAATACTGGCCCGCCCGCGCTATACATACAATTTTACATGGAGAAACTATTATGTCAATAAAAGAGGAATATTTCTTTACCCTTGTTACACTGGCGGTGATGAGAAAGGTGAGCAAAGATGTTGCAGAAAAAACAAGGCTGTCCGGCCGCCCGCTTCCGCTTCATGTCCGTGCCAGAAATGATCGGCGCCCTCGATCACTTCGACGGCACCGGCGGCATCGGGGCCGATGATCATCTCTTCATGCCTGAGAATGGAGGAGGCCGGGATCAGCGCATCCACAGACCCGCAAAGAACCAATCTGGGCTTATCGCAGTTGCTTAAATCCGGTATCTCAGGCGGTGAAACAGCCGCAACAGCCCTGATCCTGCCGCTCCGGACTGCAGCGCTCAGGGCAACAGCACCGCCAAAAGAGTAGCCTGCCAGCCCCAGGCGTCCGGGGTCTATTGCGTTGCGCTCGGCCATGAAGTCGATGGCGGCAAGGGCGTCGTCAATTTCTCCCCGGCCACCGTCATGTGCACCTTCGCTCCGCCCCACCCCGCGAAAATTGAAGCACAAAACAGCGATTCCCTTCTCGGCAAGGGCCCGGCTTAAGGCCCGCACCACATTGTTCTCCATGCTGCCGCCATAGAGTGGGTGGGGATGGCAGATCACCACCCCGGCGCCCGCCCCTGTGCGCAGGGGGGCCGCCAGCCGCCCCTCCAGTTTCAGGGCACCGCTGATAAAAAATAGCTGTTCACGGTTCATTGAACCACTTCCCGGGTCCATGATAGTCTCCTCAGCAAACAGTCAGAGCCACCGCTCACGGCGGTGTTTCGTCTCAGATGTCTCAGCCTTTGCCCTGATAGCCCATCGATTTGACCCCGCCCTTTTCTACCAGCAGGGGGACTATGTGGGCACGGTACTTTTCTTTGGCCATTTTCAGCGCTGCCGGATCACGGCTGACATTGTGCAGCCGGTACGAAAGGCCCTCCTGCTCCAGCGCCTCGATCTGCTTCCGGCAGTGGGGGCAGCCGTCTTTCACATACAGCTCCAGCATCAGCAGCACCTCCTTCCCGGTTATATTCTTACATATCTGTCGCAAAACTCGACTGATTAACCCCATCGCAATTTATGGTACCTGATATAGTTATACCACTCTTATCACAAATCACCAATTGATCCGCCCTTTTCCCCCTGGTTCCGGCCGGGCCTGATCGTGCATGATTGACGCTACTTTCCAAATATTTTATAATGATCCCGAAAGCGGCGGCATTGCATAATTTTACGGCTTTCACCCTGCAGCTGCAGCCCTGTTCAAGGAAGGGGTTCGATATATCCATGAAATCTAACCTTTCAAAAGCCAGTTCCCGGACCGGCGCCGGGAGGGAAAAAGAAAGCCGCCTGATCATAAACCTTCTGCTCACCTTTTTGCTTTTGGCAGCGATGCTCTTTGCCACAGGATGCGGGGCTCTCCTCGAGGAGCTTTTCGCGGAGGATGACGGGGAGGGGTTGACCATCCTGGCAGTGTATGAAATCAGGGATGATCGGATCTATCCCCACGATTTTCCCGAGGTCGATGATTTTTACCTGGAATGGCAGGAGGACAGTGCCAAGCATGAAACAATCTGGGAGATGGTCGATGCTCTTATTCCCGCTGATTATATGGGACTCATCGCCTATCTGGAGATCGTTACCGACGGTATGGATGAAACAATGGGCGCCATTGAAGGGGTTGATGATGCAGAGGAAGACCTGTACACCCTGAGCCTGGACATTATTGATCTTTACGGGGATGGCGATGAGATAGTAATGCAGATCATGGTGGAAACCCTTCTCCATGAACTGGGGCATCTGATCACCCTGAATGAAACCCAGGTGGATCCCGTCGATTATGAAGATTCCAATCCCCACACCTTTTACACTGACTATGGTGATTGCAAGGAAGATTCATACCTCAATCTTTTCTTCCAACGCTTCTGGGTTGATATCTATGATCAGTGGAGCAGGGCAGCGGAAATAGAAGATGATGCGCAAAGAGAAAAAGAGCTGGAACATTTTTATCGGAAACATGCGGACAAATTTGTTTCCGACTACGCCGCAACCGATCCCGACGAGGACATCGCCGAAACCATGATGATGTTTTTCCTGATAGATAAACCGCCGGGCAGGGATATGGCAGAAGAAAAAATCCTTTTCCTTTACGAATTCCCGGAACTGGTAGGGATGAGAGAGGAGATCAGGGCGGTCCTCATGGATTATGACTACTCGCTCTAGCAAATCCGGTTGCGCCTACACTCCCTGGACCTATCCCTGTTCACCCCTTTCCCCCAGGCCAAACAGCCCCTCAACAATATCCCTGAGCTCCCGGTAAAGTGCGGCGTTCTTTCCCATGCTCCGCCCCAGGGAGTAAACCAGCCCCCGGTAATACCAGGCCATCTTCTCCCTTCCCCTGTGAAAACGCTCCCATACCGCCTCACCATGCCGCTCGCGGTCGCGGGCTATTGAGATAGCATTGTGCAGTTTGTCGGCGCAGGAGAGTGCAGCCACATCCGGCGGTGCTGTTTTCAGGTACACAAGGGTGGCGTACTTCCGTTCCTCCCAGGATGCAGACCTGTCTTCCTCCGAGGCGCCCTTGACCAGCTCCGCCACCCTGTCCCCAAAATGAAGGCGAATTTCTTCCAGGGTGACATCGGTATCCTCAACCGTGTCATGCAGCAGCGCGGCAATGGCCATACCCTCGCCAAAACCGTGTCTTAACAGGAGCATTGCCACAGCCGCCGGATGAGTGAAATAGGGTATGTCCGTCCCTTTCCTTAACTGGTTCCGGTGCGCCCGGGCGGCCAGCTCCAGGGCGTCATAAAATTTTTCAGTAAATGTCATCATTGCCGCCACCCTGCCTTGATAGTTTCCCGGAACCTTTTTCCAGGGGATCATAAAAAGCTGCGGCCCCGCCCGGGGCGATCGAAGAGCTAGCGATTGTTCCGGTAATGCCGCATCGTTTCCTGCAGATTTTCAATCAGCTGTTCCCTTAACCAAAGCGGCTCGATGATTTCCGCGGCGCCGCCCCAGCTCATCAGCCAGGGGATCATCTCCTGCGCTCCCCTGAGCCGGTAGGTGACCTCGAGCCTTCCCTCCGTAAGCTCCCTGGTCCGCTGGCTGTCATGGAACCGGTTGTGCCTGAAGCGCTCCGCCGGACCGGCAGAAATATGGAGTCGCACCGTCTCCAGGGCCGGTGATTCATCTTCTGTCCAGGTACCCCAGGCATCCCTGTACAGCTCTTTCAGCGAAAAACCGGGAGGCATCCGGTAAAAACTGTTTTCGATCACGGCCAGCTCCTTGACATTCAACAACAGGAAGACCCTCCTTTGTTTCCGCCGGGTGCACCTGCCGGTCAGATACCAGTTGTTCAGGCGGCATAGAAGACCATAGGGCTCCACCACCCTCTCGGTGACAGCGCCGTCATAGGTGCGCAGGTAGCTGAGGCGCACCCTTTTTCTTTCTCTGATGGCCCGCACGATCTCCCTGATCAGCAGTTCGCTTTTCACGGGGTCTTCGGGAAAGGCGCCGGAGACATGCACCACCTGCTCCAGTTCACTGAGCATGCCGGTAAAGCTGCTTAGCCCCGAAAGTGTATGCCGAAAGACACTCTGCATGGCCGCCTCGATGCTGTTTTTCATCGCTCCCCTCAGCTGGGGGTACAGACCCAGCAGCAGCATGGTGGCATCGTGAGCGGCCAGAGGAAGATCGTTTTTCTCGCCGGTAAATATGTAATATGTTTTGCGGCCCCTCCTGCGCCCGCAGATCGCTTTCTCCCCGGCAATTTCCTCATCGCCGCAGCTCTCGGCCGCTGCATCTTCTCCCGGATCGGGCCTTTCCCCGTAGCACAGAGGATCAAAGAAAAGGTTCAGACGCCTGATGAGGCGATAGATCGTTCTTTCCGAAGGACGGCGGTCATTTATCTCTGCATAAGCTTCCTGCAGCTCCTCCAGGGTGGCGCCCCCTGCAGGCGTTTTTTCAATAATGGCAATCAATACCTTTACCAGTGTCTCCGGCTGGGCAGCAATGCGCGGGTAGCGGGCCATCATTAAATACCGCCTTTCATCCATACTGCTTCTACACCGGGCAAGAAGCCTGTTAAGATAAACTGATGCCCAATCTATTTAGATTACTTCGACAAATCCATGGCTGTTCCTCTGTCGCCCGCCGCTTGCCGGAGCCCGTTTTGGCCATGCCTGCAGTTAAAGCAGGATAATGAATGCATCAGTAGAAATTTCCTTATCAAGAGAGCCAGCAGTATGGCTCCAGGATGTTTTTCCTTAAGCTAACTGGATTTGCGTAAGGGAGGCGCCGGCACGATGTGGAGATATATGCTAGAGCATGAGGCATTCCTGACCGCCGCCCTGGATTCGGGCGAAAAGACAAACCTTGAGCAGCTCAGAGAATACCACCGGACCCGAATAAAATTTGCGCAGCATGAAAGGTTGATTCACCTTCTGGTAACCCTGGCCTTCGCCCTTTTCTTTCTTCTGTCGGTATTCTTGGCCATGCTTGTAGAAAAAACGGGGACTTTACTGCTCAGCCTGCTGTTCCTGGCGCTGCTGGTTCCATACATCATTTACTATTACCGGCTGGAAAACAGTGTTCAGAAATGGTACCGGATATACGATCACATCGAAGAAAGGCTCCGGAACATGCCCGGAGCCCTGTAAAGCCGAGCGCAGCAGCTGCTTCAATTGCCCCGCTCCGGGTTGTATCGCTTCAAAAATAGCGAGTTCGTCACCACGGACACCGAGCTGAGAGCCATGGCCGCCCCCCCCATTACGGGCGTAAAAACGCCAAAAACAGCCAGGGGAACAGTGATCATGTTGTAGAAAAAAGCCCAGAACAGATTCTGCCTGATCTTGCGCAGAGTGCGCCGGGAGAGGCGTATGGCCGAAGCAATCTTGTTTAAATCGCCCTGCATCAGCGTGATCGAGGCGCTCTCCATGGCCACATCGGTCCCGGTGCCGATGGCCATGCCCACATCAGCCGTGGCCAGGGCCGGGGCATCATTGATTCCATCACCGACCATGGCCACAACGCGGCCGGCATCTCTCAGCCTTTGCACCTCCGCCGCCTTGTGCTGCGGTAAAACGCCGGCAATTACATTGGTTATGCCCACCTGCTTCGCGATAGCCTGCGCGGTTCTCTCCTGATCCCCGGTGAGCATGTACAGGTCAAGACCCATCTCCCGCAGTTCCGCGATGGCCCGGTCGGCGCCCACTTTGAGCGTATCAGCCAGCGCAGCCATGCCGGCCAGGGTGCTCCCCTTCATGACCAGCATGACTGTCTTGCCCTCTTCTTCCCAGCGGCTCTTCTGCAGAAGCAAGGGTCCGGCATCTGCGCCGGCCAGATCGGCCAGCTTCTCGTTACCCACGAACCAGGTCTCACCCGCCAGTTCGAACCTGATCCCCCGCCCGGGCAGCGCCTCGAATTCGAAGACCTCCTTCAGAGCCAGCCCCCGTTCTCCCGCTTCTTCCACCAGGGCCCGGCCCAGAGGATGCTCCGATTTGCTCTCCCCCGAGGCCACTGCCGCCAGCAGTTCTTTATCGTCCAAGGGCGCCAGCGCAAGAATATCCGTTACCGCCGGGCTTCCCCGGGTGATGGTGCCCGTCTTGTCAAGAACCACGGCATCAATCTTTTCCGCCCGCTCCAGGTGCTCACCGCCCTTGATCAGGATGCCCTTGCCGGCCCCCACACCCGTTCCCACCATGATCGCTGTGGGCGTGGCCAGACCCAGGGCGCAGGGGCAGGCCACCACCAGAACGGTAACCATGTGCATCAGGGAATCCTCAAAGCCGGCTCCGCTGAGCCACCAGCCGCCAAAAGTGAGCAGGGCAATGCCGATTATTGCGGGCACAAAGATATTGGAAACCCGGTCCGCCAGACGCTGTATGGGGGCCTTGCTGCCTTGCGCCTCCTCCACCAGGCGGATGATCTGGGCCAATACGGTGTCCTGGCCAACCTTGACGGCCCGGAAAGTAAAGCTGCCGTATTTGTTGATGGAGGCCCCGACCACCCCATCGCCGGCCTTCTTTTCCACGGGCATGCTTTCCCCGGTAAGGTGCGATTCATCTATGCTCGAATTCCCCTCCTCGATAACACCGTCCACCGGCACCCTCTCTCCCGGACGCACCAGGACAAGATCGCCCACCGCCACTTCCTCGGCGGGAATATCCATCTCCACCCCCTGCCGGAGCACCCGGGCAGTTTTGGCCTGCAGCTCCATCAGTCTTTCGATAGCCTCTGAGGTCCTTCCCCGGGCCAGGGCCTCCAGCAGCCTGCCCAGCAGGATAATGGTCATGAGCACAGCCGCAGATTCAAAATAATAATGGCCCCACCGGGCCAGAAGGGAGATCAGGCTGTAGAAATAGGCCACCGAGGTGCCCAGAGCCACCAGCACATCCATATTGGCGCTACCCGTTTTCAGCGAACTGTAGGCCCCCCGGTAAAAGGGCCATCCGGCATAGAGCTGAACAGGCGTGGCCAGGGCGAGCTGCAGCCAGGGATTGAGCTCCAGGTGAAAGCCTGTATGTGAAAAGATCATCATCAGGAAAAGGGGAAGGCTAAACACCGCCGCCACGATAAACCGGGCCAGCTGCCGGTTTTTCTCTTGCCGCCTCTCCTTCGCCCTTTCATCAAGGGTAAGAGCCCGGGCCAGGCGCACATCATAGCCCAGTTCCCGCACGGTGCTCTCGATCTCCGATACTGTGATCAGGCCGGGAATGTACCTGACAACGGCCTTGCTCGCAGCCAGGTTGACAGAAGCCTGCTGCACCCCGGGCAGTGCATTCAGCCTGCTCTCCACCCGTGCGGAACAGGCGGCGCAGGACATCCCGGAAACAAGAAACTCCTGCTGCTCCACGGAAACCCCGAACCCCAGTTCGGCAACACGCTCCACTATTTGCCGGGGCTCCACCTGCTCGGGATCGTACCTGATCGTTCCCTTACCCATCACCAGGTTGACATTTGCAGATGAAACCCCGGGAAGAGACTGCAGGCCCTTCTCCGCCCTTGCAGCGCATGCGGCACAACTCATCCCGGTAATGGGGATAGTTATTGCCGCCCCTTTTTCTGCCTTTGCCTCTGTTTCAGACATAACCGGCACCCCCTTGTGCATTCACTACCTGATTATCTTGGAGATCGTCTTCAGCAGCTCATCAAGAACCCGCTCGTCGCCTTCAAACAGCTGCCCCTTGACGCAGGACTTCATGTGTTTTTCCAGCAGCAGCCTGGTTACACCATTGATCGCGGACTGAACCGAAGCAATCTGATTCAAAACGTCATCGCAGTATACCTCTTCCTCGATCATTCTTTTGATGCCCCGCACCTGCCCCTCGATGCGATTAAGGCGCACCACAAGCTGCCGCACTGTCTTGTCATCATGCCAGCTTCTCTTTTTGGAACCTCTTTCACGATCGGGGCTGCCGCCATCCATTTTATCCATCTTGCATCACACCTCGCCCGATATACTATACCCCCCTACCCTATTATAAAATAATCCCTGCCTCTTTACAAACTTTGATTTATTTTTAAACAGCAGCGATAAAAGATATTTTAAAATTGAAATTCGAAAAGCCAGGGTGTAAGATTGTCTCTTGAGGGATAGGGATTGATATTTATTGTACCTGATAGTATCCCCCAGCCGGTCTGCTGCTTCCTGCCGCACCGCTACTATCCCGAGTTGTGGATCAGAAAAACTTGATTGGAAACTCACAATGTTTCTGCGTTGAAAGGTAGTGACTATCATAACACACACCGCTACTACAGAAGAAAGATTTCGGATGATGACACAGGAACCGGTAGAAAAGCTGATTCGCTCCCTGGCTTTCCCCACCATAGTCAGCATGTTAATCACCTCAATCTACAATATGGCAGACACTTTCTTTGTCAGCCGAATCAGCACCAGCGCCTCGGGCGCTGTGGGGATCGCTTTTTCCCTGATGGCCATTATCCAGGCTATCGGGTTCACCTTTGGCACCGGATCGGGAAATTATATTTCCCGCCTCCTGGGCCGGCAAAATAAATCCTATGCAGCCAGGGTGGCGGCTACCGGATTCTTTTCTGCTTTCGGGCTGGGTGCCCTGCTGTCGGTATTGGGGTTGATCTTTCTTGATCCCCTTGTCTATTCCCTGGGGGCCACCAGCACCATTGCCCCCTATGCAAAGGATTACATTCGTTTCATTTTTATCGGTATGCCTTTCATGACTTCCGCTTTTGTATTGAACCATGTCCTGCGCTTCCAGGGCAGCGCCTTTTACGCCATGATCGGAATTGGAGTTGGAGGTATTTTGAACATTATCCTCGATCCCATTTTCATATTTACGCTGAATATGGGGATTGGCGGTGCCTCCCTGGCTACCATCATCAGTCAGTTTGTAAGCTTCCTGCTGCTCCTTCGCAATTCCGGAGTGAGCGGAAATATCCGGATCAGACTGAAGAATTTTACCCCCCGCTGGAAGGTATACAGAGAAATTTTTAGCGGGGGGCTCCCTTCCTTTTACCGGCAGTCCCTGAACAGTGTAGCCATGATCTGTTTAAATTTTGCGGCCGGCGCATTCGGGGATGCCGCCATTGCCGCCGTTTCCATCGTGGCCCGGGTGATTCAGTTCGCGATCATGGGAGTGCTCGGGTTCTGCCAGGGTTTCCAGCCGGTATGCGGCTTCAACTATGGTGCAGGTAATTATGATAGGGTAATCAAAGCTTTCTGGTTCACCGTGAAAACAGTAGCTGCTGCGCTGATCATCTTCGCTGCTATCGGCTTGATCTTTGCACCCGGAATCATGAACCTGTTTCGCAAGGAAGATCTGGAAGTGGTTGCCATTGGCACTCTGACTCTCAGGCTCCAGTGCCTGGTCCTGCCCCTGTCAGCCTGGATCATTGCCACGAACATCCTTCTGCAAACTATCGGCAAGAGCGCCAGGGCTTCATTTTTATCGCTCTCCCGGCAGGGTCTATTCTTCTTGCCGGCAATCATGCTGCTGCCGCACCGGTTTGGACTTCTGGGTGTGCAGACCAGTCAGCCCACCGCGGATTTGCTCACCTTCCTATGTGCTTCCCTGATGGAGATCAGTGTGCTGAAAGAACTCGGGATCAAACAAAGAAGGACGGTCCCGGACAGGGCAGTTCTTTAGCTGTGCAGATCCGATACAGGTCCGGCGCTGCCATTTCATTTCGTTGATGGGCTGAGACTATTTTAGCCCGGCTCTCCTGTATGGGTCCACACCTTATTGAAACCGCAATGAGTAAAGGTTATGATCATCTCGGATATTGCTGGAATTTCAAGGAGGTGTTTCGCAATGGTGATCGGCCATATCGACAGATGTACAGCAAGACCCGTCGAATCCAAAGGGGCGACGGGCATGACCAAACAGACGCCCATCTCCAAAGCGGAGGGATGGGATGGTTACGTCTTGCGGGTCTTTACATTGGGGCCGGGCGGCTGTTCCCCGCGGCACCGCCATCCCTGGCCCCATATCAACTGGATACTGGGCGGTGCGGGATCGATTCACCTTGACGGCGTCGACAGCCCCGTGCACCAGGGCTCCTATGCCTATATCCCCGGCGAGACGCTGCACCAGTTTACCAACACCGGAAGCGAACCCCTTGTCTTCATCTGCATTGTGCCGCGGGAGGGCGACGGATAAATCTGCATTGATACGGTTCAGGAGCAATTGAGCGGAAATGCTTTTTGCAACAAGGCCGAAATTCTATACCTGACAGGGAAGAAGGTGATCGCATGGATGTGCGCGTGCTGAAATGGGCAGACATGGCAGAGCTGCGCCCCTACATTGGCGATGAGCTGTACGCCGGCCTGGAAAAGCAGCGGAGCACCTGTGCAGCGCTTCCGGGTGGCGGCCTTTTCCTTGCCTTCTGGGCCTACGATGTCTCCCGGAACGGAGGATGGGGCAAATCTGTTCGCCTTTACGCGGGAAACGGAACAGTGCTCATGGTCACAGACGATGAACGCTGCGCAGAGCTTTTGCACTCGCAAAAAGCGGAGACACCCCTTGAAATCCTGCACGATTTCCTTGAAGCGCTCATCGGAGACGATACAGAGGCGCTTCGAAAAAAGGAGGATGCCATAACCGCACTCGAGGATGAGCTGCTGACCCCGCAGCGCACCGGATCCCCCGCCGGCGGGAGCATCATCACGCTGAGGCGGCAGCTGCTTTCGGCAAAGCGCTACTACGAACAGCTGTCCATCCTCTCGGGGGATCTGGCGGAAATAATAGAAGAGCAGCATCCCGCCGGCAGACACCGCCCCTTCCTTTCCCTGCACCGCCATACACAGTGGCTGCTGGACTTTACGATGCATCTACGCGAATCCATGACCCAGGTGCGCGAGGCATACCAAGCGCAGATCGACATCGAGCAGAATCAGACAATGAAGATATTTACGGTAATCGCTGCGGTGTTTTTGCCGCTGTCGCTCATAGTCGGGTGGTACGGTATGAATTTTCCCATGCCCGAATACCGCTGGACGGCCGGATACCCTTTTGTCATCGGACTGAGCGCAGCGGTATGTGTATTCTGCATCTGGCTTTTCTGGAAACGGCGCTGGTTCTAGAAGCCGTGGACACACAGGCTGTTTCCTGAACTCATGTGCAATAACCGGGTTCACCTCGCCGGGACCCCTGAATCAAATTTAACTGCAGCTTACAACTGATAACCCATCAAAGTGAAACCAGGCCCACCCACCCGGCACGGACCCCGGGGCATCCCACGAACCATAGGGGTGAGCCTGCAAGTACTGAACAGTAGTCCACCTTTCAGCGCGCGCCGCCGCCTCCCCCGCCCCCGCCGCCCCCGCCGCCGGAGAAACCGCCGCCTCCGCCCGAACCCGAAGAAGAGGAACTTACGGCGGTACGGAAGGACTGCTGCATCGACGAGGAGAGGTTGTCAAAAGAGACCGGGTTGTTCATGGCCATGCGGAACCAGGGAGAGACAGGCATGTACGCCTGTTCCTGGATCTGCGGATAAACCACCTGGAGCTGCCTGATCACCTCTTTGGCCACACCCAGGGCCACGGCATATACGAGATAGTGTTCCCAGATCTGCAGCGAGGGGATGGTGGAGCGCTCGAGCTCTGAAAAATGCAGCAGGAACCGCTTGAAGGCTTTCCACTTGGCGTAATGATCGGCCCCGGTGGGGGTAAGGTTTTTGAGGGCGGCCGAAAACAGCAGGAGCAGCCCCCCCACAACCAGTGCCACTACTCCGCTAATGGGGAATGATCGGGAGGTAACGCCTATAAAGCCGGCTAGCATGAGAACTATCCCCGCAATGATGCCGCCCCAGGCCCTGGCGCCGAAAAAATTCATTTCCTGAACCTGTTTTTGGACACTGCTGCTCCAGCCCTGGTAGAAGATGGCCGTGTTTGACTTCCTGCGCTTGGCATAGTTTTCAATTCCCTTGAAGGTGGCGATACCCTGGGAGAACTGCGCCACATTTCCGAATATAAAATTGTAGAGCTCCCATTCATGGGCCGTCAACTGATCGCGCCCTTGAACGGGATGAATCCGGTAATCGGTATAGGAACGCTTGACGATAAGGCCCTTTTCATCTTGAAACTCTTCCAGCTGCAGGTGCCCCCGCCGGGCCAGGTCCATTATGGTTGCGGTAACATCTTCGGGAGAGGTCCGCCCGAGGCGAAAAAAGTGACCGGCCTCGGCCGGCGAATAATCACCGGGCAGCTCCCTGTAGTAGTCACCGTCGTAGGCCTGGGGATCTTTGAAAGCCTTGCGCCTCATCGCAATGTAGATTCCAAGAGCCCCGATCAGGATGGGGATGCCGCCAAAAAGATCTACCTTTGCCAGCTGGCGACGCCTGTTGGCCTGATCCGCCCAATTTTCTTCCTCGGCCAGGATACCGGGAAGCCCCTCCCGGCCCGAAATATTGGTTGCCGCCGGGACCAGCTGCACCGGAAAGGTGACCCTCCCTTCAAGAAAGGTGTGCGCAGGCAGCCCTTCTATCTCCCAGAGGATCCCATGGTCCCCTTCCCGCTCGACATTTCCATAGAGGGGACCATGTCCCCAGAACCGGACCCCCCCGGCAGCCGCCTCTTCGGGCAGGTACAGAACCACCCGCGCATGATCGGTCCGTTCCTCCCACTCGCCGCCGATGAACTGGTAGTAGAGTTCGGCTACATCCTGGTGCACCAGGACCGCATTGTCTACCGTGTACGAGATGGTGAAGGTGCGCTGCTCATTGGCTGCCTCAAAGCTCCAATCGATATAAATGCTGTCGGCGCGCTCCTCCACATAGAATATACCCGGTATGTCCTGCGTTCCAGGGGGCATCTGCTCGTAGGCCTGGCCCCCCTCGCTGACCAGGATATCCCTGAAAGACTGGTTGTGTTTCGAGTAAATATATTCCCACGCACCCCTGTAGCGCCCTTTAAAACTGAAAGTGCGCTGCTCCACCACGCGCATGGAGCCATCGGGATACACCTCCGCCTCGATCTCCACCCGGGGAAAATGGTAGGAACGATCATCATCGGCCCGGGCGGGTGCAGCAAACTGAACCAGGACCAAGAGAACAACAGCCAAACAGAGTGGGAACAGAAGGGAAAACCTGCAGCGGCTTTTTCCCTTTTTCATGGCGCCCTCCTAGAATTCAACCCTGACCGCCTGGCGGGCTTCCGCCTCCTCATCCAGGTTGAAGTAAATTTCCTGATGGAAACCGAACATGCCCGCCACCAGAACAGCGGGGAAGCGCTGGATGGCCGTGTTGAACTTGAGCACGGTATCATTGTAGAACTGGCGGGAAAAAGCAATCTTGCCCTCCGTGTTGGTCAGCTCTTCCTGGAGCTGCATGAAGTTCGTGTTCGCCTTGAGCTCCGGATAATTTTCAGCCAGAGCAAAGAGCTGCCGCAGTGCGCCGGTAAGCATATTTTCAGCCCCGGCCTGCTCCTGGACACCTGCCGCCCCCATGGCCGCATTCCGGGCCTGGACGACCCGTTCAAAGGTCTCCTTCTCATGCGCGGCATAACCCTTCACCGTGGACACAAGATTCGGGATGAGATCATAGCGCCTTTTCAGCTGCACCTCGATCTGCGCCCAGGCATTCTTGATCCGCTGCCGCAGCGTTACCAGATTGTTGTAGAGGCCAATCAGCCCCAACGCCGCCAAAAGCACGATTCCGCCAATAATCCATGGCATTGCCTTATGCCTCCTTCAGTATTCGATTAAATATCTCAACACAACCTATTCGCACCGCTTTAGATATATCCTGCTTTCAAAATACCGCCCGGCCCGCTTGTCCAACACCCTGGCCGGCCGGATCATGACGCAATCTCCCGGCAGCATTTCAGGTTCACTATCCCATGTAGGTCCTTTCGAAAGCCTCTACCACTGCCAGCAGATCGGGGGTCAGCATCTGTCGCACTTTTTTCTCGATAAATCCAGGGAGCCCCCCATAGTAGGCCTGGGCGATACCCCCGGCCATGCAGGCGATGGTGTCACTGTCGCCGCCAATGGAGATGGCCTTGCGCAGGGCATCCTCGTAATCATCCGATTCCAGGAAGGCAATAATCGCCTGGGGCACAGAACCCTGGCAGCTCACATCAAAACTGTACTGCGGCCGGATCTGATCCAGCGTCTGCTCCAGGTTGTAACCAAACCGGGCGGTGATGTAATCCTTGATCTCCTTTTTACCGCTGCCCTGCCGGGCCAGAAATACCGCAGCCGCCACGGACTGCGCGCCCTTGATCCCCTCCACATGATTGTGCGTCACTTCAGCGCTGCGCTCCGCTTCCGCCAGCACCCCTTCAAGAGTGCGGCAGGCCCAGCCCACCGGGCTTACCCGCATGGCCGAGCCATTGCCGTAGCTGTACCGGGGCCCTGCGCCCTCCTCAAAAAGCCAGCGGATAAATCCATCCCCGTAGCCGGCATCAGGATAGCGGCAGTAGTACTCTTTCAGCACAACCGCGTAGCTCCTCCCATGCAGGATCGCATCAGCCACCGCCACCGTCAGCACCGTGTCGTCGGTAAATCTGGAGTGGGGGCTGAACAGCTCGAAATCGGTGCTCTTGATATTATTGAGCTCAAAAACCGACCCGATGATATCACCCGCAATGGCCCCGATCATCTGCATCAGCCCCCCCAATCCTACTCCCGGCGACGATCAAGACTTCGTAAAGGTTTGGCCTGCTCCAATCCGATTCAAAGAACGGCTCAATCCGCTCTTCAACTTCTCGCTCCCGGCCTTTTCCATGACACCCATATCTTGATAAATTGAATATGCAACTACATTATAAACCGACGCCAGCCGCAGGTAAAGTTTACATCTCTCCAAATTTCAGGGCAGTGCAATCCGGTTCTTATATTACCGGTTCTTCGGGGAGC
>JAPXLS010000023.1:0-17308 GCA_033809435.1 Bacillota bacterium
GCGGCGCGGGCGCCAAAAAGCTCCCGGGAGAGCGCCGTTGTCACCAGGACCGCATTGGCCAGCGTCAAGGGGAGCTGGGGCAGCGCCGCCAGGAAAAACCCCCTGTTGAAATCGGCGGCGGCGGGCAGCGATATTTCGGGCAGGTGGATGCCCAGTGAGATGGAGGGCAGGGGAAGTCCCGGGTGCAGTATGAAATTCAGGGTCACCCCGGCCAGCACGGCGGCAATGGCCGCAGGGAAGCGCCTGCTCTTGAGCAGAGGCAGCATGAGCGCCAGGATGGGCCATCCGATAAGCGGTTCCGTCATGATCAGCTTTACGCCCAGTCCGGCCAGGGAAAGCCCCAGCCCTACCTGGATACCGCTGATCACCGGCTGTGGCGTGATCCGTCCGATAAAGCCAATGAGGCCGGTCAGGCCCAGCAGCAGCAGCACCGCGCCTACGATCAAACCCGCCGCCGCCACCTCGCCCGGTGTCAGGTTGTGGATCAGCACTGCAGCCGAGGCCACCTTCATCGGCTGCACCGCCATGGGGATTCCGTAGAACCAGCCGCAGAAGATATAGAAAAGGCCGAAGCCGGTAAAAATAGTGGCCGGGTTGAAGCCGCCCACGGAAATGGCCCCCAGAACATAGGGCAGGAAGGTGCCCAGGTCGCCGATTGACCCTGACAGCTCTCCCACAAAATTGACTTTTTCTTTCTTTTTCAAACCCTCTCAACTCCTTCAAGGGGATGGAGATTATGATCCCGGATCAACACGGGAGCCCCTTCATTAGTTTCACCGCCTGTCTGTTTATCTCCTTTTTCATTCCATTTTAAATCGTTCTTTGTCAACAGGGTTAAAGGGATTCATATGCAAAAACAGAATAAGGGATGTAGCCCGGGGGATAGAAGAACTCACACTGGATTCGTGGCGCGAGGGGCATACCGTTTTCATTGATCCGGAATTTGCACTGCGGACAAACAGGAGGTAACATCCAATCAGAGCACCGCCTGCAGGCGGTTCATGGAGGCGAGACAGTTGCGGCAGATCGATGCGCAGGCAATCAGCGATGTGGTGGCTGAAATGTGCCGGGAGGCCAATGTATTCCTGGGCGAGGATGTTATCGAGGCCCTGGAAAAAGCGCTGGCGGAGGAAGAATCTCCCGCCGGCAGGGATGTTTTAAGGCAGCTGCTTGAGAATGTTGAGATTGCCCGCAGCGAACAGATTCCTCTCTGCCAGGATACGGGGTTTGCCGTTTTTTTCGTTGAATGGGGACAGGAGGTCCACCTGAAGGGGGGCTCCCTCGAGGCGGCAATCAATGAGGGGGTGCGCACCGGCTACCGGGAGGGGTACCTGCGAAAATCCATAGTCGCCGATCCCCTGGAAAGGGTGAACACCGGCGACAATACCCCGGCGGTAATTCATACCTCCCTCGTTCCCGGTGACCGGGTCAGGATCACCTTTGCTCCCAAGGGCGGCGGCAGCGAGAATATGAGTGCCCTCAGGATGCTCAAGCCCGCCGACGGGGTGGAGGGCGTCGTCGATTTTGTGGTCAACCGGGTCCGGGCGGCCGGTCCCAACCCCTGCCCCCCCGTTATTGTCGGTGTGGGCCTGGGGGGCACCTTTGAGAAGGTGGCGCTGCTGGCCAAGAAAGCGCTCCTCAGGCCCCTGGGCCGGCCCCACCCGGAGCCGCTTTATGCCGGTCTGGAGCGGAGGATTCTCGAAAAAGTAAATGATCTCGGTATCGGGCCGCAGGGTTTTGGCGGACGGATCACCGCCCTGGCGGTGCATATAGAAACCTATCCGGCTCATATTGCCAGCCTGCCTGTGGCCGTGAATATCAATTGCCATGCAGCCCGGCACGCGACGCGGGTTATCTAGGAAATGATGGCCGGAGGAGGAATGCCCATGGAGATCAAGCGCTTGCGCGCGCCCCTGAGCGACAGCGATGTGCTCGGACTGAAGGCGGGAGACAGCGTCATGATCAGCGGCGTGATCTACACCGCCCGGGACGCCGCGCACAAAAAAATGGTTGAACTTATCGAGAGGGGCGAACCGCTGCCCATGGATTTGCGGGGGCAGATCATTTACTATGTGGGGCCTGCTCCGGCGAAACCGGGCCGGGCCATCGGCTCCGCCGGCCCGACGACCAGCGGCCGCATGGATGCCTATACCCCGGCAATGCTGGAGCAGGGCCTGAAAGCCTGCATCGGGAAAGGGCTGCGCAGCGCCGCCGTGAAGGAAGCCCTGAAAAAGCATAAAGCGATCTACCTGGCCGCCGTGGGCGGCGCCGGGGCGCTGCTGTCAAAACGGGTGCTCAAAAGCGAGGTGGTTGCCTACCCCGAACTGGGGGCGGAGGCCATCTACCGGTTGGAGGTCGAGGATTTTCCCGCCATGGTGATCAATGATGCCTGCGGCAATGACCTGTACGAGGAAGGGGTCAGGGCATACGCCAGGTAAGATGCAGTAACAAGGAGTGAAGTGAGTATGAGCGATAGCGAAGACATACTGGCCAGGGTCAACAGGCCCGCTGAAGAGGCCATGCGCCTGCATCCTTTTTACAAAGGCAAGGTCGAACTGGCCCTGAAAAGCCCCGTGCGGGATGTGGATGATTTTGCCATCTGGTACACGCCCGGTGTGGCCGAACCCTGCAGGGCCATTGCCGGGAACAAAGATGAAGTTTACAGGTACACCAACAAGGGCAACTTTGTGGCCATCGTTTCCGACGGCACCCGCGTTCTGGGCCTGGGCGATATCGGGCCCGAGGCCGCCATGCCGGTGATGGAGGGGAAGGCGCTCCTGTTCAAATATCTGGGCGGCGTCGATGCCTTCCCCATCTGCGTGGATACGAAGGATCCCGATGAACTGGTCAACTTCGTGAAGATGCTGCAGCCCTGTTTCGGCGGGATAAACCTGGAGGATATTGCCAGCCCCAAGTGTTTCGATATCCTGGACCGCCTGCGGAAAGAATGCGATATCCCCGTGTGGCACGACGACCAGCAGGGCACCGCCCTGGTCACCCTGGCCGGGCTGCTCAACGCGCTCGGGATCGTGGGGAAAAAGATGGGCGAGATCAGGCCGGTGATGATCGGCGCGGGAGCGGCCAATCTCTGCATCATCCGCCTGCTCATCGCCGCAGGAGCGGATCCGGGCAAGGCTATCATAGTCGACAGCAAGGGCGCCCTGCACAGGGGACGCTCCGACCTGGAAAAGGGCCATCCTCTCAAATGGGAGATGTGCCTGAGGACCAATGCCGCCGGGCTGGAGGGAGGGGCGGCGGAGGCGCTGCAGGGGGCGGATGTGCTCATCGCTCTCTCCAGGCCCGGACCCGGTACGGTGAAGAAGGAGTGGGTTGCTTCCATGGCCGGGGGAGCCATTGTCTTTGCCTGCGCCAACCCCACCCCCGAAATCTGGCCCTGGGAGGCCCGGGAGGCGGGTGCGGTCATCGTCGCCACCGGCCGCTCCGATTTCCCCAACCAGGTGAACAATTCCCTGGGCTTTCCGGCCATCTTCCGGGGAGTGCTCGATGTGCAGGCCTCCGCCATCACCGACGGCATGTGCATCGCCGCTGCAAGGGAGCTGGCCGCCTGTGCGCCGGGCGGCGGGACAGATCCCGAAAAAATCCTGCCCACCATGGACATGCCGGGGATCTACCCCCGCGTGGCCGCTGCCGCTGCGATGAAGGCCATTGAAGAGGGTCTTGCGCGCCTGAGACCCGAACGTGATGAGATCGTGGAAAGGGCGGAGTCGGTCATCCGCCGCTCGCAGGCGCTGACGAAAAGGATGATGGATGATGGATTCATCCTGCCCCCGCCCTAGCTGAACATTCCCGCTTTACCGGGCGGTCCGGTTATGCTTTCATAAATGTAACCGGCCGGGAGTGCGTTCCGCGGCCGGTTAGGCTGCAAGGGGACGGGAGGTTTTCGGAGGGAATATTGGCGGAATCGAGGGATCGTGGTGGTAAAAAACAGATCGATCGCCCCCGTATTGAAATGGGTGGGCGGCAAGCGTCAAATTCTGGATGAAATTAAAAAATACATACCGGGGAACTTCGGGACCTATCATGAGCCTTTTCTGGGCGGCGGAGCGGTTCTATTCGGGCTCCGGCCCGCCAGGGCCGTGGTAAACGATATTAACCCCGAATTGATGAATGTCTATGCGGTGATAAAGGATGATGTGGAAGGGCTGATCAAAAGCTTAAAAGAACATGAGCGGGCGTACAGAGAACATAGGAAGCCCTCGGAATATTTTTATAGCATCAGGGAACTGGATAGGGACAAAGCTGTTTACAACGCTTTAGCGCCCCTGCAAAAGGCATCCAGAATACTGTTTCTTAATAAAACATGTTTCAACGGGCTGTTCAGGGTAAACAGGGCGGGCCAGTTCAACACGCCTTTTGGAAAGTACAAAAGGCCCAATATCGTCAACGGGAAAATGTTGAGGGCCGTGAGCGGCTATTTCAACGGGGCTGATATAAGTTTTTCCTGCGGCGACTTTGAAGCCGTTCTCGAGGCGGCGACGGGGGAGGATTTCGTCTATCTGGATCCCCCTTACGATCCCCTGTCCGACACCTCCAGCTTCACCGGATACGACAGGGGAGGTTTTGATGCCGAAGAACAGGCAAGGTTGAGCCGGGTATGCCGCAGGCTTGATGAAAGGGGCGTCAAGTTTCTATTGTCAAACTCGGCCACGGAGCTGATCAGGGAGCTGTACAGGGGATTCAGGATGGAAACAGTAAAGGCCAGGCGGGCCGTCAACGCCCGGGGCGACGGCCGCGGTGATGTTGATGAAGTGCTGATCAGAAATTATGATCCCCGGGGCTGCTGAACCTTTCCGCCCTGGCCGGGGCAGGCAATTTGACAACTTCAGGAGAGATTATATAAAATAATCTTAAGAGTGTCACGAAGGTAAAAATTATGCCACCTGTCGAGGCGGAGTGAGCACTTTTCGAAAGAGGGGGTATTTTGATGCTCTGCGAAAAATGCGGTGCAGGAATCCAGGAGGGCGAACTGTTTAACCATGCCGGGAAGAATTACTGTGAAGACTGTTACATTGAAATTGTCAGCGTGCCCAAGGCCTGCGATCCCCTGGCGGTGCGCTCCGCCAGGCTCTCCAGGGAACAATCGGGGCAGAAGGGCACGGAAGGTCTTCTGCCGGTACAGAAAAAAATCTACAGTTATTTGAAACAACAGGGCAAGGCCACAAGGGAGCAGGTAGCAAGGGAATTCAAGCTGGATCAGAAGGAACTGGAGAAGCACACTGCTGTTCTGCGGCACTGCGAACTGGTAAAGGGCCTCAAGGAGGGGGAAAAAATATACCTGACTCTGATGGATGGCGATATCAGGACCTCTTTATCTTAACGAATGTGCCCCTTTTCCTTCGCTCCATTTCGATGTGCCCGGCGGACAAAAGCTTGCGCAGGTATTTTTGCACTTCCGCCGGGTGAAGGCCCACAATCCTGGAAAGATCTTGCACGGTACAGGGCCTTCGGCGGAGGGTTTGCAGGATGGTTTCTCCGTAATCTTTGTCAAAGCGCAGGTTTACAGACGGCGCCGGCTGTTCCTCGATCAGCCCCGCATCCCCGCCCAGGTAGGAGGCGATTTGCCGCATCTTTTCCGGCGAGGCTTCCCTGACCCAGGCCTCCGCTCCGGGCCGGTCCAGCGTCCCCACCTGGATCCGGTCTGGATTGATCCTTTCGATGGCTTTTTTTATTGCCCCCAGCTCTGCGGCGCTGTCGTTCAGGCCGGGAACAATGAATATTTCCAGGCATATTTCACCCCTGTACTCGCGGCGCAAAGCCGCCAGTCCGGCGATGATCGCCTCGCATTTGAGGGCAGGATGGGGCCGGTTCAGCTGCCGGAAAATTCCCTCTGTGGCTGCATCCAGCGAGGGAATGATCAGGTCGGCTCCGCGGGTCTGCGCGCGGACCGCTTCGGAGGTGAAAAGCGTCCCGTTGGTAAGAATGCAGAGGGGGTACTGCGGGAAATAGCTTTTCAGATAGCCGATTACCCTGTCTATATGCTGGTGCAGCGTGGGCTCGCCTGAACCGGCAAAGGTGATGTAATCGAGCTCAGGTTCCTTTTTCAGGAAATTATCCAATTCTTCCAGAACCGCATCAACGGGAACATACTCCTTTCTTTCCACCGTCAGATCGGTGGTGCGGCCGCACTCGCAGTAAACGCAATTGAGGGTGCAGGTCTTCAGCGGTACAAGGTCCACCCCCAGCGATGCACCCAGGCGGCGCGAAGGGACGGGACCGAAAAGGTAGTGCTGTTTCATCGAAATATGCAACTCCCTGAAGGCGATTGTCAGGATTTCCGGAAACCGCCTTTGCTGTTGATCTTGATGATGCGGTTCAACTCTATCATATCAAAAAGGTGCCGGATGTACCTGTGATTCACATTGATCAGTTGCAGTTCGCCTCCCCTCTCCCTTAGTTTTTTTTGAAACATGATCAGGCTGCCCAAACCGGCGCTGTCTATTATGGTCAGGTTGGCGCAGTCAAGTTTGATGGAGTTGTACCCTCCATCGTAAAGCTTTTGCAGGTTCCGTTTAAAGGCATTCACGTTTGTCAGGTCGATCTTCTCCGGGAGGGTGATCTTACCGTACCGCTCATGATGCTCAATTTCCATGGCCATTCGCCCCTTTTAGCTCGATAACAAGGGTTGCCCGGTTGCCCTTATCGTTGTAATAAAAATGGTCGCAGCATTCCCTTGCCAAAGCGATCCCCCGGCCTCGTTCCGATAATCCATTAAGCTCTATCGGTCTGTTGATGTATTCCCGCCAGTCAAAACCGCCGCCTCTGTCCTCCACATTGGCCAGAATAAACCGGTTCGTGACAACCATCTCTATGGATACTGTTTTCTCCCGGTCCAGCTTGTTGCCGTGTTCCATGGCATTGGAAGCAACTTCATGCAGGCAGGTCAAAAATAGTTCCGCTTCCTTGCAGCAGCCCAGAACAGAGGCGATTTTTTCGCGAAGATGCTTCAGCTCGGCAAAATCACTGGCCAGCTCCAGCCGCTCCGTGATCCTGGATTCGGGATCCACCTGCATGACGAGAAAAGTGATGTCATCATCTCCCTGCAGCGAGCCGTTGTTAAAACTCCGAAAGTCTTCGCAGATAGTTTGGACAATCAGTTCGGGCGGCAGGCTGCTGTTTTTGTAAAAAACAGCAGGGAGATGCGTACCGTAGTACACCCCTTTAACCCCTTGCTCGGTCAGGCCGTCAGTGTTGAAAAGAATGGTGGTACCGGGGGTGAGGTGCAGGCTGCTCTCCTGTAAATTCAGCAGTTCATCGGAAAAAGCAGGGGAAAGGAAAAGCCCCTTGCTGATGAGTCTCAGCTGTTTACCGCTGCCCAGGCTCACCAGCGGGGTATCCTGGAAACCGGCGGCGGTATAGGTCAGCACCATTGTCTCCAGGTCCAGAACGGCCAAAAAAATGCTGATAAAATACTCGGCAGATAAATTTTTCAGGTGAAACTGGTCGGAGAGGTAACGCAGTATTTTTTCCGGCCCGATATGTTCCTCCGGTGAAAAAAAGAGGTAACCCCTGATCGTATGTTTGACAAAAAGGCTCAACAGGGCCCCGTCAACGCCGTGCCCGGTCACATCGGACAGGTAAAGGACTATTTTTTTGCCAAGATGCGCTACATCATAGAAGTCGCCGCCCAATTTTTTGGCGGGTTGGTAATGGGCGGCAAGGGAGAGCCCTTTTATAGCGGGGAACTTTTTGGGCAGGGTGCGCCTGTGGACCTCCCTCGCTTTGTTCATCTCCTCGCCAAGTTCCAGATACAGCTTTTCCAGCTCTGCAGTGTAATCGGCAATTTTCTGTTCGTCCAGCTTGCGTTCGGTGATATCCCTGACAAAGGCCTGGATCAGACCGTGGCCTTCGCGGGAGACAATCTTCAGGCTTGACTCGACCGGTACCGGTGTACCGTCCTTGCGCAATAGCTTCCCCTCAAAAAGGAATTGATTGTTTGTCAGGAGCTGCTCCATAAACCGGGGCGCCTTTTTTTGATCCTCCTTGCTGGTGATGGCGGCCAGGCTGGCGCCGGGCAGTTCACCTTGTTCATATCCGAGCATTCTGCATGCCGTTTCATTGAGATCGGTGATCTTCAGTTGAAAATCAAAGATAATGAGCCCATCGTTAATGTTTTCTACGATAGTCCGGTACCTGCTCTCGCTTTCTTGAAGGGCCTGGCGTGCATTGTACTGTTCCGTTACATCGGAGAAAACCATTACCACGCCGGAAGTATTTCCTTTGCTGTCCCGGATGGGGGCGGCGCTGTCGCTGATCTGACGTACGGAGCCGTCCCGGGCCACAAGCGCGGTGTCATTGGCCAGCCCCGCCACTTTGCCTGTTTTGATGACATGCGCTACGGGGTTAAAGGCAGGCCCTCCCGTTTTAATATTGATCATGTTGAACACCTCACCAATGGGCCGCCCTGCCGCTTCTTCCAGGGTCCATCCGGTGAGTTTTTCCGCTTTTAAATTCATCCGCTTTATTCTGCCGCCTGTATCGGTGGCAATAACACCGTCGTCGATGGAATGCAGGGTGATGGAAAGGTTCTCTTCGCTCTCTTTAAGCGCCGTCAGGGCTTCGTTGCGCTGCTCCTCCAGCCGCTGCCTCGAAAGCGCACCGCCAATAACCTCCGAGACAATATTTAGAAGATCCATCTGTTCTGCTGTCCAGGCTTTTTTGCTCCGGACGGTGTCAAGGGCCAGAAAGCCGTCGGCATGGGCATTGCTTTTAATGGAAAAGGGCAGGACCAAAAAAGATCTGATGCCCTGGCGGTTGAATTCCTTACTTTCGGCTCCCGCCTCCGGGGGCAGCTCGTCTACATCAAAACTATATACATGCGCCATATTCTGGATCTGTGTGAATAGCCAGGGCAGGCTGCCGCCGGTGAAACCTTTCAAGTCACCTGCAAGCGGCCCGATCCCCTCCGCGCACCATTCATGTGTGCGGGCCATGGTTCTTTCCGGCGAGAGTTGGAAAATTACAGCCCGGTCAACACTGAAAAATTCTCCGATCTGCCGAAGCGACCGCTTTATCATTTTATCTATCCGGTCAGTCTCCAGGCCCAAAAAACTGCTTGATATGCTGCCGACCATCCTTTCGAACTGAAGCTGAAACCTTAGTTTTTCTTCCAGCTCCCTGCGCCTGGTGACATCCACGCTGAACATGGCTGCCAGCCATTCGCCCTGTTCGTTTTGAAAGGGCACTGTATGGCATTCAATGGTGCGGTTGCCTTCCCCGGGCAGGGTTTGCTCGAAGACAGCGACCTCCTTTGTTTTCAGCGCCCGGGCAACTCCGCAATCTTCGCATGGTGTTTTGCGATTCTTGAAGTATTCGTAGCATTTGCGCCCCTGCGGGTCGCCGTAGCGATGCTGCCAGAGGTGGTCCACATAATGCAGATCATGGTTCCCATCAACAATATCGATGCCTGTTCGGGTTACCTTCAAGACAAATTCAAGCCGCCGTGCGGTCTCTTCCTGCGCTTTTCTGGCCAGATATTGTTCCGTTACATCCGAAAAAACCAGCACTGCACCGCTTGTTTTTCCCTTGCTGTCCCGGATGGGGGCGGCGCTGTCCGCGATTTGACAGCTCTTACCGCTGCGGGAAACGAGGGTGGTATCATTGGATAATTTAAGGGTTTCTCCCGTTTTGATCACATGCCGGACGGGGTTAAAAGCGGGTTCACCTGTTTTTGTATTGATGATCCGAAATATTTCCTCCAGCGGCCTGCCGGAGGATTCCCCAAAGGTCCAGCCCGTGAGTTTTTCCGCCTGCGGGTTCATCCGCGTTATTTTACCCTCCAGATCGGTGGCGATAACGCCGTCTCCAATGGAGTGAAGGGTAATGAAAAGGTTTTCTTCGCTCTCTTTCAATGTGCTCTGGATCCGCCTGTTTTCGGTTATATCACGGAAGATTACCGCGAAAAAACCTGGTGCAACGCTGTAGGCGGTTATTTCATACCAGCGCCCTCCCGGTTCAAAATATTGCTCAAAGCGGATTGTCTCCTTTTCTGCCGGCGTCCTGCCGTAGACTTTGCTCCAGTCGAAAGGCAGGCCGGATACTTTGGGATAGACCTCGCTTATTTTTTTCCCCAGGATCTGCTTTTTGGAGAGCCCGGTCATCCTTTCAAAAGCTGGATTGATATCAAGGAACACATAGTCCAGGGCTTTTCCCCGACTGTCCGTGAGCATTTGATGATAGGCAAAGGCATCGGGCAGGTTTTCCAGCAGCAGCCGGTATTTTGTTTTTTCCACAAAGAATTCCTCCAGAGGAAACCGGTCTTTGCATTTCATTGTTCTACAGGCAGCGGAAAAATCCTTTTGGGGCAGTATGTTATTCAACAATTATCAGGCAAGATACATAAAGGGATCATTACGGGGCAGGATGTTCAGCATGCGGCAATCTGCTCCAAGGATGTTCAGCAGCCGCCATGCGGCAGCGGTGAAGGAAAAGTCAAATAATTGTCCAATAATATCTATTAAGAAATTAAATGAAGGAACAGCAGCAATGTTCAAGCAGCTTCAGAGGAAATAACAGCATTATGTTGAAATGTTACAGTATAATGTGGCGATTTATGGGGTGCAGCGACCGGTTCCGGGTGAATTACAGCCCTGGGATGTGATTTTTCTGAAGGTCTCATACGAGGAATTGTTTCTCCGGAAGACCGGGGATTGCCTTGACAGTATTTTGTCCAATACCCCTGCGGTTTTTTACTCCTACAGGATGGTTGACGGGAAAAAAGCGATCGACTATGTGAGCAGCAATGTGACAGCGCTGCTGGGTTTCAAACCCCGGGAGCTCATTGAGAATCCTGCTCTCTGGATCGACTGCATCCATGACGAGGATAGGGAGCTTATGAGGGCTGTACCGGAGAAGCTGGAGAAGGAGAGCGCTGTTCATGTCGAGTACCGTATTAACTGCAGGGGGGGGATTAGCCGCCGGCTGCATGAGAAGCAGAACCTCGTTGATGGTAAGGAGGGGGAGAAAGCAGTCATCGCCCTGGTCTGGGATGTTACGGAGAGCAAACAGGCGGAAAGACTTATCCAGGCCAGGGTAAATCTTCTTGCATCCTCGCGCAGCAACTCCGTAAAGGAAATGCTGCAAAGAGCCCTGGATGAGGTGTGTGATATTGTAGGCAGCCCCCTGGGCTTTTATCATTTTGTAAGCGCCGATGAGAAGAAACTTACCCTGAAAGCATGGTCCAGGGATACATTGAAGCGTTTCTGCAAAACGAAAGGAAGAAAAAGGATATATTTCAGGGTGGACGAGGCGGGCCTGTGGGCCGACTGCCTGCGCGAACGGCGTCCCGTTATTTATAATGATTTTCATTCTGTACCCGACCGCAATTGGATGCCCCGGGGCCATGCTGTCATTACCCGGCTGCTGGTTGTGCCCGTCATGCGCCTGGGGCGGATCGTGGCCGTCCTGGGGGTGGGCAACAAGGAGCATGATTACACGGAACAGGATGTTCGGATTGTTTCATATTTTGCAGATGTGGGCTGGTCAATAGCGGAACACAAGCTGATGGAAGAGAAAATACACTATATCAGTTATCATGATACGCTCACCGGTCTTCATAACAGGGCTTTTCTTGGTGAAGGGCTGCAGAGAATTGATATTGAAGAGGAACTGCCTATCAGCGTGATCATGGCGGACTTGAACGGTCTCAAGCTTGTGAACGATACCTATGGACACCGGACAGGTGATAGAATGCTGAAGGCTGTTGCTGAAATACTCAAAAGTTCTTGCCGCAAGAAGGATATTGTTGCGCGGTGGGGCGGAGACGAGTTCATCATACTTCTGCCCCGAACAACCGGGAGCAGGGCGGAGGAGATATGCCATCTGATCAGGAGCAAGTGCAGCGCAGCCCATATTGGCGGTGTTCCCGTTTCCCTGGCCATGGGGGTGGCGGCCAAGGAGGACAGCTTCGAAGTGCTGGGAGATATAGTAAAGGATGCGGAGGATTTAATGTATAAACAAAAACTTGCCGACAGTAAAAGTGCCAGGAGCGCCGTGGTAAGCACCCTTCTTAGGACACTGGGCGCGAAAAGCTATGAAACGGAGGAGCACTCCTGCCGCATGCAGATGATGGCCCTGGAATTTGGCGCTGAGCTGGGGCTGTCCGATTCGGAATTGAACCGTCTGAGCCTGTTGATCACGCTGCACGATATAGGAAAGATCAGCATTCCCGAAGAGGTATTGACAAAAAAGGAGCCGCTGACAGAGAAGGAATGGGAAATAATAAAGAAGCACCCGGAAACCGGTTTCAGGATTACCCGCTCCACGGAGGAATTTGCCTACATCGCCGAGGAGATCTATTCTCATCATGAACGCTGGGACGGCATGGGTTATCCGCGTAGATTGAAGGGAGAACAGATACCTTTCCTGGCCCGGGTTACAGCGATCGTTGACGCCTTCGAGGTAATGACAAATGGCAGGCCTTACAAAAAGCGGCTTTCCCGCTCGGAAGCTGTTGCAGAAATCAAAAAATGCTCCGGTACGCAGTTTGATCCGGTGCTGGCAAAACTATTTTTGGAAAAGGTTGCCGCCAGGGAGTCATGATGTACTGGCGTTTTTTAGTTTTCAACTGACCGGTGCTTTGCGGAGGATGTCATGGATCAGCTAGAAAGAAAAGACTACAGTTCCATTATCGAGAATATGCAGGACGGTTACAGCGAAATTGATCTGGCAGGCACATTTACCTTTGCCAACCAGGCTGCCTGCGATATTTTCGGTTACTCCAGGGATCGGATAATCGGGGTGAACTACAAGGAGTACACGGATGAAGCCAATGCACGGAAGGCTTTTCTGACCTTCAATCACATATACAGCACCGGTTCTTCCGGCAAACTGATAGATTACGAGGTATCGAGGCCGGATGGAACCAAAAGGCTCGTTGAATTGTCCGTCCAGTTGATCAGGGATCGATCGGGCAAGCCTGTCGGGTTCCGCGGCACCGTCAGGGATGTTACCGAACGCAGAAAGATGGAGGAGAAACTGCGCCAATCCGAGAAAAGGTACCGCACCATAATCGAGGATATGTCCGATCCCTATTTCGAGCTTGACCTGAGAGGCAGATTTACCTTTGCCAACGATGCTTTGTGCAAGGGAATCGGTTATCCGCGCGAAGAACTGATGGGGATGAGCAACCGGCAGTATGCGGATAAAAAAACGATTCGAGAAATGGACGAGCTTTTCGGCAGGGTCTACAAAACGGGGGTTCCCGTAAGGGCCCATGTATTCGAGCTAATACCAAGAAGCGGGGTCAAAGCCTACTATGAAATATCGATCTCCCTTATCAGAAACAAGCGGGGCCGGCCTGTTGGATTCCGGGGAATTGCCCGTGATATAACCGAACGCAAGCAGTACGAAGAGCAGATCCGCCACATGGCCACACATGACATCCTCACCGGCCTTCCCAACCGCATCATGTTCAACGAGCTGCTGCAGCAGCATATCGATTATGCGTGCCGCTACGGGCAGCAGTTTGCCCTTCTGTTCATGGATCTGGATGGTTTTAAAATTATCAACGACACCTTTGGGCACGAGGCCGGCGATCAGATGTTGATTGTGTGCGCCACCAGGTTGACGTTGTCGCTGCGGGCCTCCGACTTTATTGCCCGTCTCGGCGGCGATGAATTTGTTATCCTGGTGAAAAATGTTACCAGCATCAAAAATCTCACTACCCTGGTCAACAAGATCCTGTCCACCGTGCGGGAACCCATCCTGATCAAGGGCAGAGAGTATTGCTTTACTGCAAGTATCGGCATCAGCATGTATCCCCGGGACGGCCGGGATAAGCAGTCCCTGACAAGATCTGCCGATCAGGCCATGTACTCGGCAAAGGAGAAGGGAAGCAATAATTATCAATTCTTCTCCGCAGCGGCCAAAATCCGTTCGCAGGAAAGCAACATGCTGGAAGAACAACTTCGTTTTGCCCTGGAGCGCGATGAATTTTACCTTGAATATCTGCCCAAATTTGATCTGAAGAGCGGCGGCCTCGCCGGTGTGGAGGCCCTGCTGCGCTGGCGCAATCCCCAACTGGGACAGGTGGCTCCGATGCGCTTTATCCCTGTAGCCGACAGCACGGGCCTGATCCTACCCATCGGCGAGTGGGTGCTGAAAACAGCCTGCCTGCAGAATATGGCCTGGCAGCAGCGCGGGCTGCCCGGGATCAGGATGGCTGTGAACCTGTCACACCGGCAGCTGACGGATGACCGGCTCATCTATGGAATCAGGAGCGCCCTTTCTGAATCAGGCATGGCGGCGGAGCTGCTGGAACTCGAGATTACCGAGAATCTGTTGATCACTTGTTTTCCCCGGATCATGGAGGTGATCAACCGGCTCAAAAAGCTGGGGGTGCGATTGGCTCTGGATGGACTGGGCACCGGTTATTCCACCCTGGCCCAGATCAGGCACCTCCCTGTAGATACCCTCAAGATCGACAGGTCCATCATCAACAATATTCCGGTGAACAGCATAGATATGGCCGTTGCCCGGGCCATTGCCGGCATCGGCAATGCACTGCGCCTGAGCGTTGTTGCTGAAGGTATAGAAACAGAGGAACAGCTGGCCTTCTCGAAGAACTCCTGCTGCGATGTGGCGCAGGGTTTTTATTTCTCCAGGGCCCTTTCGCCGGACAGGGTTGCCGAATTGCTGAGCAAAGCAGCGCCCTCTGCCCCCGATAAAGATAAATGATCGCGTAAGGGAAGCTGCTGCTGTTGCCGCTTTTTATCCCAGATATCTCAATTCTGACAAGTTACGACAAAGCTTGACAAAACAGTAAAGTTGTAGCATAATATATTGGGAACAGATACCTCATTGCAGGCAACAGACTTAATTGAACGAATAATGTGAAAGGCAAAGCAAGCGAAAGCTTGTGGCGCAAAACTAGAGGGTCTCACTCCCTTTTAGCCGGGGGAGTGTGACAGCCAGTTACCGCGACAATTAATTTGTATGCGGTTTTTTTATTAGAAAAGGCGGGGAACCGGTGAAAAGAATTCTGCTCATCTCTATATTGACCTTGCTTGTAACGGGCTCCATGCTGGCCGGGACCCTGGCTTACTACAGTACCGGCATTGATGAGCTTGCCGCCGGCAGCTTTGTGGCCAAGGAGTTTATTTTCCTCGGGGAGGGGACAGACTCTTTCGAAGAGGGTGCGAAAATCGCACCGTCGGAAACCGTTACATGGCCCTTCAGCGTAAAAAACTATGACGGCAATATTGTGACCGAGACGGATCTTTATTACAGGCTGACCCTTCATGTCACCGCAACAGAGGGCAAAAGCGCCATAGCCCCCCTGGAAGTGAGCATCACGGATGCTCAGGGTAATGTGATCAACACCGTTGTCGGGACAGGCACATTTGATCTGTACGGTGGGTTCCCCCTGGCCGAAGCAGGCCAGGATCGGGGCTATGCTGTGGTCATACACTGGCCCGAAGGCGGCGAGAACGATTCCGATTATGCCGGCGAGAACTTCGGCAACACCATCAGGGTCAGCGCTTTAGCCCGGCAGCTGCCTTTCGATATTCCCGACCCCGAACCGCAGAGCGATATCCATGTGCTCTATGAAATAATAAATACATGGAACGAGGGCGGTGTGGATAGATTTTCGTACAAAATAACTATCAGCAATAATTCAGATCAGGATATGGATGGCTGGTGCATTCAGTTTTCCTTGCCAACAGATCGGATCACCGCTTTTTGGAATGCAAAGGAAAGTAATGGTGATCTGCCCGGGGGGAACTACAGTTTTTGCAATCCAGCAAACTATAACAAAACTATAGCACCGGGCGGAAGCATATCCTTTGGCGGAAATGCCGATGGATCGGGAAGGGAACCCATTGAAAATGTCCTTGTGAATGGTAAAAACGTGGATCTGGAATGCATTCTTGCCCCCGGCGGAACGGATCCGGAAGAACCGGACCCGCCGGAAGGGGCAATTCATGTTCTTTATGAAACAGGAAAACCCTGGGGCAATAACAATTTCAATTACCGGGTTACGATTACCAACAATTCGACGGGATATACTGTTTACGATTGGAATATTACCTTTGCATTTCTCTCGGACAGGATCGAAGATCATTGGCCGGTAGACTACAGGGCGGAATATAACACACCGTCAGACGGATCGTATAAATTTTATCACCCGACAACCTATTACATAAATATACCGCCGGGAGAGAGCGTGCAATTTGGGGGGAAAGCGACCGGCACGGGGGAGGATCCTATGAAGGACGTTTTCGTAAATGGATATGAGGTCGTGCCGGAATGTGAGCTTGGCAAGCAAAAACTCGAATAAATCCTTTCAAGCCAAGAATTAAAGGCAGAAAGGGGGAACTGGATAGGGTTAGTTCGATCGGCCGTTGATCGCTTTGGCCAGTTCAGGACTTAATTTGATTGGTTACCGGTTCAACGAAATATTAAAAAGAATAAAGGGGAGGAAGACAGGATGAAAAGAGCGCTTATCGTGGTGGCCCTGGTGCTGGTTATCTCCGTTTCGCTCGTTGCCGGAACGCTGGCCATGTATGTCATCGAAATTGATGATCTGGCCGAGGGCAGCGTGGTGGCCAAGGAGTTCATTCTCAAGCCTGGCGCTACAAACACCTTCGCGGAAAATGTAAAGATCGCCCCCGGCGAAACCGTTGACTGGACATTCAGCGTGAAGAATCATGATGGTGGGTTTATCAGTGAGACCGCCATGGATCTCTACTTTGCAATCGATCTTGCCGCTTCTAATAATAAATCTGCTATCGATCCCTTGGTGGTTACGGTCAAGGATGAAAACGAAGATGATATTACATTGGCGCAAGACTCAGGTAGTGGTGTATGGACTTTTACAGATGAGTTCGAGCTGGAGGAAGAAGGCCAGGAAAAAACCTACACTGTCTCGATTGCCTGGCCCTGGGAAACGACCGGTGTAGATGATATTGACTACGCCGGATCAGGATTCGGAACCGCCGTCACGGTATCGGTAACGGGGACCCAGGCGACGCCTACATCTACACCTTAGCCATAGACCGGGAAGGCTAACTGTCACCAACCGCAAGAGCTGCCTTTTTCCCGGCAGCTCTTGCCTGTTGATCAATTATGTTAACATGTATGGCAGACGGGGGAAAGGGAGGCGGCAGGGTGCCGGACACTAAGTACACCACACCGGAGCAGATCGAGGCCATGCGCCGGGCCCTCTTTCAGGCCGGCCGGAAAGGCGAGGGCGGCAGGCTGCAGGGGCGTAAAAGATTGGATGCCCTTCAGATAGGCAGGCAGGTTATCGGAATCGCCGGCCGGGTCCTTTTTGGCGCTGCTGTCCTTC
>JAPXLS010000024.1:0-17306 GCA_033809435.1 Bacillota bacterium
GGGCAATGCAATTTTGCAGCCCCGGGCACCGTCCCCACTCCTATCATAGAAACATAACGGCCCCTTTGGCAGTCCGGAAAGGGTACAGGTTCGGGTAAAGCGAGTACAGGTTTGGTACAGGTGGATGCAGATCCTTCGGAGGGGGTATGAAGAAGGACGGTTCCCCCGGTATGGGGTTATACCGGAGGAACCGTCCCCTGTGATATATTGTGGTGCCGCTACTCAGCTTCTTCGATGTCGATTTCCCTGGGCTGCACTTCCGCCTTTTTGGGTATGTTGATTTCAATGATCCCGTTTTTGAACTTTGCACTGGCCTTTTCCCGATCCACTTCCACGGGCAGGGGAATGGTCCGCGCATACTTGCCGTATGCTCTTTCGCAGCAGTAATAATTTTCCTTCTTGACTTCCTCATCCCGCTTGATCTCGCCCGAGATGATCAGGTTGTTTTCGGAAAGCGACAGCTTTACATCCTTCTTATCCACACCCGGAAGCTCCACCATGACGATCAGCTTCTCGTCGCTGTCGATTATGTCAACTGCCGGTTCCCACATCCCGCCTGCCGGCCATCCGCTTCTGACACCGCGCGGACTCTGCACGATATCAAAGAAATCATCGAACAGGCTCCGTACCAACCGCCGCCTCGGCTCCCATCTGATCAGGTCCATGAGAACACCTCCGTTTTATGTTTTTTGCGATGGTCCGTTGGCTTGCCATGCCATCATCACCATCTTATGTTAATTATAGCAAGATGTTTGGTTTTGTCAATAGGCTTGGCATGATTCTTGCTGTGGTGACAGGGGGGAACCGGACCCCTGGGAGCTGAATTTGATCTTGCCGTAGGCTCCGTCATAACCGGGTTCTATCTCCAGCTCCCCACGCCTCAGCCGGCCGATGCTCCCGGCAGCGGCGGCGCCGGCGACAGGCTCGATGTCATTCAGCGGGGCCCGGCGCAGGATGAAGAGCTCCGGTCCCAGTTCACGCAGCAGTTCGCGATATCCGTGCATGACTTTTTTGCAGGCGGTGGCAAAGCCGCCGGCGGCCATGAGCACGTCAAGCAGCGGCACCAGGCTTTCAAAATGCTTTTTTGCTGCGGGAACGAAGCCCTCACTGCGGTCTGCCAGCGCCTCCACGCGGTGGAGCACCCCGGTGGTGATGCGGCCGCCGCAAAGGGGACAGATGCCGCCCGCGGCCCTGGTCTCCGCGGGCTTGAAGCACACCTTGCACTTCCTGTGCCCGTCATAGTGGTATTTGCCCTGCTCGGGGTAGAACTCGATGGTGCCGTAGAATTCATCTGCTTCCTTTTTTTCCAGGGCGCAGCGGATATGCCCGTACGAGAGCTCCGTATGGAAGATGTTCGCTTCCCGGCCCAGTTTGACCGGGGAGTGGGCATCGGAATTGGAGACGAGCGTGTAGCGATCCAGTGCGGAAAGCCGCCAGTTCATGGGCGGGTCGGAGGAAAGCCCCGTCTCCAGGGCATGGATCTGACCCGTCAGATCTCCGAAGCACTCTTCAATGTCGTCGAAGCCGGAGTAAGCGCCGTACAGGGAGAAATGGGGGGTCCAGATGTGGGCCGGGATGAAGACGGCCCCGGGACACAGCTCCAGGACGATGGCCAGCAGCTCCCTGCTGTCCAGGCCCAGGATGGGCCGGCCGTCGGAATGCAGGTTGCCGATTCGCTCCAGGCGGCGCGCTATGGCGGCGGCCGGCTCCAGGCCGGGCAGCAGGATGAGATGATGCACTTTCCGCACCCTGCCGTATTTTTTGTAGATGGTGCTGATCTCGCCCGAAACGATGAAGTGGGGGCGCAGTGCGGGGCCGGCGACGGGGTCTTCAATTCGGCGGTCACGCTTGAGCGTGTACAGCCCTTCCGCCGCCGGCTCCAGTTTCTCCGCCAGTTCCTCCCGCCAGGCGGGATGGGTAAAATCGCCGGTGCCGACAACCTTGATTCCCTTGCGCCTGGCCCAGAGATCCAGCATCTCGGGAGTTGTCTCCTTGCTGGTGGCTATGGAGTACCTTGAATGGATGTGAAAATCTGCAATGAACATTTCAGCCATGGTTTCACCTTTTATGATTTTAGTCCGGCGCTTTGCCGTGGCGGCGCCAGATCATGATTTGGCTTTCGAGGCGGCCAAATCCTTCCGGGGCCCCCCTTCACGGGAGCGGTATAAACTGCCAGCCCCCCCGCCCCTCGGAACTGCCGGGCTTGCCCCGCCTTCCCTGTCCGGCCCCCCACCCGGCCCTCCAGGGAAAAGGGCTGTTCCTCCATTGTGTATTTACATACCTGCCTGGATATAGTATTATAAGCATACAATAAACATATATAAATACTACCGGTGGAGGTGGCTTGGCATTATGCAGATCAAACCTTCTGCGGCAATCCGCAAAAATTACAATGAAATATCCGAGCTGTGCAAGAGAACGGGAGAACCGGTATTCTTGACCAAAAATGGCGAGGGCGATCTTGTGGTCATGGACATCGAAACCTATGTCCGGAGGGAAAGCATGCTCAAGCTGCGGGAAAAGCTGATCAGCGTTGAAGAGGAAAGGTTGAAAGGGGCAGCGGGCTGCTCCATTGACGAAGTATCTGCCGTGATGCGGCAGGCTATCCGGGAGGTTTTGGATGAGCGGCGAAAGTAAAGGTCGCTACAATGTGATCATTTCCGGAGAAGCACTGCAGATGCTTCTCTCCCATGCCCGCTTTTTGGCCCGGGTCAGCGAACCCGCCGCCCTGCGCCTGGTGGAAACCTTTGAAAAAAAGGCACGTTCACTGGAGAGTTGGCCCGAACGAAACCCCCGGCTGGTCGATCCCGCAATTCCCGCAGGGAAATACCGCAAATTGTTGATGGAAAAAAGATATCTGCTTCTTTATCAGATCAAGGAAAACAGGGTGTACGTGGATGCTGTGCTGGATACCCGCCAGGATTATGGGTGGCTGCTCCGGTAAACCCTTCGCCGGCCGAAATTCCCGGCAAGCAAGGCTGTCTCGAACAGTTATCAACCACAGACCAAACCCCTCCCCTCACTAGCCAAAATAAGTTTTTCCCGTTGACAGCTGCCGGCATGGTCAATATAATGAGCTTAGCTAAGACTCAGTATTAGCCAAGGGGGCTGCCCTGTGGAAGTTCCGTCAACAGAAGTGCAGAATAATTTTGGGCGTTACCTCAAACTGGCGAATTTCGAAGAGATCATTGTAACCAGGAACGGGAAAAGAGTTGCCGTGCTGGAACCCTACCGTGGACAGAAGGATCTGCCTTCAATGTCAGCGGAGCAGGCTGGAGGATATGATCCCGGGAGCAAAGCCCTGTCCTACGAGGACTTCCTGAAGCTGGCCGAGGGGAGCGAGCGTCGTTTTGAATATATCGACGGAGAGGTCCACGCCCTTACATCACCCTCCTTTGATCATCAAGCGGTGATCATGGAGCTGGCCCAGCTGCTCTATCGCCACTTCGAGGGAGAAAAATGCCGCCCTCTGACTGCTCCCCTGGATATCACCCTCTCCGTGGAAAAAAGCAAGAGTGTAGTCCAGCCCGATCTGGTGGTGATCTGTGACACCGAAAATATTGATAAGACTCGCCATTACAGCGGAGTTCCCGATCTGGTAGTTGAAGTGCTGTCGGCATCCACACGAATGAAAGACATGGTAAAAAAGCTCAATCTCTATCTCTGCGGCGGCGTCAAGGAGTACTGGATCGTCAACCCTTTTCGCCGTGAGATCTACACCTATCTCTTCGAAGAAGATGATGTCAAGGATTACCGCGTTTACAAGGGCGGGGAGATATTGAAATCCGCCATTTTTGACGGCCTGGAGGCGGCGCTGGAGCAAGTGTTCGCCCCGCTGGACCTTTGAAATCCGCCGGCAAAGCGCATCATGCCTCGCTGCCGCTATGGCCAATCGCCAAAATGAGCCATAGTCTGCCGTCCCCCTAACTCGACAAAGCCTGCCAAAGCCTCCGTCCCCGCTGCTGATTGAAAAGGATTATCCCCTGTTCAAGCCGAAATAGTTCAGGTGGTGGCAGCGCTCCTTGTTGCTGCCGCCGCCGGTATCAAATACATAGATGGAGGCCTGTGATGACGGATTTCACCTTTATCCACGCCGCCGATATTCATCTGGACAGCCCCCTTCTGGGGCTGGAGCGTTACGAGGGGGCCCCGGTGGAATATGTGCGGGGGGCGACTCGCCGGGCCTTCAAAAATATGGCGGACCTGGCCCTGAAGGAGGAAGTTAAATTTTTACTTCTGGCCGGCGATCTGTACGACGGCGACTGGCGCGACTCCAACACCGGGCTCTTCTTTGCCTCACAGGCGGCCCGGCTCCGGGAGGCGGATATAAAGATCTTCCTGGTCCGCGGAAATCACGATGCCGCCAGCCAGATCACCCGCCAGCTGCGCCTGCCCGACAATGTCTGCGACCTCTCCACGGAGTATCCCGAGACGAAAGTGCTGGAGGATCTGGGCGTGGCCATTCACGGCCAGGGTTTCCCCACCGCGGCCCTCCTTGACGACCTCTCCCGGCAGTATCCCGAACCGCTGCCGGGCTATTTCAACATCGGCCTGCTGCATACCTGCGCCACCGGCAGGGAGGGGCATGACAATTACGCCCCCTGCGACATCGGCTACCTGAAAAACAAGGGCTACGGCTACTGGGCTCTGGGCCATGTCCACAAGCAGGAGATCATCAGCGAGGAACCCTGGATCATCTTCCCCGGAAACACGCAGGGCCGTCATATCCGGGAGAGCGGCGCCAAGGGGTGCCTGCTGGTGCGGGTCCGGGAGAGGCAAATCGCGAACATTGAGCGGCGGATGCTGGATATCCTGCGCTGGCATCCCTGTCAGATAGATGTGGGAGATCTGCTCACGTACGATCAGGTCCTGGAGGCAGCCCGGAAAAACATTGACCGGGCGCTGGCCCGGAGCGAGGGGCGCCTGCTGGCGCTGCGCCTGATTTTTACCGGCGCCGGCGGCATCCACCATAAACTGGCCGGCAACCGCGACCGCCTCCGCGATGATCTGCGCTCGCTGGCCATGGAAAGCGGGCCCGACAGCGCCTGGGTGGAGAAGGTGCAGCTGAAAACGGTGCCCCGGGCCGGAGCGAAAGATATGCAGCCGGGAAGCCCCCTGGCTTCCCTGCTGCAGTATGCCGGCGAATTCAGCAGCGATGAAAAACTGATGGATGAGCTGATCTCCGAACTGCAGCGTGACCGGAATGCGCTGCCCGCCGACATCTTTGCTTCGGGGGAACTGGACCCGGCAGATCCCGCATACCTGCGGGAACTTCTGTCCGAGGCGGAAGAGATGATTCTGTCACGACTTCTGGAAAAGGAGCCCGATCTGGGATGAGGATCAAAGAGCTCGGCCTCGTGGCCTTCGGTCTGTTCAGCGATTACCGGATCGATCTGGCCGGGAACAGGGGTTTGACCCTGATTTACGGCCTGAATGAAGCGGGCAAGTCCACCGTCCTGCGCGCCATCCAGGACTTCCTCTACGGCATACCCTTGAGAAGCCCCGATGCATACTTTCATCCTGCCGGCGATCTGCGCATTCAGGCAGTCCTCGAAACCGCCGCAGGCGGAGAACTGAAACTGGCGCGGCGCAAGGGGAAAAAGAACACCCTGCTGGATGAAGAGGGCCTGCCGGTGGAGGAAGATGTCCTGCGGCGGCTTCTGGGATCCATTGACCGGGAAGCCTACGCCCTCATGTTCGGCATGAATCACCACAGCCTGCGCCGGGGAGGCGAAGAGCTGCTGCGGGGCAAAGGCGCCCTGGGTGAGGCGCTTTTCGAGGCGGCCTCGGGAATGGGCGGTATGCGCGAGCTCTTTCAGGAGCTGGAACAGGAGGCGGGCGATCTTTTCAAGCCCGCCGGCACCAGGCCGCCCATGAACGCCAATATCAGGGAGTACAACGAGGCGAAGAAAAAGGTTGCAGAGCTCTCCCTGGCGCCCCGGAAGTGGCGCGAGCTGGAAGAGGAGTATCTGGAGCAGAAGAAAAAGGTGGAACAGCTGAGGGAACTTGAAAGGAGCCTGAACAGGGATCGAACCCGCATCGTGCGGTTGATGAAAACGCTGCCCCTGGCGGCCCGCCGGGATGAAAATATGGAGGAAATCACTTTGCTGGGCCGCCTGCCCCTGCTGGCCCAGGATTTCAGGGAAAAATATCAGGAGCTGTCGGGCAAGCGCAGCGATGCAGCCCGGGATCTGGAAAAAGCCGAAGAGGAGAAAAGGAGCCTGGAGGCGGATCTGGGGACCATCATCATTCCGGAAGGACTTCTGGAGCACGCCGGGGAGATCTCGGCCTTGCAGGAGCGATTGGATACCTACCGCAATTGCAGGAAAAGGGTCCCCGCCCTGGAGGGGGAGATCACCGGACTTGAGCATGAAGCCGCGGTCCTGCTCCGCCGGGTGAAACCATCCTGCCCTTCCCTGGAAGAGGCGGAATCCATGAGGCTGCCCCTGGCTGCTGTTGAAGAGATCAACCATCTGGCGGAAAGTTACCCGCTGCTGTCGCAGGAGTTGGCCGTCAGGCAAGACCGGATCAGGGAGCTGCAAAGGGATCTGGAAGAGCAGGCTTCGGAAAGGGCAAGATGCGGCCCCCGGAAGGATGCGGGCGGGCTCAGCAAGGCGCTGAACAGGGCGCGGAAAAGGGGCAGCCTGGAGGGCGAGCTGAAAAGAGTCCGCACGGAAATGGCGGACAGGGAGCAGGGACTGACGGCCGCACTCGGGGCCCTGGGACTCTATAAGGGCACCCTGCAGCAGCTGCCGGCGCTGCCGCTCCCCCTGATGGAGACAGTGCGCAAATTTGAGACGAATTTCAAGGCGCTGCAGGACCGGCTGCATTGGATAGATGAACACATGGCCGGAGAAGAAAGCAAGCTGGCCGGCTACCGGGAACAGCCGGCCGGTGAGAAGCAGGGCGGCGAGGTCGGGGAAGAGGGACTGGAAGAGGCCAGAAAGGTCCGCCAGTACGGCTGGCACCTGGTTCGCCGGGCCTGGCTCGAGGGGAAGCGCGATGAGCAGGAAGAGCAATCCTTCTGCGGCGGCCATCCCCTGCACCTGGCCTATGAAAGGGCTGTGGTCCGGGCCGACAGCCTGGCCGATATGCTCCGCCGCGAGGCGGGGCGGGCGGAGCGGGGCACCATCTTGCAGGAAGAGATAAACAGGTGCCGCGAACGGATGGAGAGACTCACCGTCGAAAAAAAAGCAAAGATCGAAGAAAAAGAAGAGCTGGCCCGGCAGTGGGCCGCCGCCTGGGAGAAATGCGGGATCACGCCGCTGACGCCGCCGGAAATGCTCACCTGGCTGCAGCGCTGCCGGGAGATACTGGGCGGCCTGGAGCAGCTGAGCGAATCCGGCCGGCGGGAAAGGGAGCTGGTGCAGGCCGCCGCCGCCCACAGGGAGGAAGTGCACCGGGAACTGCTGAAACTGGGCGAGGCGGGAGCGGAAGACGGGGAGACCCTGGAAGCGCTGCTGGACAGGGCCCAGGGGATCTCGGAGAAATATATTGATGCCGCCGGAAGGCTGCAGAGCGCTGCGGAGGCCCACAGGAAGACGGAAAAAGAGCTGGAGAGCGCCCGGCGGCAAGGCGGAGAAGCGGAAAAGGCCCTTGTTGACTGGCAGAACAAATGGTCCCGGAGCATGGCTGCGGCCGGGCTGCCCGGGGAGACCGCTGCGAAGGCGGCAGCGGCTTACCTGAGGCAGCTGGAGGAACTCTTTCAAAAGAAAGAAGAGCTGGAGCGCAGGCGAATAGACCGGGATGAGTCCAAAAGATACATGGCTGATTTTGAAGGGCGGCTGCAAAAGCTGGCCGCAGGGCTGGCCCCCGATCTGCTGGAGATGCCCGCAGACCATGCCGCAGCGCAGCTGCAGGAGCGGGTGAACGGGGCCCTGCGAAGCAGAGAGAGAAGGGTAAGCCTGCAGGGGCAGATTGAAAGGACCGAAAAAACCCTTCAGGGCTCAAAAAAGGCACTGGCCGAAGCCGAGTCGGGGATCGGAGAGTTGCTGCGGCAGGCACAATGCCCCGCGGAGCGGGATCTGCCGGAAGTGATCGAGAAAAGGGAGCGCCAAAAAGAACTGCGCCGTGAGCTGGACAGCCTGGAAAAGCAGCTGCTGGACCATGGCGGCGGATTGTCTCTGGAGCAGATCGCGGAGGAAAGCAGGGGCGTTGACGGTGATGCCCTGCCCGGCAGGCTGGAAGAGATAGAGCAGAGGCTGAAAGAAAACCGGGCCGCCCAGGATGAACTGAACCGCACCTTCGGGGTTACCGAAAACAGGTACAGGGAGAAAATCGGGGGCAGCGGCATGGAGGCGCTGGAGAGGGCCGAGGAGGCCCAGGGCCTGCTGGCCAGGCTGAGGGTGCAGACCGAAGAGTACCTGCGGCTGCGCCTGGCCTCCATGGTCCTTCGCCGGAGCATTGACCGCTACCGGGAGGAAAACCAGAGCCCCGTGATCCGCCTGGCCGGGCAGCTTTTCGCCCGCCTGACCGGGGGCTCCTTCAGCGGGCTGGAGATAGATTTCGATGAGAAGGACAACCCTGTCCTGCAGGGCCTGCGTTCGGCCAAAAGGAAGGTGGCCGTCGAGGGCATGAGCGACGGCACCCTGGATCAGCTCTACCTGAGCCTGCGCCTGGCCAGCCTGGAGAGGTACCTGGAGCAAAATGAACCCCTCCCCTTTATCCTGGACGACCTTCTGGTGAACTTCGATGACCCCAGGGCTGCCGAAACCCTGAAAGTTCTCGATGAATTTGCCGACAGGACCCAGGTGCTCTTCTTCACGCACCACCGCAGCCTGGCCGAACTGGCACGGAAAGCTGCTCCCCGGAGTAAAACAATTACCCTGGACCGGGAGCAGCGGGAAATGAACCTTTTTCCGGATACACCTTGATCCAGCAGGGGCGGGGTTCCATCCCCGCCCGATAAATTGTAGCTTTCCAGGGCCGACTTTTGCCCGAAAAACAGCCTGATGCTTATGGAAAGATCCCGTGATGATGACTTGCCGATCTGCACTGTTAGCATCAGGCAGGGGCCGGGACAGATCCAAATATCCCGGCCCCGTCTATGTGCAGTTTTATTCGCGAGCCTTGCGGATAACCTCTTCCTCGGGCTGCCCCTTGAGCCATTCGTCAAAGTGCGGAAATGCGGGCACCTCGATGCGGATGGAAGAGAGCTCCCCGGCAATGGGGTAACGGCCCAGGGTGTGCACCGCTCGGACGGCTGTATGGATGTTCGCCGGCGGGGTGTCTGCGGGGACGCTGCCGATGAAGAAGAGCAGGCGGCCGTCGCGTCCCATGATCTCGATCCATTCCCGAATTTTATCGACTAGCTGCCCGGGGGTGCTGTCGCGGACGAAGCGGCCGTTCAGGGAGGCGAAGATGGGCAACTTCCGGCCGCCCTTGCCGCGCTCCAGGGCATATTCCTGCAGCCAGGCCATATTCCAATCCTGGGTCCGTCCCATGGCGGAAAAGGCCACCTTCAGGAAGGAGAGCTCATTGGCCACATCCCAGCAGCGGAACATCATCTCCTTGTCGAATTTGGCGGGATCCTCCTCGCAGTAGTCGCAGGCGGCGGCACCGGCGGAGGCGCTCATCCTGAGCTCCCTCTTGCATTTCCGGGCCAGGCGCTCCGTGGAGGGGGCGATCCATTCCAGGACCAGATCGGGCGTCAGGTTGGGGAAGGCAGACCAGGCGTCGGCGCCGACGCTCGATTTCACCCCGGCCTGCGCCTGGGCCCTGAGAAAGGGGAATATGGCCTCGTTTTCGGCGTAATCAAAGAGCTCACGGGCGTACTCTTTATCCCTGAGCAAGGCTCGCACCGCTTTGGGGTAGCCCATGGCATTGCACAGGAAACTGAAGGGAGAGCAGAAAAAGCCCATGCTCAGGGGGCCCTTGATCCGCTCCGTGATCAGGCGGCAGAGCTCAACGGTAAGGGGGATGCGGGCTTTGGTCACGTCGAGAGAGCCGATCCTGTCCAGATCGCCGCGCTTCTTGATCAGAGGGCTGCCGGTATCCACCGTGGGCATGGCCTCGTCGCTGTAGATCATTTTGGCTCCCAGCGCTTCAAGCTCTGTATTGTAGACATCGGAAATAATGGTGTAGGAATCGAAGCCGTACCAGCGCTCCACGGCCATCTGGGTGCTCACCAGCAGATCGGGGTCCCAGTAATACTTGCGGGCGGGCACACCGGCCACGGTCATGGCATGGTCGTGGATCTGCGGCCCCATGAAGGGGACATAATCGCCGTGCTTGCCCACCATGGAGGCCATCATCTGGCCCAGGGGGCTCAGTTTCCCGATGCGCAGCCCCTTGCCGTAGAGAATACCATGCAGTATCTGCAGGTTTGGATTTGTCATTTTCCCCCGCCTCCCATCAGCTCAAGCGCTTTTTCTCTGGCCAGAATGGCATCCCTGCCCCAGGCATCGGCGCCGATCTCATCGGCAAATTCCTGGCTGGTGGGAACGCCCCCCACCATAACTTTCAGACCGTCGCGCAGCCCCTGCCGCTCCAGCTCCTCGATGATCTCACGCATCCGCAGCATGGTGGTGCTCATGTAAGCGCCCAGCCCCAGAATGGCCGGCCGGTGCTCCTTTACAGCGCTGATGAAGGTGTCAAGAGAGACATCTATACCCAGATCGATGACCTCGAATCCGGCCGACTGCAGCAGGGCGATGACCAGGCTTTTACCCAGGTCATGCATATCTCCCGGCACCACCCCGATGACATATTTATAGGCTTCCCTGCCCCCCTCCCCCTCTTTCAGCCTCGGCTCCAGCGGGATCATGGCCGCTTTGAAGGCATCGGCAGCCAGGATTACCTCGGGCAGGAAGTAGTCATTTGCTTTCCAGCGCTCCCCTGTCTCCTCGATCCCGGCAATGACCCCGCCGTTCAGGATCTCCATGGGCGGCAGAGCCTCTGCCAGGGCTTCCTCCACCAGGCGGGCAGCCTCTTCGTCCTCTCCTTCGACAATGGCATTTTTGATTGCTGTAAGTTTTTCCTGCATAGTTCCACTCCTTAAAGTTGTTATTCCATGCAGTAAAGCCCCTTTGTAATACTAGAATCCCCTTGAACCGGTTCGCCAATGAACTGTTCTGTTGGTTTTTTAAATACCGGCCCCCTTTCCACAGTTCTCTCCCAGTGAGAGAGAATATTTCCGGTAAGCAAGCTTTCCCGGCTGGTTTTGGGGACTGCCCATGCAATCCCCGGAAAATGTTTTAATCCGTGACTTCTTTTTTCAGCTTTTTCTGCACCCACTTCAACTTTCCGGCGATGGAGCCGTCTTTGTCCCGGCGGTCGTCAATGCGAATGGTGGTGGTAACGCGGGCGGCGCCCTGCTCTTAGGGAACCTCGTGCAGGCGCCTGTCCAGGGCCAGAATCCTATCCAGATCGCCCTCGATGATGGTGCCCATGGCGGTTAACTCGAATTCAAGGCCCTCACCGTGCCGCTGCAGCTCGCGCTGGCAGTCGGCGACAAAGGAACCCAGGCTGGTGTTGCCCGTGTCCAGGAGCACCACGGTGACGTCTGCCACAGCCATTTATTTCACCTGCCTCTCTCCGGCGGCGGTAATAATTCTTGACAGGTTTTATGTTCAACTCGAAGGGCCCGGGATCCTTTTACCCAAAATTTTTGGCAGGCCCGGCAGGCGACAAATAAACAGCGGATCCGCCGCACCATAGCCTGTGAAATGGGGCGGCCCGAGGAGGCAGATTGTTGTTGTAATTATGTACATTTTATAGTATTATTGTATAAATATTTGCAAAAGGAGGGTCGCTGCTTTTATGGCTTTTGTCACTATATGCTTTGTTTAAGGGAGGAATTCGTATAAAAACTATTGACAGCGATCGTGTAATCTACAGCTTCAAACACGAAATGGCTTCCGTGGCAAGGGTTGAACCGGGAGAAACCTTCAGAGTAATCACCAATGATTGTTTCCAGGGCCAGATAAAAAGTGAATCCCAGGATTATGCCGCCGTTGACGAGTCAAAGACCAACCCGGCTACCGGGCCCATTTTTATCGAAGGCGCTGCACCCGGCGATCTGCTGAGGGTGGACATCCTGGATATAGATGTTGTTTCGCCGGGGGTGACCCTTCTTTTGCCCGGGGAAGGGGTACTGGGGGGCAGGGTTGCGGAGCCTCATATCCGGGTAATTCCCGTTAACAACGGCTGCATCGAATTCGAAGGCGTTTCGATCCCTGCCAGACCCATGATCGGGGTCATGGGGGTGGCGCCTTCCCTTGAAGAAGGCGAATGGCCTACCTTCACTCCCTGGAAACATGGCGGAAATCTGGACACGGCCGATCTGGGCGAGGGCTCCGCCCTTTTTTTACCGGTAAGGCAGAAAGGGGCCCTGCTGGCCCTGGGTGATTGTCATGCCATCATGGGTGACGGCGAGGTGGGATGCTCGGGGCTCGAGGTAGCCGCCCGGGTAACCATGAAGGTGGATCTGCTCAAGGGGAAGGCAACTGTTTGGCCTCTGCTTGAAACAAGCAATCATCTCATGATCATAGCTTCGGGGGGGACCCTGGAGGAGGCCACATGCAGCGCCATTGACGAGGCCACAAAGTATTTGCAACGGGGCCTGGCGCTGTCATGGGAGGATGCCTATATTCTGGCAAGCCTGGTGGTGGACGTAAAGATCAGCCAGGTTGTAAATCCGAAAAAAACAGTCCGCACCTCTATTCCCAAATCACCAATCAAGGCATTCTGGGTTCTGCTTGGGGGCCGTCCCGGGAGGGCGGCCCCTGAACAATTGCACAATTAACGTCCCCCTGAGTCAGATCCTCCGTCCCCGTGACTCATGACTCAGATCCGTCTGTATTCCTTGATCAGGTAGGCGCCGGAAAGTAGAAGAATGTACAGCGGTACCGCCAAAAGCAGGATGGCGCCGAAGTCCCGCAGGGCCGAGTATGAGGCAAAGTTGAAACCTTTGATGCACAGGCTGGCCAGCAGGTAGGCCAGCGGCGGCAGCAGTACTTTCAAAAACACTTTTTTTGCCTTTGCATGACGGCGGAACAGGAATGCAGCCATGGCGCAAAGGATAACCAGTATGAAGGCAAGACAGGCGTAGGATCCCAGGACCAACCTGGGCAGGGTGGCCACGCCGCCATCAGGTGTCTGGTTTTTACCATAGATTAAAATATCACAGGCCCCGTCGGCAACGACATGACCAACTCTGCGCGTGATATCGTAATAGTACACCGCCGCCACGGTTTCCCCGCCGGTATTCAAAACAGCGCTGCGCAGGGGTTTCTTGTAAATATACCGGTTCCAGAGGCTATCCCAGGCCGTAATATGGTAGACATGGCCGGGACCGATCTGAGCGGTGGAGTGATGAGCATAAAATCCGGAAACCTCTTCGCCGAATATGGCCAGCACTGTCCCGTCGCCCTTCTCCTCTATGCTGACGGTACTTTCGCGGTAGGAGATGTACCTCGGCGCGGTCAGGAATACGGCCGCCACCACCGCAGCGGCCAGGGTAAACATAACCGCAAAGATGACGGCGTGCCGCCTGTTTTTCCGCAAGGCGGCTCTCATTTTTTTCAAGGGGCCGGTATCGATATCCGGCGGCAGAGCAGGGGGCGCTCCCATTTCACCAAGCTGCTTTTTGCAATCCTCGCAGGAGGCGATGTGCTCATCCACCAGCCTCCGCGTGTCGTCGCTCACCATATCCTCCGCGTAGAGCGGCAGGAGATCTTTGATCACATTGCAGGTTACCTTCATCAGGACCCCTCCATCTGCTTTTTGATCTTGTTCCGGGCCCGGTGGTAGGTAACGCAGGCCCAGTTTTCGCTTTTCCCGAAGAGGGCGGCAATTTTTTTGAAGCTCAGCTCCCCGAAGACGCGCAGCGAAAACACCTCTTTGTAGGGCTCACCGAGACTGTGTAGAATCTCGTGCACCTTCATGGAGGCCTCGGAAAGAGTGATGGCCTGTTCGAGATCATGTTCCGCCGCCTTTTCCGGCAACTCTTCCATATGGACAAGCCTTTTGTTCTTGCGCAGGTACGAAAAGTAACCGTTTTTTGCGATCTGGCACAGCCAGACCCGAAGGTCACAGCTCCCCCTGAAGCTGTCGATGGATTCAATGGCTTTCAGAAACGTTTCGGAGGTGATATCCTCCGCGATATGCCTGTCGCCGGATAGACTGTAAAGATAGAGAAAAACGTCCCTGAAATAAGCGCTGTAGATCTCCTCGAAATCCGCCACTCTTTTACCTCCTGCCTATAAGACGCGCCCGGGTCAATTATATTACAAACGCGGGAGGGGGGGCAATGGAGTCTTCATGCACCGTTTTTTAGTGAACCGGGGCAGGGTTGGGCGACCACGAGGGTCGCCCCTACGATTGCAGGCGTTAACCCGGCGGGATGGAGCCCCCCAAAACAGGAAGCGATCTGTTTTTATGCGCTAGTTTAGTGCGTATTGCTGCAGGGCTGGGCGACCGCGAGGGTCGCCCCCGCGATTGCAGGCGTTAACAGCTCGCCCAACCCCTGCGGCTGTCTAGTCGCTGCAGTGGTCGGCCAGGAGGCGGAGGGCGTCGAGGTAGCCCTGCAGGCCGCGGCCCTTGACGGTGCCGATGCAGGCTGCGCGGATGTAGGAGATGCGGCGGAATTCTTCGCGGCTGTCGGGGTCGGTGATGTGCACCTCCACCGCGGGCAGGCCCACGGCCTTGAGAGCATCGAGGAGGGCAATGCTGGTATGGGTGTAGGCGCCGGGATTGATGATGATGCCGTCATACTTTTTGTAGGCGCCCTGGACGGCTTCCACCAGGGCCCCTTCGTGGTTGGATTGCATGAACTCCGTCCTCAGGCCCAGCTTCTTCGCCTCGCCCCTGATCAGGGCCACCAGGTCGGCGTAGGTGGTCCGCCCGTACAGCTCCCGTTCACGGATGCCGAGCATGTTCAGGTTGGGTCCGTTAATCACCAGAATTCTCAAGGAAATCCCTCCAGATCGCGGCGGCGGTCTCATCGGGTGCGCCGCTGTTGTCCACGGCAAAGTCGCGAAAACGCTCATAGAGCGGCATCCGCTCTTCCTGCATGGTTTCAAGGTCGGCCTTCTCGGAAAGAGGGCGCCCCCCGCGGGGGAGCAGGGCCGCGTCGCGCAGCAGGTGGTAGATGCGGCCGTTCTGGTGGAGCGAGGGATAATTGCGCTCATCCTTGACCACGCCGCCGCCGGTGATGATGATCCTTCCGCTCTCTCTCCCCGCCTCGGCCGTGGCCCGGCGCTCCAGGCGGCGAAATTCCGCCTCGCCGGAGGCGGCAAATATGTCCGGTATGGAGCGGCCGCTTCTTTTTACTATTTCTGCGTCCACATCCACAATCTCTCGTCCCGTCAGCTCCGCCAGGGCCAGGCCCACGGTGTTCTTGCCGCACCCCGGCATGCCGATGAGGGCAATGTTGGTCATGTCCCGGCGCAGCTTGCGGATGATCCGCTCAATTTCCGATTCGTCAATTTTCATATCAAAAAATAGCCCGGCAGCGGCCCCGGCCTGGGCCACGAGCATGGGCAGCCCGTCAGAGCAGGGGATCCCGAGTGATTCCGCCTGCATGAGCAGCGCAGTGCGGCGGGGGTTGTAGATCAGCTCCAGCAGGCCGCTGCACCCGGTGAAAGGAGACAGGTCCACGGCGGCCTCTCCTGTTTGCGGGTACATGCCCACAGGGGTGGCATTGATCAGCACCCCGGCGTCATGGTGGCGGGAAAGGTTCCTGTAGTTTTCCCGGCCGGAGCGGGATATGACCGCCACCTCCCGGGCGCCGCCCCTGCGGGCGGCATATTGCGCCGCCTGCGAGGCGCCGCCGCTGCCGAGAACAACCACCTTTTCGCCGCTGAAGGATATGCCGGCGCGACGGGCCATGTACTCCAGGCCGTAAACATCCGTATTGAAACCGGTCAGGATGCCGGCGGCGGTGCGGATGATGGTGTTCACGCTGCCTGTCTCCCGCGCCTCCGGCGAGAGGGCGCCGCAGAGCCCGGCCACCACGCGCTTGTACGGGATGGTCACATTCAGCCCGCCAAGATCTGAACGGCCCAGAAATCCGGCCAGCTCCTCCGGCTCGAGCTCGATGAGGCGGTAGGCGCTGTTGCCGAGCTCTCCGTGGATGGGCACGGAATAGCTGTGTCCCAGTGTGCGGCCGATGAGGCCGTATATTTTTTGACCCATGCTACACCTCTGCATAGTTCCCCAGAAAGATAAAGTTCTCGTAGCTCCGCTCCAGATCCTCCAGCATGGGCAAAATACCCGGCTCCCTGACGGAAGCATCGAGCTCGATAAAGAAGATGAATTCAAAGTTTCTTCCGGTAACGGGGCAGCTTTCCAGCTTGCTCATGTTGAGGCGCAGGGCGGAAAACCTGGAGAGGATCTCGTAAAGTGCGCCGGGCCTGTTGTCGCAGGCCACGATGAGGCTGATCTTGTTGGCGCCGGCGTAGATGGCCGGTTCCCGGGCTATGCAGATGAAGCGGGTATAGTTGTTGTCACTGTCCTGGATATCCGCGGCGGCCACCTCAAGGCCGTACAGGGCGGCGCAGTCATGGGAAGATATGGCCGCTGCGCCCGGCCGGTCCGATTCCGCCACCATCTGAGCCGCCATGGCAGTATTGGCGCAGGGGACGATCTTCACGCCCGCAAGGGAACCGAGGTAGCGGCTGCACTGGCCCAGGGCCTGTTCGTGAGAATGGATCTCCGTAATCTGGCCGGGCTTCGTGCCCGGTTTGACCAGGAGCTCGTGGCGGATGAAGAGGCGGATGCTGCGGACGATGGAGCAGCGTTTCCGCTGCAGCAGGTCGTAATTGGCACGGACGGAGCCGTAGGTGCTGTTCTCGATGGGCAGCACGCCGAACCTGCAGAGCCCCGACTCCACGGCATCGAAGACAGCCTCCACCGTCTTCATGTAGATGATCTGCCCGCGGGGCAGGATCTTGTCGCAGGCAGCCTGCGAGTTGGAGCCCTCGATACCCTGGCAGGCCACGGTCCCGGTCTGCGGAAAGAGCTCCCCGGCGCCGGCCAGGGCCGCCTCGATGCGGGCGCTGATTTTCGAAGGCGCCGCAGCGAGCTCGATTTGACGGGCCCGGGAGAGCCCCATCAGTGTTTCGAAAAAGTGATAGGCGTATTTCTCCATCGGGCCCGCCTTTGCCGTCATCCGGGCCAGGATCTCCCGCTCCCGCTCCCGGTTCAGGATGGGCAGCGCCCTTTCGCTCTTGTAGCCGGCAACTCTCTCGGCGATCCCCATCCGCTCCAGAAAAAGCTCCAGCATCTCCCCGTCAATGGCATCGATCCTGGCTCTCATTTCATTCAGCTCCATTGATCTTTACCTCCAGTATCAAATCCAAAAT
>JAPXLS010000025.1:0-13879 GCA_033809435.1 Bacillota bacterium
CTAAAAAGTTCAAGATCGGGCTCTTTCCCAACGGTGATCAGCCGCTGTTAAAGGGTGGTGAGCTATCCATCCTGCTCTGGATGGTCTTTGTCACGGTGCTGATGGGGCTGTCTTACTTTTATTCTCCCGCTCCCCCCCCGAAGTGGGGGACGAAGGTTCTTTCGTACATGACGATGCATTTTCTGCTGTTTTATCTATACTTGCTTGCGCTGCCGGAACAAACACTGAGAAAAATGGTTTACTGGGTTTGTCTGATTGCCGTTCCAGTTTTCTCGTACCAGCAGTTCTACAGCTACTATACCACCGGTTCGATGCTTGGGCTGACCACTTATCATCGCGCCTATGGTTTGATGGGCGATCCCAATGAATTTGCCAAGAATGTGGTCGTGGTCATCCTGGTCCTCTTTTTCATTGTATTCTTTGAGCAGATATCCCTGTGGCCAAAGATACTCTGTTTTGCCGGAATCGTGTTGATGCTTCTCATGCTTGTCTGGAGCGGTTCGCGGGGCGGCTTTGTCATGCTGGCAGCCGGGGCGCTCCTGTTCTGGCTTCTGCTCTTCCCCCACTTTGACCGGCGGAAAAAAATTCGCTTCTATATACCCTTTTCGCTGGCTTTGGTGGCTCTGGGCATATTTTTAAGCAAGTACAGATACCTGAGTGAACGTTTTACCGACCTGGTGGGACAGGGAGGGGGGTCCTGCCGGATAAGTGCGGCTTCGCAGGGGCTGCAGCTCCTTTTCCGGGGAGAGCCCTTCAGTTTTCTTTTCGGCTACGGTATCGAAGCCTGGCCCTCCTACGTCCACCTCTCCATATTCCCGCATAACTTTATCATCGAGTATCTTTTCGAATTCGGCTACATTACCGGCCTGGCCCTTATGGCCACGCTGGCTCTGGCGCTGCTCTACCCCCTGTGGGATATCCACCGCCGCTATCAGCAGAACATGATCCGCCTGCGGGAGTATTCTTTCCTGAAAATACTCTTTATCGTTGCTTCCTGCGCCTCCATCCCCAGCCTGTTCAATCATATCCTGCCGACAAATTTTACTTTTATATTCTTTACCGGCCTCTATCTGTCGCTGTACCGTTTTCTTGCGGCCAGGGGCGCTGCGGAGGGCAGGGAAGGGGGGGGAGCAGACAGTGCGGAGTTGTTGCCGCAGTAACGGGAGTGCGCCGGTATGGCTATCGGTGGTGGTGATCGGGCGCAATGAGGGCGAAACGCTGCCGGCCCTGTTTCAGTCCCTGCCCCGTGCGGGGGATGTGGAGTGGATCTATGTTGACTCCCTTTCTACCGATGGGAGCACCGGCATTGCGCTGAAGCACGGCGCCAGGGTCTATTCCCTGGAGGCGAACCCCTCACTCTGTCCCGCTTCGGGGCGCTACGCCGGCACCCTAGAGGCTGCGGGCAAATGGATACTCTATCTTGACGGGGATATGGTCCTGCAAAAGGATTTTATTGATTTTCTAGACCGTCTCAAGCGGGAGGAGGGAGAGATACCCCGGAATGCAGTGGGTTTCGTGGGGAAAACCTGCAGCCGCTTTCTTGATCAATCCGGTGAGCTTCTCTACAGCCGCGACAATGTCTGCCTTCCGGCGCCTTTTTCCGGCGGGGGGGGAACCTGGGGCCGGATGGCCGATTACCACGGGGGCGCTGTCCTGTACCTGCGAAAGGCGGTTCTGCAGGCGGGCAACTGGGATCCGGCGGTGTCGCGGCTCGAAGAAATCGATCTGTACAGCCGTATCCGGAGCCTGGGTTTCCATATCAGGGCGTTGGATCTGCCGATGGCGGATCATTTCACGGACCACCTTCCCCTGAGGAGCAAGCTGGGGGCAGTTTTGTGGCCCTGGAGGGAGAGGTGCTCCTATCTGGGCGCCAACCAGCTCATCAGCTCCCGCCTGCGGCAGAAGAGTATGGGGAGCCTGATCCGTTTCTATCCCGGGCCTTTTCTGGTTTTTGGCGGGTTGATCCTCTCGCTGCCCGCCTTCTTCATCTGGAGACCGCTGCCCCTGGTGATGAACGGTCTCCTGGCGCTGTACTTTGCACTACATAAAAAATGGTATTATTATCTTGTCCACCTGGGGACGGTGATCCAGTTTTTCAGCGGGTGGGGCGCGTACCGTCCTTTTAATATACAATACAGGCAGGTAAAAGTATCTGCCGGCCAGAAGGGCTGTCGATCAATTTTATCGTGAAAGGGGACTGAAAAGCCGTGGAGAGGCTTACGTTAAGGGGCATCTGGAATTTTTTTGTCGCTTCGAGAAACAAGATCATCCTGGTGGGGATCATCTTCATGATCGCCGCCATTCCGGCAGTTTACCTGCTGTCTCCGGCCAAGTACAATATACAGACGAATATCATCATCCCTTATGACACCGCAAAAGTGGCGGAATATGAGGTCCTCATCCGCCGCAGCATCCTGGCGCAGGTCTGCCGGGAGCTGCACCTGGACGATTCCGAGGAGAGCATGGCGCAGATGGATGATCATCTCTCCGTCGCCATAGACGAGGGGAACAGGGTGATCTATCTCAGCTATCTCGGCGACGATGCGGAGCAGGTTGCCGTCGTGGGCAACGAGATCAGCATGCGAACGGTTAAACATGCCCGGGATGAACGGGCGGCCTACCTCGAAGAGATCATCGAAACCAAGGAAGAAAGAATCGAGAATATTGACGAACTCATGGACGACGAATTCATCACCGGGTATTACGAAAAGCTATCCCGGGAGTGGCGCGCTCTGGTGGAAAGCGGCGGTGCCGGCCTGAATATCTTTCTGGAAATTGATCCCATGATCAAGAATCTTTACCTGGAGAGAAATAATCTAAATTATGAAGTCAAAAGGCTGGAGCAGGAAATTGCAGAACTGCGCGAGCAGGGCGACAAGGAGCTGAAAGAGCAGTACTCTCCCATTTACGAACCGGATAAGAAGGAGCCGCCGGGGCTGCTGATGGTGATCCTCCTGTCGGCAGCGGGGGGTCTGGTATTTGGCATGCTCTGGGTTGCGGTGTTCAATTTTGGCATAAAAAAAGTAAAAAAGGAAGGAATTTAAGCCTCCGGAATCGAATGTATCAGTTTGCCGCGTCGCGGTACAGGAGGCATAAGCATGGATAAGGGCAGCAGGCTCCAGGGCAAAAAACTTAAAGGTATACCCGTAATCATGGTGGTTGCCGTTGATGTGGCGCTGGCAAACCTGGCTTTTTATTTCGCTTTCACCCTGCGCTCCATCGGGAATATACCCGAATTCAACGTGGGGCTTTTTTTGCGGATGTCGCCCTGGCTTTCACTGGCGGCGGTCGTGTTGCTGCATGCCCTGAATCTTTACTCCAAACAGCGCAACGGTTTCATGCCCATCCTGCGGGCGGTGATCACGGCGGCAGCGGGATTGACTGTTTGCGGCATGATCATCTCCTTGTGGCTGAGAGGCATTACCCTGCACCCCGCCATATTCATCGCTGCATTCCTTCTTTTGCTGATCTTGCTTTTGCCCTGGAGAGTGCTGCACTGGCGGATGGAGATGTGGATTCACGGCCAAAAAAAACTGCTTGTTGTGGGCCGCCATGAAGAGGTGGCGCAGGCCCTGGAGAAGCTGCTGGGTCTGCCCGGGGGCATGTTCGAGATAGCGCATGTGCTTGAACCGGAGGCATGGCGGGAGGTTTCGCGCTGGTTTCCCCATGTTGATGCCGTCATGCTGGCCGGGTCGCTGGACATGGAACTGAAAAACAGGATCATCCGCTGCTGTTTTGACGCGACGAAAGAGGTTTTTATCGTGCCCGATCTTTACGAGATCATCCTGGCCAGATCGATATTCACCCAGGTTCAGGATACTCCCATCCTGGAATGCCGGCTCATGCAGCTCTCTTCTCTTCAGGCCCTGGCCAAGAGGACCCTTGACCTTGCGGTAACCGCCGTCCTTCTAATAGCGGCGGCACTTCCCATGATCATCGTTTCCGCCGTGGTGAGGTTCACTTCGCCGGGACCTGTAATCTACCGGCAGGAACGGGTCGGCCTGGGCGGAAAGGTTTTTGTGTTGTACAAATTCAGGACCATGGTGGATCGCGCCGAGGATGAGAGCGGACCTGTTTTTGCCACCGAGGAAGATGACCGGGTTACCCCGGCGGGGCGCTTTCTGCGGCTGAGCCGCCTGGATGAGCTTCCCCAGCTCTTCAATGTCCTCAAGGGTGATCTAAGTTTTGTCGGACCCCGTCCGGAACGGCCCTATTTTGTGGATCAGTTTACCGGGGAGATTCCGGAATATCCGCTGCGCCACCAGGTCAAGCCGGGCATAACCGGTTTGGCCCAGGTTGCAGGCTACTATTCATCCGAAACAAGGGATAAGCTGCGCTATGACCTTTACTATATTTCCGATTATTCGCTGTTGCTGGATTTAAAGATTATCCTGTCCACGGTCCCGGCCCTTTTCAACAAAACTTCTTCGCTGGGGATCAGGGTTGAAAAGGGGAACCGTTCTCCCGCCAAGGCGGAGCTGCCCTGAGGGTCAAGATCAAGTGAAAAAAGCTGGATCGGGTCATGAAAAGTAGAATAGCCTATCCGGATCAACGGGTTATCCATTTAAGAGAGAAGGTGTCAGGAGATGTCGGAAAAAGACAGGGGAGTTATGGGGAAATTTGGAGAGGGCTGCAAGCGCCTGTGGAAGGGTCTTGTTGACGGTATATCCGGTGCTGCTCGCAGAGCCTTTCATGCAGTCCGCGGGCTCTTTCTGAAAATCGGGAAAAATATCAATCGGGAGTGGTTTTCAAAGCACCGAAAAGCGCTGATCGGTACGGCGCTGGGCCTGGCTGTGCTCATAGTTGCAGCCGTGGTCTTCATCAACTTGTACCAGATAGCCAATCCGGAAGTGGCTCTGAGGAACAAGGATTTTGATTTTGCTCCCGATGAGAACGTGAACAAGCAGTTCTCCAAGAGTATTGTGAACATAGCCCTGCTCGGTTTTGACCGCGACCAGTTTCGGGAGGAACATGCCTATCTCTTTCTGCCCGATGTGATCCTCGTCGCCTCCGTTGATTTCAAGAAAGATACGGTGAGACTCGTCCGGGTGCCTCGTGATTCCTATGTGCCCATCTACGGAAGGAACGTGAAGGACAAGATCAACCACTCCTATTACCATGGTTATTTCTATGGCAAGGGGAAAGACAAGGATGATGCCGGCCTGGAGACAACGCTGCAGACGGTGAGCCATGTGCTGGGCGATATTCCCATTCACTATTATGTGACTGTGAGCATGGATGCCGTGATTCAGCTTGTCGATGCCATGGGCGGTGTTCACTACATGGTGGAGGAGAGGATATACGACAAGCAAGGCAATGTACTTGTTTACGAGGGACTTCAGGATCTTGATGGAATAACATTTTTAACCTATGCCCGGCACCGTGAGGGGTCGACGGGACAGGATATCGGCAGGATCGAGCGCCAGATGGATCTGCTTCTGGCAACATACGATCATTTCAAGGAGCAGGGTCGTTTCAAATATATTCCGGCAACGTACCGTCTGTACAAGGATTATGTCAATACCAATTTGACTTACAAGCAGATTGCCGCCCTGGCATACTACGCCAGTACCTTCAAAAAAACGGCGGAAAACGTCAAAACATACACTTTGAACGGAAGCAGCCAGACCAAGGATGGGATCTGGTACTGGGTTTTGAACCAGGGCTACCGCGTTAAATTGATCAAAGAGGTGTACGGCCTGGAGGTGGCCCAGTGGCCCGCGGATGTGCTCGTGGATACACCGCCGCCGCCGCTCAAAGAATTCGTCTATGACATACAGGGCCTGGAGGGCAGTCCGGCAATATTGCTTTCATGGATGCCCGGAGACACCAAAAAGGTGGTCTATGACCTTTACCGCAGCGTTGAGGGCGGCAGTGAAGTGCTGCTCGTCGGGGACACGGATGAGACCTTCTTCCTGGACAAGGATGTTCTTTCGGGCAATACGTACCACTACCGCATCCAGGTTAGGCATTTCAGGGCCGAGGGGCCCTTTGCCGGCCTGACTGTCCAGCTGGGTGAGCCAAAAATCAGCGTGACCGGGATCGCTTTGAACCTGTCTACATTGAACCTGGCGGAGGGGGATACCAAACAGCTGATTCCTGTAATCAGCCCCGAGGGCGCCACCAACAAAAATGTAACCTGGTCTTCCAGCAATCCCGGCGTGGCCACCGTTGCAAATGGAGTGGTCACCGCCATCGCCGGGGGCAGCGCCACGATCACCGTGACCACCGAGGAAGGCGAGTTTTCAGCCTCCTGCATCGTTGAGGTGACCACCAAGGAGAACAACGGGGATAACGGAGGAGGGGATGAGGAGGAAAACGGAGGCGTACCGGAAGAGTAAGATTGAACGAAGCAGTTCTTGTCGAAAAGAACGCGTCAATTATTTAAGCGGCAGGGTCAGGGAGCAGCGGTTGTGATCTGTACAGGGTCATTCGGGGTGGTTAATTGTGGTATTTCTAAAAAACATATACAGGCATATGCCTGAACCGTTCAAGCTGCCTGTTGATTTTTTTTACGGGTTAATTCCCAACAGTATCAGATACGGTAAGAAATACAGGCGAATGAAGAAATTCTTGAACCGGTCCCAGTGGTGGTCCGAGGATGAACATACCGCACACCAGGAAATGCAGGTGAAATCGGTATTGATTCATGCGTACGAGCATGTACCCTATTACCGAAGAATTTTTGACCAATATGGATTCAATCCTTATGAATTCAAAAGACTGGAAGAAATGGAAACTCTCCCTCTTTTGGACAAGGATATTATTCAGGAAAACTTCGCAGATCTGCTGGCTGACAATTTTCCGGTTCAAAAAACCGTACAGAATACCACCGGCGGCACATCGGGAAATCAATTAAAATTTTATGCCGAGGACAACTACAACCAGGTTGAAAAACCTTTTGTAGAGCTGATCTGGGAGAGGGCGGGTTATGCCAACAATAGCAGGGTTGCTGTCCTGAGGAATGAATCGTTCAGCGACGGGAAGATATTTGACTACGATTGGAAGCAAAGAAGCCTGATTCTGGATAATTTTCATCTAACGGATGCCAACATCAAAAAGACGCTTGAAAAGCTGGACCGGGACAGGATTGACTTTATTCATACCTACCCCTCCGCAATTTTATCGATCTGTGATTACATCCGCAGATCGGGGTATCGTGTAAAATACAGGCCCAAAGCGATACTGGCAACTTCGGAGAACATTTATCCGGGGCAGAAAGAGGTAATTGAGGGAACTTTGAACTGCAGGCTCTTCACGTTTTACGGTCACAGCGAGCGGGCGTGCATCGCCGGATGGTGTGAGCATTCGGATTTCTATCATATTCAAAGCGAGTATGGATACATGGAGCTGCTGGACGAAGAGCATAATCCGATCAGTGAGACCGGCAGAATGGGTGAAATAGTGTGTACCGGTTTTTTCAACAGGGCCATGCCCTTTATACGTTACCGGACGGGAGATTATTCGTCTTACGCGGACAGGGGCAGTTGTACCTGCGGCAGAAACTACAGGCTTTTAAATGATGTCAAGGGTCGTTGGCTGCAAGAAATGCTTGTTTGCAGGGAGGGCATCAAGGTATCGATCACTGCCCTGAATATGCATTCGGAGATCTTCGATCATGTTGAAAAGTATCAATTTTACCAGGACCGGCCCGGCGAATGCATCTTTAACATTGTTAAAGCAGAAAACTATTCAATTGAGGATGAAACAAAGATAAAGGGTGAACTGCTCAAGAAGCTGGGCAATTCAATTGATCTGATCATCAATTATACGGATGATATCGAGAAGACCGAAAGAGGGAAGTACAAATATCTGGTCCAAAAATTACCCCTGTAAGGAGCGCGCATCTTGTACGATTATTTAAATGACAACAGTGTATCTGTTTATTACAATGATAAATTGGAGGGTTATCCGCGCAGCTCTCCCTATCATCCATCGATGTTGTACCCCGAGTACAGGTTTGGCGGAAATCAGATCTCGGAAGAAAACAATGGGGTCTACGAGGCCCTAAGATGCCTTTTTTTCAAACTGAATATGGATATTGAAAATTATGATAGAGCGGGGTGGAACCCCTTCAAAGAACTGATCCGCCCGGGAAATAAAGTGGTGATCAAGCCCAACTTCGTGCTGGACAGACACCCGGGTGGGGGGACCGTGGATGCAGTGATCACGCATCCGAGTTTGATCCGGGCCGTGGTTGATTATGTCTATATTGCCCTGGGTGGGCAGGGAGAGATAATTATCGGTGACGCCCCGCAGGCCGATGCGAATTTTGACAACCTGCTAAATCATACCGGCCTGGAAGAAATCGCCGCCCTGTACAGGGATGAAAAGGGATTTGATATTTCGATCATGGATTTCCGGCAGCTGAAATTTGTCTACAAAAATGACATATTGACGGGGGAATCCCGCATCAAACTTGACGGCGATCCCCTGGGTTACACTGTATTCGATCTTGGAAGCGACAGCGAGTTTGAGGGGCTAAAATCATTTGATAAACTCTATGGTGCGGACTACGATCGCGATGAAACCAGAAGCCACCACGGAAAGGGAAAGCATGAATACTGCATTGCAAATACCATATTGACAGCGGATGTGGTTATCTCCATCCCCAAAATGAAAACCCATCGAAAAGGCGGAGTGACCCTGAACTTAAAAAATATGGTGGGGATCAATGGAAATAAAAATTATTTGCCGCATTTCAATATAGGTACCCCGGAGGATGGCGGTGATGAATATCCCCAACTGGAGAGCCAGCAAAAAAGGGCCCTGTACACGCAGCGCATATTGATCGACCGGCTTCTGGCCAGGCCAAACAGGATCAAGGAAAGGGCATATAAATTGGCTCTTGGAATGTACCGCTTACTGAGACCTGTCTTTTTTAGAAAAGTGAACAGCAAAGGGATTCACAGCGGCGGCAGCTGGTACGGGAATGATACAGTCTGGAGAATGATTCTGGATCTCAACAAAATATTGATTTACGGAAGCGCCGGGGGCAGCATGATGGAGGTCCCCCAAAGAAAGTTATTCAGTATTGTTGATGCCATAATTGCCGGTGAAGGGGACGGGCCCCTGGCGCCGGATGCGAAAGTATGCGGTCTGGTGGCGGCAGGTACAAACTTTTTGCTACTGGATCTCTTGCTCGTGGGGATCATGGGATTTGACGCCGACAAAATTCCGCAGTACAGGTACTCGCAACAGATGGAAAAATATAAACTGACAGAAGTTAATAATTTTGAGGCAAAATTGTGCAGCAACGCCAATGTCCATGGGATCAATCTTTCATTCAAAGCCCCGCCGGGGTGGGCGGGACATATGGAGCTGGAGCAATGAAACTCATTTTCCGGGCCCGGTGTGCCAAGATGGAGGTAAGACTGTGAGCACGAGACTGAAGACAATTCTTGAGTACATCATGCCGAACCCGCTCTGGCAGAGGTTCAAATACCGCTCTTTCATCAAAGCGGGCGTCCTCGTGGATCCCTATGTGGATATCCAGGGCTCCAGTCTGGGCAAAAATGTGGGGCTGGTGACCCATTGCCAGGTAGTCAATTCCGTGGTGGGCGATTACAGCTCCATCGGGAGAAACAGCAAGATCGTGGAGGCGGAGCTGGGCAAGTACTGCTCCATATCATGGAATGTAACCGTGGGCGCCACCAATCACCCTTACAAAAACGTGTCCACCCACTCCTTTCCCTACTTTCCCCGGGACGGCTTTGTTGCAGAAAACGGCCTGGCTGCTGAAAGGGTCTTTATCGGCCATGATGTGTGGATCGGCTGCAACAGCGTGATCATGCCGGGGGTCAGGGTGGGGCACGGCGCCGTCATCGGGGCCGGGGCAATCGTGACGGGGGATATTCCCCATTATGCCGTGGCGGCCGGTGTTCCGGCGGCGATCATGAAATACCGCTTCGAGCGCGAGATCATCGAGCAGCTGTTGGAGGTAGAGTGGTGGGAGCTGGCGCCGGAGCTGATCAGGGAATATATACATCTTTTTCAAACAGAGGTTGATCACGATATCCTTGCGCAGTTAAGAGAGCTGAAAAAGTGATCCGGAGGAGGCGCAAATGGCAGATCTGACTGTTTTGGGGGGCGGGGTGGCGGGGATATCCGCCGCCTACCATGCGCAGCAGCTGGGGAAGAAGGCGGTGATCTATGAAGCGCGGCCGCGCTGGGGCGGCCTGGCCGACAATTTTACGGTTGACGGCTTCCGTTTCGATCATGCCGTGCACTTTGCTTTTACCGATGATCCCTATCTGAGTAAAATATTCTATCGCGTTGGCTACCTGGAGCATGAATCCAATCCTTACAACTACGAGCGGGGACGCTGGCTGAAGCATCCGGTGCAGAACAATCTTTATCCGCTGCCTGTTTCGGAAAAGGTGGAGGCCATCCGCAGCTTTGTGGAGCGGCCGCGGGGCTGGGCGGCGGGAAATTACAGGGAGTGGCTGGAAGCGCAATACGGCCGCGTTATCGCCCGGCGCTTCCCCGCCGTGTACACGAAAAAATACTGGACCGTGGGAGCTGAAGAGCTGACCACCGATTGGGTCGGGCAGCGAATGTACTGCCCCGGGCTGGAGGAGGTCCTGTACGGGGCCATGACTCCGGAAACACCGCTGCTCTACTATGTGAAGACCATGCGCTACCCCAGGAAGGGCGGCTTTCGCGCTTTTCTGGAACCGGCGGCGGCAGAACTCGATATCCGCACCGGTAAGAAGGCTGTGTTCGTCGATACGGCGAAGAAGTATGTGCAGTTTGCCTGCGGGGAGAAAGTCTATTACCGGAACCTGGTCTCCAGCATTCCCCTGCCCGAACTGCTGCCCATGATCAAGGGCGCCCCGGCCGAAATAGTGGAAGCGGCGGCCGGTCTCTGGGCCACCTCCGTGGCCATCGTTTCGGTGGGTTTCAGGGTTCCCCGGGCCACGGATTACCTCTGGTTTTACATTTACGATCCGGAGATGCTGCCGGCCCGGGTCTACTCGCCCAGCATCAAATCTCCGGACAATGCCCCGGCCGGCTGCAGCTCGCTGCAGTTTGAAATCTACTTTTCAAAGTACAAGCCTCTGCCCGGCGACGATGGGGCGATCATAGAGCATGTGCTCCATACCATACAGAAGCTTGGGCTGCCCGCATCCCTTGAAGATGTTGCCCTTACCGATTTCCGGGTGCTGCCCTATGGAAACGTGGTTTTCGATCAGGGAATGCTGCAGCGCCGGGAGGCGGTTCACCGCTACCTGGCCTCGCAGGATATCCTGCCTGTGGGCAGGTTTGGTGAATGGGATTATCTCTGGACGGACCAGTGTTTTTACAGCGGGAAAAAGGTGGAGGCCCTGTTCAGCCGGCAGGGCGGGGCGCCGGATTGAGCAGTTAAAGTACCAGTTGATCCAGAAAGAAGGTTTGTTGATGAAAAGAGTGCTTGTTACCGGCGGAGCGGGCTTTATCGGTTCCCATCTCTGCGAAAGGCTGCTGGAGAGGGGCTGCGAGGTACTCTGCGTGGACAACTATTTTACAGGCTCCCGAAGCAATATTGCCGGGCTGCGGGAGAAGGAAAACTTCGAGGCACTGCGCCACGATATTACGGTGCCTCTCTACGTGGAGGCCGACGAAATATACAATCTGGCCTGTCCCGCCTCGCCGGTCCATTATCAGTTCAATCCTGTCAAGACGATCAAAACCAGCATCTACGGTTCCATCAATATGCTGGGGCTGGCCCGGCGGACCGGGGCGCCTGTCCTGCAAACATCGACGAGCGAGGTGTACGGTGATCCGGTGAAACACCCTCAGGATGAGAGCTACTGGGGAAATGTCAATCCTGTGGGCCCCCGGGCCTGCTACGATGAAGGGAAGCGCTGTGCGGAGACCCTCTTCATGAGCTACTACCATCAAAATGGCGTCAGGATCAAAATTGTGCGCGTTTTCAACACATACGGTCCGCGGATGCATCCCGATGACGGCAGGGTGGTTTCCAATTTCATCGTGCAGGCTCTGCAAAACCGGGATATCACCATTTTTGGCGATGGAACCCAGACCCGCTCTTTCTGCTACGTGGATGACCTTGTTGAGGGGCTGCTGAAGATGATGGATGCGCCCGCAGCCTTTACCGGGCCGCTGAATCTGGGCAATCCCCGTGAGATCAGCATCGGTGAACTGGCCAACATGGTTCTAGAGCTTACCGGTTCAAGATCGAAACTTGTTTTTCGCCCCTTGCCCCAGGATGATCCCCGGCGCAGGCAGCCCGATATCACCCGGGCCCGGAAAGAGCTGAACTGGGAACCCCGGGTTTCCCTGGAAGAGGGACTGAAAAAAACCGTCGCTTATTTCGAGAACAAGCTGGGGAGGCAATAGCACTCATGGCTCTGCAAGGATGCAAGGTTTATAACCGGAGAACAGCAGCGGATGGAGGAATGGGCAGATGAAACTTTCAGTTGTTGTGCCGGTCTTCAATGAAAAGGATACACTGGTAGAGCTGATCGAGGCGGTGAGAAACTCGCCGGTGGAGGATCTGGAGATCATTGTCGTCGATGACTGCTCCACGGATGGGACGAGGGAGCTCCTGCAGGAGAGGATCGCACCCCTGGTGGATAAGGTGCTGTACCATGAACGGAACATGGGCAAGGGTGCAGCCCTGAGGACAGGGTTCAAGGCCGTTACCGGCGATTGCGTGGTGGTGCAGGATGCGGATCTGGAGTATGACCCGGAGGAGTATCCCCTGCTGATGCAGCCGATCATTGAGGGTAAAGCCGATGTGGTCTACGGCTCGAGATTCATGGGTGCAGGGCCGCACCGGGTTCTCTATTTCTGGCACTACATGGGCAATCGTTTTCTCACCCTCTGTTCCAACATGTTTACCAATTTGAATCTGACGGATATGGAAACATGCTACAAGATGTTCCGCCGCGAAATCATTCAGAATGTGGATATCGAGGAGAACAGGTTCGGCTTTGAGCCCGAGGTTACCTCGAAGATCGCCAGGATGAATTGCCGGATTTACGAGGTGGGGATCTCCTACCACGGGCGGAGCTACGAGGAGGGCAAAAAGATTGGCTGGAAAGACGGGGTCAGGGCGATCTATGCCATTTTGAAATACGGTCTGCGCAGAAGAAAAATCTAGCCGGCGGGGGGCTGCAGCCATGTTCAGGGCATTGGAAAGGGATGCTGTGGCGGACTTCCTCAAAAAACAGGTGGATCTGACGCAGCTGATCAAATACTTTTTTGTCGGGGCATCGGCGGCCTTGATCGATTGGCTGCTCTACTGGATCCTGGTGAATTACGGGGCCATGAACTATCTGCTGGCGGGGGCGATCTCATTTACGGCAGCGACGCTGGAAAATTACGCACTTTCGGTGCTGTGGGTCTTCAAGGGCGGCCGGTTCAACAGATATCTGGAAGCGGGGCTCGTCTTTGCCGTCAGCCTCGTCGGACTGCTTTTTAACGAAGTTTTTCTCTATATCTTTGTGGATATTTTGGCCTGGCATCACATGATTTCAAAAATCGCCGCCACCGGAATCGTCTTCTTTTGGAATTACTTTTCGCGCAAGAAATTCATTTTTTCCGTGCCGGACACCGGTGAGCACTGATAGTTGCGGTTGGTGCCAGGCACCGGAGGCAACTAATTGTTGCGGTTGGTGCCAGGCACCGGGGGCAACCAACTGTGATGGGCTGAGGGGGGTGCAGGAGGTTGAAGGGCAAAGTTGAAGCTGTTTTGCGCAAGATATACTATTCCCGGGCGCTGATCTGGGCGCTGCTGGCGTACGGGGTTCTGACCCGTTTTTTGCAATATCTGTCCAACCGCTCCATCTGGTTTGACGAATCGCTGCTGGTGATGAATATACTGGAGCGGGGCTATCTGGAGCTGCTGTCGCCGCTGGACAATGTGCAGGCG
>JAPXLS010000025.1:13889-17144 GCA_033809435.1 Bacillota bacterium
TCCTGCTGCTTACCAAATTGCTCACCCAGCTTTTCGGGCACAGCACATATGTGCTCCGGCTGTTACCTTTTCTGGCAGGCGTGGCGGCGCTCTTTCTTTTTGCCAAACTTGCCGGGGAGCTGCTGGGCCCCGGAGCGCTGCCGCCGGCACTGGCTTTGCTGGCGCTGGCCGATCGCGCCATCTACTACTCCGCGGAGGCCAAGCAGTACAGTGTGGAGCTGCTGGTGACCGTGATCATACTGCTCCTGGCGGCAAGACTGTACAGGCAGAGCTACCGCCTGAAGGAAACTGTTGTTCTGGGGCTGGCGGGCGCCCTGCTGATCTGGTGTGCGTACCCTTCGGTATTCGTGCTCGCCGGAGCGGGGGCTGTCCTTTTCTTTTTTGCCTGGCAAGTAAAAAGCGGAGATCGCGGTGGGACCATGATCAAGCTCGGGGTCATAGCGGGATTGTGGCTGGCCAGTTTTGCCCTCAACTATTACTATATCGCCGGCCCCGCCTCCAGGAACGAAGCCTTTTATCATTTTTTCCGGAATGACTTTCTCCCCTTTCCGCCGGCCTCGCTCTCCGATCTGGGCTGGTTTCCCCAGACTGCAATCGATCTCTTCTGCCATCCCCTGGGTTTCAGCATTCCCCATGCGGCCCTGGTTGCGCTGATCATCGCTGCAGGAGCCGTCGCCCTCTGGAAGAGGAAAGAAAACCGCTTTGCCTTCTGCCTGATCCTGTTGCCGCTGGCGGTGCTGGCAGCGGCATCGGCCATGCACTTATATCCCATCGCAAATCGGATGGTTCTATTTGCGGCGCCGCTTTTTTACCTGTTGATCGGGGAAGGCTTTTACCAAACCGCCGCCGCCCTCTCCCGCCGCAGTCTGGCCGTGCCGCTCGTTCTGGCCGCTGCACTATTTTCCACCTTCCTTTTCCGCAGCGGCTATCATTTGATCAGGCCCAGGCTGAATGAAGAGGCCCGGCCAGTCATCGAGTACTGTCTGGACAACAGGGAGCCGGGTGATGAGATCTATGTTTTCCACGAATCATACAAGGTTTTCGAGTATTATACTTACAAACAGGATGTTTCATATATTCCGGGGGTGAACAGCGTGGGCGATCCCCGGCTGTACCGGGAGGAACTTGATGCACTGGTGGGGAAAGGCCGGGTTTGGTTTATATTCTCCCATGATGTCGCAGCAGAGGAGGGTATATTTCGGGAGCACCTGGATCAGATCGGTGAGATGCTTGACTTTTCCCAGGCCCAAAATGCCATGGCCTATCTTTATGATCTTGGCGACGGAACCCCGGAAAAGGCCGGGCAACTGCTTGTGCCCGAAGAGTTTGCCTCCATCCAGGAGGCCATTGAAGCCTCCGTTGACGGCGATCTGATCGTGGTCAAGCCGGGTGTTTATCATGAACATATTGATTTTCTGGGAAAAGAGATTGTTGTCCAAAGCAGCGATCCCGGAGATCCCGATGTAGTTGACACCACGATTATTGAAGCTCCGGACGAGGGTGCTGTGGTTTTCCTACACAGCGGTGAGGGGCGCGGTGCAAGTTTATCCGGTTTTACCATTACCGGAGGCAAAGGAACGATAGTGCCGGAATTCTTCGGGCGCTTCGGTGGAGGGATATTGATCACGAAGGGAAGCAGTCCGGTGATCTCCGGCAATGTGATCAGAGATAATGCTGCAGGTGACGGCAATGGGGAGGTTCCCGGTTTCGGGGGAGGTGTTGCCGTGCTGGAAGCCTCGCCCTGTCTGAAGGGGAACACGATTTTGGGCAATTGCGCGACCATCGAGGGCGGTGGCATCTATATCTTCAGATCGGATGCCGCCATAAGGGGCAACCGTATCGAGGGCAACAGCGCCAAGCTGGGCGGGGGTATCTCCGTCAGCATTGAAGGAACTCCTTTCATCCTGAATAACCACATCTGTGCGAACAGGGCTGTGGATGGCGGCGGGATCAGGATCACGGCGGCGGCGCCGGAGCTGAAAAATAACCTTTTTCAGGCAAATATAGCCGAAGAATACGGGGGCGGAATTTCCGCCTGGCGTTCATCCCTGCAGTTGGCAGGAAATTCATTCCAGGGGAATTCTGCCGGGGTCAGGGGCGGGGCCATATCTGTGGCCAGGGATGCCGCCCTCTCACCGGGGGCCTGCTTTTGCAACAGTTACAAGAATAGTTCCCCCGACGGGATCTTCTACGAGCCCGCCGACTATTCCTGAAAACGAGTGCGTTTTTCAAGGGGGCCTGGCCATGCTTTTCCTGAGTGATAAGTTTTTTCTTCGTTTTGTTGCCATCTTGATCATATTGTTCTTCCTGGGCGGCGCGGCAATGGCGGCGGTATCAGCGATCCCGTACGATTTGATCAAGAGCAAAATGGATCTGCTGGCCGGCGGCGGCAGCAGCACGCTTTTTACTGCTGACCTGTACGGGCAGATCTGTCTCCGCCTTAGGTTTTTTGGCGGAGCCGCTGTACTTTTTGCCCTGTTTCTTTATGTCGCGAAAAAGAAAACAGCCCTTTATTTCCGGGCCGTTGCAGACTCCGCGGGCGGGCTGATGAAAGCAATAAAAAAATATCCCTTGAGGCAGGCGCTTCGGAGGGAGGCGGTTTATCATACTGCCCTGATTATTTTAATTGCCGTGGCTGCACTGGTCAGGATCTATTTTCTCGATCAGCCCATCAAATTTGACGAAGCGGGCAGTTATCTCTACAGCTCCGGCCGGCCCTTCTTCATGATCGCCTCCTACTATGCAACCCCGAACAATCATATTCTACATACCCTGCTGATGCGTTGCTCGTACCTGATTTTCGGCGGTGCTCTGTGGGCCGTTCGTTTGCCGGCCTTTCTATTCGGCCTGCTCCTGGTACCGGCCACCTATGCCGTGGTGCGGCGTCTTTCCAACGGGCGGGCGGCTTTGCTCACAGCGGCCCTGGTGGCCTCCTCCTCTTTTTTGATTGGCTACTCTGTGAACGCCAGAGGGTACACGATGATGTTTTTCTTTTTTCTCTGCGTACTCTACCTGGGTACGTACCTGATCAGGGGCGGTAACAGCTTGATCCAGCTTCTCCTGGCTTTTTTTGCTGCGCTGGGTTTCTATACCATACCGGTTATGCTCTATCCCTTCAGCATAGTGGTTTGCTGGTTGTTTTTATTCGCTGTTTTGAACAAGAACAGGGCGCGGCGATACAGGGATCTCAAACAGCTCTTCACCTCTTTATTGCTCACCTTTTTTATGACAATGGTTCTATATTTGCCCGTGTTT